>JANMXL010000101.1:0-7673 GCA_031380885.1 Burkholderiales bacterium | reverse complement strand
AGCAGACGTTCGTCGTTGATGTGCAGCGGCACCCGGCGCATCGGTGTGCCCTCGGGCAGCAGACTGTTCAGGCAGCGCAGCCAGCCGTCTCGCGCCGGGCCCGACAGCGCCCGGATCACCACGCCGCCGGTGCCGACCGGATCGACGGCGAACAACGCCGCCGCATGCAGTGCCGCGATCGACAGCGCTGGCTGAGCGCAGCGCCAACGTTGCTCTGCCGATGTCGCGGCCGCGCTGGCGTCGGGCGTTGCCCGGGTCATGCCCCGAACAGTTCCGCCACGGCGCGATCGACGCGCACCGTCGAGCCGGCATCGTCGAGCGGGTTGCGGCGCAGGCGGTGGCGCAGTGCCGGTGGCGCGACGCGCTTCAGGTGCGCATCGCCCACCGCCGCATCGCCCTGCAAGGCGGCCAGTGCGCGCGCGGCGCGGATCAGCGTCAGCTCACCGCGCAGGCCATCGGTGCCGAGTGCCATGCACAGCTGTGCGGCACGCTCGAGTGCAGCGTCGGGCACCGCCACCTCGGCGATGTGCGACTTGCCCTTGACGATGCTGCGGCGCACGCGCTCGTCTTCTTTTTTCCATTTTTCGGTGAAGCTGTGCGGGTCGCGTTCGAATTGATCGCGGCGGCGCACGACCTCGATGCGCGACGGCAGATCGGTCGGCGTCTTCACCTCGACCGACAGGCCGAAGCGGTCCAGCAGTTGCGGGCGCAGCTCGCCTTCTTCCGGGTTGCCGCTGCCGACCAGCACGAAGCGCGCTGGATGGCGCACGCTCAGGCCTTCGCGCTCGACGACGTTCTCACCCGAGGCCGCCACGTCGATCAGCAGATCGACCAGATGATCTTCCAAGAGGTTGACCTCGTCGATGTAAAGGAAGCCGCGGTTCGCGCGCGCCAGCAGGCCAGGCTCGTAGGCCTTGACGCCTTGCGACAGTGCGCGTTCGAGGTCGAGTGCGCCGACCACGCGGTCTTCGGTCGCACCCAGCGGCAGGTCAACGACCGGCACCGGGATCAGATGCGACTTGAGCGGCGTGCCGGCCAGCTTGCGGGCCTTGCAGTCTTCGCAGGCCGCGCCGGCAGCGTCCGGATCGCAGTGGTAGCGGCAGCCGATCACCGCGCGCATCTTCGGCAGCATCGCCGCCAGCGCGCGCACCGCGGTCGATTTGCCGGTGCCGCGGTCACCGAAGACCAGCACGCCACCGACACTGGGGTCGACGGCAGCGATCAGGATGGCGAGTTTCATTTCGTCTTGGCCGACGATGGCGGAGAACGGGAACTGCACGGACATGGTCGGCGGCTGCAAAAAGAGGCAGCAAAAAAGACAGCAAAAGCGAAGAAAACCACGTTATCACACGGTCTGCAGGCCTGCGATTCGGATCAGCACGGGCTCACAGCTGACGTGCAGTGGCTTGATCTGTCTCGTCTCGCGCAATGCGGCGCTTGACGCGGCGCAGGGTCGACAGCACCGCCAACGCGATCACTGGAATGGCCAGCCCAACCGCCAGATCGACATTGATCGGCAAGCCGCCGGACTCGAGCCCCTTCGCCACGTAACCTGCCACGCCGGCAACGTAGTAAACGATGGCCGCGACCGACAGGCCCTCGACCGTCTGCTGCAGGCGCAGCTGCAGCTTTGCACGCCGGTCCATCGAGGCCAGCAACGCCTGGTTCTGCCGTTCGCGGGCAATGTCGAAGCGGGTCGACAGCAAGGCGCTGGTCTGGGCCACGCGCTCTGACAAATCATGCAGCCGCTGCGACACCGTGGAGCAGGTGGCGACCGCGGGCGTGAAGCGGCGCGACATGAATTCCTCGATCGTCTGCACGCCCGGCAATCGCCGCTCGCGCAGTTCGCCGATGCGCGCGCTCACGAGTTCGAAGTAGGCGCGGCAGGCACCGAAGCGGAACTGGCTGGACGCCAGTGCGCTTTCGACTTCGGCGGCCAGCCGCGTCAGCTGCTGCAACAGCGATTCGTCGTCGCTGTGCTGGTCCTGCGCGATGCGGTCGGTCAATGCCGCGAGCGCACTTTCGATCTCAACGATGCGCGGCAGCTGCTGCCGTGCGATAGGCAGCGCCAGCAAGGCCAGCATGCGGTAGGTCTCGATCTCGAACAGGCGCTGCACGATCCGCCCGGCCTGACGAGGCGTCAGTGCCGTGTCGAACACGGCGAAGCGCACGAAGCCGTCGGCATGCACCCGGAAGTCGGTGTAGGCGATGGCAGCGCCATCGCCAACGGTCGAGCCGACGGCGATGTTGCCGTCGAACTGGCTCGACAGCAGCGCCGCGCTGGGCAGACCGTCAGCTGCGCAGATCAACTCGGCATGCGCCGCCACCAGCGTCGTGCCCGGCACTGCCGCCAGCCAGCCCTGAGGCAGACGCGATGCGGCGGTCTCCTGGCAAGGCAATGCACTGCGGCCGTTGATGAAGACCGCGTAGGTGGAAAACTCGCCGTGGCGCTCCCACGTGAAACTCATCGCGCCCAACGTCGCGCTGAAGTGGGAGGCTCCCTTCGGGGGGCCGTTCACGCCGTGGTGTACGCACAAGGTCGTGATGTGCGCCAGTTCGCGCTCACGCGCATCGAAATCAACCAGCACCGCCAAAAACGATGCACGAGAAGGCGTCTCCAGCGGCTGTGGCGGCCGGGCATGCACTTCGTTCGACAGCGCGAGGCGTCCGGGGTGATCGGGAGGAAGCAATGACATCTGCGGCTCTCGATTCGTTGCGTCTCGCAACGGCATCAGTATGCCGCGACGCACAGCCCGACATGAGCACGCACGGCGATTTCCGCCGTGCGTGGGGGCTTTCCGATCAGACCTCAGCGTCGAGGTAGGCCTCCACATGCGAGAGCAATGTTCGTGCGGCCTCACGCTCTGCAGGTGGCCCATGAACGAAGATTCCCGCCAGCACGAAATCCAGCTGGTCATGCACCGACTTCCATTTCGGCATGCTGGGCATGCGCGCATGCAAGGCGTCGAACTCCAACGCGATGCCGGTGCACGCTTGTGACAGCGAGCCGTCCGCGATCGCTTCGAGCATGCGCAGTTCGGTCAGGCCGACGACGCTGAAAAAATCAGGGTCGTCGCGCGTCTTGTTGACGAACATCTGTCGCACCGCAGCGAGTCGCTCGGCATCGAGTGGCTGCGGCACCAATCGGCCCTTGGGGGTCGCATTCGATGCCTGCAGCGCGATCTCGCCGGCCAGCCGGTTCCACGCGGGGTAGTACCAATCGGGCATGCCGGCATCACGCCCGAGGCGCTCGGCGTCGGCGCAGCAGCGCAGCATCTCGCGCAGCGCAGCTTCAGCATGCGCCGATCGGCCTGCCACGCGCTCGAGCATCGCCAGGCGCTTGTAGGCAGAACCACACAGGCTGTGGCGCTCCATCGTCGGCTGCAGATCGACCAGGCGGTTCAGCACGGCCAGCGCTGTGGACAGCTCAGCGCGCGCCGCCAGCGCCACCTTGGCAAGCGTTGCTCGCGCTGCCTTGAGCTGCGCTTGCAGCAATCCGATCGCTCCACCCGCCTGGACCTTCTTGTCGAGCTGGCGCATGACGGTGACGGACTCGTCGACGCGCTGCCATGCCTGCCGCACCCGCAGGTTGCCCCATTGTTCGCTGGACTTCAGCGTCGCGCTGCCATCGTTGGCGGCCATCGCACGGGCATACCAGGCGATCGCTGCATCGGTGTCACCCGCGGCGTTGCAGGCCACACCGAAGGCTTCGGCCACGGCCCCCATGCCGCCCCAGTGTGGCGAAAACTGCGCCTCCAGGTGGCGAATCTTGGCGCGCTGCGATGCCGGGTCGCGGCCCTGGTGCTCGCATTCGATCGCGATGGTCTCCAGTGCCAGTGCCAGCGCGGGGGCCGACATGACGCCAGCGAATTCATCGGCAAGCGAGGTGGCCGGCCGCTGCGCGTCACCGCCGTTGTCGGTGAAGCGCCAGTTGGGGTCGCCGTAGCACTGGTAGGCCGCCCAGGTGTTGCTGTCCGGCGCATAAGCCGCGCTGCGCGCTTCGGCCACCGCGTCGATGAAGCGCGCACCGCGCAGCAGCGCGCTGTAGAAGCGGGTCGCGAACTGCATCGCCGGCAGGTCGTCCACCGCCCAACCCGCCGCCACGACGCAACGCACGCCGATCTCGATCAGCGCTTCGGCCACGCCGCTGGCAAAGCGCGCGCGGTCGAAGTTCGAGGCGACATTGAGCGTCTGCGCCGCACTGCGGCCCCCCAGGTGGCAGCAGTTGACGAACACCAGCTCCGGCACGATGCGCATGCTGCGGATTTCGCAGGGGCCGAGAAAGGTGCCGTTGGACAGCACGACACCGCGCGCATGCTTCACCCGCCTGCGGGCACCTTCCGTTGCCGCCACGGTCTCAGCGCCCCAGGGGTCGGTGTCGTCGTGGTCGTCCGGTGCCTCGCCGTGACCTGCGATGTGGACGATGCGCCAGTCGCGCGACATCAGCGTGTTGATGACGCTCATCGCGTCCGGCCCGGGGCTGGCCTCGTCGCCAACCAGCCCGACGACTTGTCCCCCCTGCACTGCCCCTTGCTTGAGCAGCAGTTCATAGACCGCGCGGGCCTCGGCGCGCGCACCCGGCAGCGGCGGGTAAGCGCCGCTGTCCACCAGCGGCTCGCCGATCACCAGCATGTGGGCTTCGGGCCGCGCATCGACGACACCACGCCGGAAATCGACCGTCGTCAGCGTGCGGATCAGCTTGGCGCGGATCGCCCAGGGCGTCAACGCATCGCCGGCCCGCGGCCCGGTCGGGGTGCCCAACAGGCGGGCATCGGCATCGGTGTCCAGCATCTCCCACGGGATGCCCGCGGTGGCGCGATCGACCTGCAGCAGCATCTCGGTCGTGCCGCCGAGGAACGGCTCCAGCTCCAGCGGCACCAGCAGGTTGAACAGCGTGCGGCCGATGCGCGTGTCGCGGTTGGCATCGCTCGACGCTTGCTTCACCAGGTTGCGCAGCAGCCGCTGCTGCACCGGCTGCAGCAGCCGTTCGGTGCGCGCGCGCTTCTTGGTGTCGATCGTGTACTCGAGCACCGCATCGCCGGCCGGAAGGGTCACCGCCGCGGCGCGGATGTAGTCGCTGCCGGTACCGCGGTAGCCGCCGTCCAGCGGGCGTCGCATCGCACCGATGCTGGACTCGATCCGCTCGCTCAGCCTGTACCGCTCCGGCGAGGATGCCGCCTGCGCATACAGGGCCCGCCAGGCCTCGCTGGCGCGGTCCAGGTACAGCTCGATCAGCCAGACATGGCCGATGCGTGGCCAGCGGCGCAGGGGCCCGGTTCGGCGCTTCGCCGCAGCGTCCTGCGTTTCGAGCTGCTTGTTGAGTTCTGCCAAAGCGCAGTCGGCGTCGCGCACGCCCTGCACGATCGCCTGCGCGGCCTGCCCTGCGCTGATGCCCGCACCGCCGCTGCCGATCAGCGTGGCGGCCAGCTCGCATGTCGGCCGGCCGTCGTGCGCCTGCTCGAAAAGACGCTGCGCCAGCGCCAGCGCGCCCATCTTGACCGAGTAGGCCAGGTCGCTGGGCCGCAAGTTGCCTTCGGCACCGAGGCCGATCACCACCACGCACTCGGGTCGCGGCAGTTGCAGCGGGTTGCTGCTTTGGCTGCCGGTGTTGGCGAAGAATTGATGCGTGCCCGGCGCATCGGGGTACTGCCGCACCGCCAGCGATTCCGCCATCGTGCCGCCGATCAAGGCATTGACCACCGCTTCGGTGCCGGTGACCCGCGACGAGATGTAGTGGCCCAGCATCAGCGGGTGGCGCACGAATTTCAGGTCGCCGTTGATGACGGTGATCTGCAGTGGTTCAGGCGCTGAGGCAACCCCGGCGTCGATGGGGGGCGCTTCGCTGCCGAACAGCGCGTTGTGGTCGACATCGAGGGGCGGGCTCGGTGCACGACGCTCGCGCGACGGGCGGCTGCGCACCTGCGCGTTCGCCTGTGCTGCGCCGTCAATGGCACCGCGCACACTGTCGATCGGTGCCTGCACCGCCAGCAGGCGGGTGCGCCCCTCGACCAACAGCTCCAAATAGGCATCGAAGGCGCTGTGCTGGTCGGGCAGGCTGCCGTGCTCGCTGTCGACCTGCCAGGTCGGCACGCCGGGCAGCATGGCGCTGGCCAGCGTCACCCGGCCATCACCGGCATCGGGCGAGTTCAGGTAGACCAGCCCGTCGTTGCCGATCTCGTAGCCATCGGGCGTGAACTTCGCGCGGCCGACCACCAGCACGACCTGGTTTGTCAGCTCCGGCCACAGCGTGTCGTGCTGCGCATCGAGGCGCCGCCGGAGCGCCACGGCCGCGTCGAGCACCGACTGTTCCGGCACACCCCAGCGATAGGCGTTGGTCTGCCGCGTGTCGTCGTGCCACCATGAATTCGCCTCGATTTGCGCCAGGTCGTCCGCCGCGAGCTTCGCCCAAGTTTCATGGCGATCGAGCGCGCGGGGATCATCCACCAGCGACTGCTGCAGCTGGATGAAGCCCGGAAACTGCGCCATCAGCTCGCGGGCGGCATGGTCCTGGAACGGCGCGCCGAACGCCACCAGCGCATTGCCGAAGGTGTCGTCGCCCGACAGCACCTGCATCGGCGCCCAGGAGCCGGCATTCGGCGTGCCCAGCATCAGCAGGCGGGCGCCGGGCCGCGACATCATCTGCGCCCAGATGTCGGGGCATTCGAGCTGCATCGTGCGCGCGACCAGGCCGCCCATCGAATGCGCAACGATGCGCACCGGCTGGCCGCTCTTGTCGCGTGCCGCCAGCGCGGCCTGCACATAGGCGGCAAGCCGCTGCGCTTCCTGCTCGATCGGCTGGCGCCAGTCGTAGGAAAACTCGATGACTTCATGGGTCTGACCCAGGACATCCATCAGCGCGTCGTAGCTCAGGCCGACCGGGCCACCGGGCTCTACCTTGTGGCCCGCGGCGTCCGGGTATTCGAGGCGCTTCAGCCCATTGATCAGCCGCCAGCCCAGCCAGATGCGCTTGCCATCGACCTTCAGGTGGCTGCCCAAGATGCCAGGCAAAACGAACACCGCGGGCTTGGCTGAGGCCGGCTGGTCGCTGCCTCGCGCCATGTTCCCACGCATGCCACGCGTGCCGGTGGCCGACTCGCCCGCATACGACAGCGGCCCGATGGTGCGCCAGCCCGCGGGCTGCTCCTGCGTCAGCCCGCTGACCACCGCTTCGGCGGTGCGTTCGTTGGCAAAGTAGTTGAAGTGGCTGACTTGGCCGCCCTGGTCGAGCAGGAAGCTCGCGCCGTTGGCGCGCGGCACACCACCGTACATCGAACGTGTCTGCACGACCAGGTCGTTGTCGGTCCAGTAGCAGGCATCGGCCATCAGCGTTTTCAGCCAGGAGCCGACGCTGTCGCCTTCGAGGTCGCCTGCCAGCACGCGCAACTCGCCGGGCACCGGCGCATCGGCCGCATGCAGCCAGCGCACCAAAGGGCTGTCGGGAATCATCGCAGCGACGCCGGGAAGCTGCGACGGATCGGCCCGCCGCTGCGCGACACCGCCGATGAAGTCGATCAGCTCGGGCAGCACCGGGATCTGCGCCAAGTCGAGCGCCCACTTGAAGACCGAGATGTAGGCGTCGAAACGCTGGCTGGCCAGCAGGGTGCCGCGCGCTGGGCAAGCGGCGCGCACGATGCGGTCGACCACGATGTGCTGATCGCGCAGGTGCTTGATCA
>JANMXL010000076.1:0-11392 GCA_031380885.1 Burkholderiales bacterium | reverse complement strand
TATGCGATCAAGGTCTTGAGTGAGCAGAATTCGCTGCGCCTCGTGGCCGGTGGCAAGAACGTGCCGATGCGTACCGCAGTCGTCGCTCCGGCCGCTGCCGCCACCGCCGCCGCAACAACGCACGCGCCCCATCGCGTTGCGATTCCAGCGACGCCAGCGCCGGCCGAACCCACCGTCGTTGAGGCCGACAAGATCGCCCTGCTGCTGCCCTGACCTGCTGACCTGCCGGCCCCGCGCGGGGTCGCTCCGTTACACTTGATGCGCCGCGCAACTGGCGATGCGGCCCCGACCGAACATCGGCCTGGGCCCGAGGTGGGTCACCACCGGGAAGCGCGGTCGGCACCTGTGATTTACAGGCCGCCGTTCAGCCGTTCGCCTGGGCAGCCTTGGGGTCGTGTGTCGTGTGCACACGCGAATGCGGCTCCGCAGGAGCCAGCCCGGGGACTCCGCTTCACTAGGACTGCCGACCATGTTTGACCGTGCCCGATCGACCATCGCCCTCACCGACCCCGAACTCTGGTCTGTCATCCAGCGCGAGACCCAGCGCCAGGAAGACCACATCGAGCTGATCGCTTCCGAGAACTACGCCTCGCCGGCCGTGATGGAGGCGCAAGGCACGCAGCTCACCAACAAGTACGCCGAGGGCTACCCCGGCAAGCGCTACTACGGTGGTTGCGAGTTCGTCGACATGGCCGAGCAACTTGCCATCGACCGCGTGAAGCAACTGTTCGGCGCCGAGTACGCAAACGTGCAGGCCAACTCGGGATCGCAGGCGAATCAGGCCGTGTTCTTCGGCCTGCTGCAACCCGGCGACACCATCATGGGCATGAGCCTGGCCGAAGGCGGCCACCTGACCCACGGCATGCCGCTGAACATGAGCGGCAAGTGGTTCAAGGTCGTCAGCTACGGCCTGAATGCCCAGGAAGAGATCGACTACGACGCGATGGAGCGCCTGGCGCACGAACACAAGCCCAAGCTGATCATCGCCGGCGCGTCGGCCTACGCGCTGCGCATCGACTTCGAGCGCTTCGCCAAGGTGGCCAAAGCCATCGGCGCGCACTTCATGGTCGACATGGCGCACTACGCCGGCTTGATCGCTGCCGACGTCTACCCGAACCCGCTGCCACACGCCGACGTGGTGACCTCGACCACCCACAAGAGCCTGCGGGGCCCGCGCGGTGGCATCGTGCTGACCAACCGCGAAGACATCGCCAAGAAGATCAACAGCGCGGTGTTCCCCGGCCTGCAGGGCGGCCCGCTGATGCACGTGATCGCCGGCAAGGCGGTGGCTTTCAAGGAAGCGTTGTCGCCGGAATTCAAGGCCTACCAGCAGCAGGTCGTGACCAACGCCAAAGTGCTGGCCGAGACCTTGATCTCGCGCGGCCTGCGCATCGTCAGCGGACGCACCGAAAGCCACGTGATGCTGGTCGATCTGCGGCCGAAGAACCTGACCGGCAAGGAAGCCGAGGCGGTGCTGGGTCTGGCGCACATGACCTGCAACAAGAACGGCATCCCGAACGACCCTCAAAAGCCGATGGTCACCAGCGGCATCCGCCTGGGCACACCGGCGCTGACCACCCGCGGCTTCAAGGAAGAGCAGACCCGGCTCACCGCGCATTTGATCGCCGATGTGCTGGACCACCCGCACGACGAAGCGAACCTCGAGACGGTGCGCGCCAAGGTCGCGGCACTGACGCGCGACTTCCCGGTGTACCGCTGAAGCGGGCCGCTTCGGTGTGTTGATCGGTACCGGCCCGTCCTGTTGAACTTGCAGCGACGGGCCTTTTCGCATGCGTTGCCCCTACTGCAGCCACGAAGACACCCAGGTCGTCGAGACGCGTGAGTCCGACGAAGGCGACGTGGTGCGCCGTCGTCGCCGCTGCCACAGCTGCGACAAGCGCTTCACCACCTACGAGCGTGCCGAAATCGCGCTGCCCGCCGTGGTCAAGAAGGACGGCACGCGCGCCGAGTTCGATCTGTCGAAGCTGCGTGCGTCGATGACGCTGGCGCTGCGCAAGCGGCCGGTCAGCGTCGAGCAGATCGATGCGGCGCTGGAGCGCATGCAGGAAAAAATCCTCAACAGTGGCGCGAAGGAAGTGCCGTCGACCCGGCTGGGCGAACTGGTAATGCGCGAGCTCAAGCGCATCGACAAGGTCGCTTATGTGCGCTTCGCCTCGGTGTACCGCAGCTTCGAGGATGTCGACGAGTTCCGGCAGCTGATCCGCGACATCTGAGCGCAGGCAGCGACGCGCCGCCTGCCGGGACGTCCACCCCCGAGTGAGGGCCCTCCAGTGAGGACGGCCCGACCCCACCTCCAGGGGTCGCGCCGCACCAGCGTGATTCCTACAGTGAGCCCATGGACTCACTGCATCACCCGCCCCCAAAACCGAATTTGCAGCGCGGCATCACGCTGGTCGAAGCGGCCATCACGCTGACCATCCTGGCGGTGCTGGTGTGCGGTGCCGCCCCGAGCTTCAGCGGCCTGATCGAGCGCCAGCGTCTGGCCGGTCTGGCGGCCCAGGTGGCGACCGATGTGCAGCTCGTGCGCAGTGCAGCGGTGTGGCGCAACGAGCCGCTGCGTCTGAGCTTCTACAGCGCCGCCTGGGGCAGCTGCTACGTGGTGCACAGCGCGGCGCGCCACCAGTGTTCCTGCGCCCTGAACACGGCCGCTGCCGTCTGCACAGGCGATGCGGTGCAGCTGAAGACGGTGAGCGTGCCCACCTCGAGCGGCCTCAGCGTGCAGGCCAACGTGTCGTCGATCCTGTTCGATCCACTGCACGGCACCAGCACACCCACCGGCACGCTGCGGGTGGTGTCGGCGACAGCCGGCGCCATCCACCACATCGTCAACGTGCTGGGGCGCGTGCGCACCTGCACACCCAGCGGCAGCCCGGCTTTTCCGGGCTACCGCGCCTGCTGATCCTTCACCCAACGAGGAGCCTGCCATGCCACTGCCTGCATCGATTCCACAACGACCACGCCCATGCCGCAGCGTGCGAGGCTTCACGCTGATCGAGCTGATGATCTGCGTCGCCATCATCGGCGTGCTGTCGTCGATCGCCTACCCCGCCTTCAGCAGCACGGTGGCCAGCACCCGGCGCTCGGACGCCCTGCTCGCACTGATGAAGGTGCAACTGCTGCAGGAGCGGTTCCGCTCCGAGCACCCGAGCTATGGCGATCTGTCACAGCTCGGTCTCGGCAGCGCCTCGCCATCCCGGCACTACGACATCGCGGTGCTGAGCCCGTCCGCCGACGGCTATGTGGTGCATGCGTCGGCCATCGGCAGCCAGCAGCAGGACACGCGCTGCCAGCACCTGCGGCTCACCGTCGACGGGCTCAACGTCAGCTACGCCTCCGGCACCACCGAGGTGGCTGACAACGCCGCCGCCGTGAACAGCCGCTGCTGGAGGCTGTGAGATGTGTCCGTTCGCAACTCAACGCGCACGGCCACAGGCCGGCGTGTCGCTGGTCGAACTGCTGATCGGCATCACGATCGGGTTGTTCATCGTCGGCGCCAGCCTGACGGCGCTGTTGATGCATCTGCGCGAGAGCCGCACGCTGATCGCACAAAGCCGCCTGATGCAGGACCTGCGTGCCACCACCGATCTGATGGCGCGCGACCTGCGACGCGTCGGTTACTGGGGGGCCGCCGGCCACGGTGTGTGGCAGCGGGAAGGCATGGCAGGCGCACCCGGCACGGCGATCAACCCCTACACCGCGATGACGACCTCGGCCTCCACCGTCGCCTTCCGCTACTCCCGTGACGCGGTGGAAGACGACTTGGTCGACGACAACGAGCAGTTCGGCTACCGGCTGCGCAACGGTGGGCTCGAACTGCAGCTGGGGACCTCGCCGTGGCAGGCAATGACCGACATCACGACGATGAAGGTCACCCGCTTCGACATCACGCCGACCGAGCAGCTGCGCAGCCTGGCGGGCTCGTGCACCGCGCCCTGCCCGAGCGGCGACGCGAGCTGCCCGCCGCAACTGCATGTGCGCAGCTTGATGCTGACGCTGACAGCGCAAGGCCTCGGCGAATCCACCGCCCTGCGCAGCGTGCGCACCCGCGTGCGGCTGCGCAACGACAGCATCACCGGCCACTGCCCGGCTTGAGGCAGGTCATATGACGCCGATCACCCTGACCCGTCACACGGCGCATCGCCAGCGCGGCGTTGCGGCGCTCGCCGTCACGCTGCTGCTGTTCTTCGCGATGTGCCTGGTGGCCGCCTATGCCAACCGAGGGCTGCTGTTCGAGCAGCGGTCAGCAGCCAACCAATACCGTGCGGCGCAGGCGTTCGAGGCGGCGGAAGCCGGGATCGAATGGGCGATTGCCCAACTGAACCAGCCGCAGCGCATCGGCGGGCAATGCCTGCCGAGTGCCGCCGCCACCGACACCTCGTTTCGAGAGCGGTTCGTGCGATCGCACCCCGACAGCGGCCGACTGGAACCAGTGAGCTGGATGTCGGGCAGCACACCCATCGCGCTGCAACCGGCTTGCGTGCATGCAGCGGCTGGCTGGTCGTGCCGCTGCCCGTCGAACGGCTTGCCGTCGCTGAGTACCGTGAATCCCGGCGACGGCCTGCCGCACCCGGCCTTCGCAGTGCAGTTCAGCGCCGAGGCGCAGCCGGGCCTGATCCGCATCACCTCGACGGGCTGTTCCAGCGCCGACGGCCCGTGCCGCCCCGGCGCTGCGGGGCGCCCTGATGCGTCGGCGCGGCTGCAGGTGGTGCTGGGTTTGCTGCCTGGCCTTCGCGTCGTGCCAACCGCGGCGCTGACGGTCAAGGGCTCGGTCGATGTGGGCACGGCTGCGCTCGGCGTGCACAACACCGATGTCGCCTCAGGCGGCATCACCGTGCGTGCGGGCGGCAGCCTGATCGGCTCCGCGCTGCGGCTGACCACGTCGCCCGGCGGCGCGGCCGGCGCCTCGATGTCCGCCGAAGACGCCGCGCTGGCGTCGATCGACAGCGACCGCCTGTTTGCCACCCACTTCGGCGTCGACGCAGCCAGCTGGAACACCCACGCCGCGGTGCAGGCGATCGACTGCCGCAGCGAGTGTGCGGTGCGAGTGGCCGCGGCGATCGATGGCGCGGCGGCCAACCGCATGGTCTCGATCACCGGCGACGCCCGGCTGACCGGCCCGGTGACGCTGGGCTCGCCTGCGCAGCCGGTGGTGCTGGTCGTCAGCGGCACGCTGACGCTGAGCGGCGATGTGGCGCTGTACGGCCTGGTGTACGCCACCGACATCCGCTGGGACGACACCCACAGCGCCCAAGCGCAGGTACACGGCGCGCTGATCTCCGCATCGGCCTACCGCGGCAATGGCACGCCCGACCTGCATTACGACGCCGCGGTGCTGCGTGCGCTGCAACGGCACACCGGCAGCTACGCCCGCGTGCCCGGCAGCTGGAGGGATTTCTGATGGCGACGCCCGCTTTTCCTCTGGCCCATCCACGCCGCAACACATTCAACCAGCGCGGCGTCACGCTGATCGAAGCGCTGCTCGCTTTCCTGGTGCTGGCCGGCAGCGTGCTGTCGATGGCGAAACTGCAGCTTCACCTGCAGGCGCATGCCGATCTGGCACGTCAACGCTCCGAAGCGATGCGCATCGCTCAGGAAGACATCGAGTCGCTCCGTGCCTTCGCGTTCCTGCAAGCCGACGCTGCAGCTTCGGGCGCGACGCCCTATGAGCGCATCGAGACCACCACCGCATCAGTCGACCACTTGAACGGCGCGGCGCTGAACACCGTGTTCCAGCTGACCCGGCACATCGACGACAGCAGCGCCGCACGCCTGAAAGCGGTCACCGTCAGCGTCGCCTGGACGGCCCGTGACGGCAGCGCGCAGCAGGCGGTGCTGAACTCGGTGGTCGCAGGTGTCAGCCCCGCGCTGGCCGGCGCGCTGACGGTGGCGCCCAGCCTGATCACGCCGGCCAGCGGCTATGCGCGATCGCCCGGCATTCCGGTGAACGCGAAGCACCTCGGTGACGGGCGCAGCGTGCTGAAACCCGGCATCGCCAGCACCATTGCCTATGTGTTCGACAACCTGAGCGCGCAGGTGACGCAACGCTGCACCGACCTGGCCAGCGGCCTGACGACCGCGCAGCTGAGCGCCGCCGATGTGACCCATTGCAGCGAGCTGCGCGGCCTGTGGTTGAGCGGCACCGTGCGTTTCTCGAATGCGACCCCGCCGAACGCCGAAGCGGCCAACGATGCGCCGCTCGACCTGGCGCTGTCGGTGGCGCTGTCCGGCGTCGCCGACGCGGCGTCACCGTCATGCAGCACCGAGGCGCTGAAGACCGTGCAGTACCGTAGCGCCGATGGCATCCGCCGCGAGGCGGTGCCACTGCTCGCGATGCCAGCCAGCGTCGGTGTGGCCGAATGGAGCGAACTCGGCGAGCGCTACATGGCCTACCAGTGCGTGGTGCCGATCACCGGCGCGGCAGGGCGCTGGTCGGGGCGCAGCAGCCTGGTGCCGCTGGGTTGGAGCCTGGGCACGGCGGCTACAGATCACAGGGCATGCCGCTACACGACGGACCTCGACCACAGCGGCGCGATCGACCGAAACGAAGAGCATCCAGCGGACTATTTAGCCGTCGACCGATCGTTGATGCAGCAGAACTTTCTGGTGATCCGGGGCGATCAAGCCTGCCCAGGCGACTCTGCCGCGAGAATCGATACCGGTGAGGTGGCTAACACCACACCGGCCACAGCGACCACCACCGTGCCACACCAACCCTGACACCACCCGCCGCTGCCGATGAGCTCGACACCTGCAGACACTGCCAGCCCGCAGCAGCACTGGATGGCCGAAGCGCTGGCGCTGGCCCAACAGTCCATTGCGCTGAGTGAACCGAACCCGCGCGTCGGATGCGTGATCGTGTCACTCGACGGCCAGGTGATCGGCCGCGGCCACACGCAACAGGCCGGGGGCCCGCATGCCGAGGTGATGGCGCTGCGCGATGCGGCCGACCACGGCCACTCGGTGCGAGGCGCCACCGTCGTCGTCACGCTCGAACCCTGCGCCCACCACGGCCGGACGCCGCCGTGCTGCGATGCGCTGGTGCAGGCCGGTGTGGGCCGCGTCGTGATGGCAATCGAAGACCCGAACCCACTGGTCGCAGGGCTAGGCGCAGCGCGCTTGCGAGCCGCCGGCATCGAGGTGGAGAGCGGCATCGGCGCCGACGCCGCCCGCGAACTCAACATCGGATTCTTCTCGCGGATGGAACGGCAGCGCCCCTGGGTGCGGCTGAAGGTCGCCGCCTCGCTCGATGGGCGCACCGCGCTGCCCAATGGCGTCAGCCAGTGGATCACCGGCGCAGCCGCGCGCACCGATGGCCACGCCTGGCGACGCCGTGCCAGCGCAGTACTGACGGGCGTCGGCACGGTGCTCGAAGACAACCCGCGGCTCGATGTGCGGCTGGTGCCCACCCCTCGGCAACCGCTGCGCGTGGTCGTCGATTCGCGGCTCGATGCACCCCTGGACGCGCGCATCTTCGAAGCGCCGGGGTCGGTGCTCGTCTATGCAGCCAATCCGACCACCGAACGCCGTGCGGCCTTTGCCGAACGTGGCCTCGAAGTCGCACAAGTCCCCAATGCCAACGGCAAGGTCGATCTGGCCGCGATGCTGGCCGATCTGGCCACGCGCGGCATCAACGAGCTGCATGTCGAGGCCGGGCACAAGCTCAGCGGCTCCTTCGTGCGCGAGCGGCTGGTCGACGAATACCTGGTCTACCTCGCACCGAAGCTGCTCGGCGCAGGGCTCGACATGGCGTCGTTCGGTCCGCTGAGCAACCTGTCCGACGCGGTGGCACTGCGCTTCCACCAGATCGACCGTGTCGGCGAGGACCTGCGCGTGCTCGCGCGCCCGCAGACAGGCCAAGACCGCGGCTGAGACAATCGATCGATGTTCACCGGCATCATCACCGGCGTCGGCCGGATCTCCGACGTGCGCGCCCTGGGCGCCGACGCCTCCCACGGCAAGCAGCTGACCCTCACCACGCCGCCGCAGTACCTGTGCGACGTGAGTCTGGGCGACAGCGTCGCGATCAACGGGGCCTGCATGACCGTCACCTCGTTCGACCCGGCCCGCGACGTCTTCACCGTCGACGTGTCCGCCGAAAGCCTGGACAAGACCGCCGGGCTGGCCGCGACCGGCCCGGTGAACCTGGAAAAAGCGCTGCGTGCCAACGACCGGCTGGGCGGCCACCTGGTCAGCGGGCATGTCGATGGCGTCGGCCAGGTGACGCACTTCGCGGCCGTCGGTGAATCATGGACCTTGCGCATCGACGTGCCATCCGCGCTGGCGAAATTCCTCGCCTACAAGGGCTCGATCACCGTCAACGGCGTGAGCCTGACGGTCAACCGCGTGGTCGATCATTTCACGGGCGACACGGCCGGCTGCGAGATCAGCATCAACCTGATCCCGCACACGATCGAGAACACGGCGCTGGGCCATCTGACGGTCGGCGCGGCGGTCAATCTGGAGGTCGATTTAATCGCCCGCTACGTCGAGCGCATGCAATCGGTGGCGCCGGCCGTGCGACCTGCTTGAGGGCAAGGTTGCGCTCAGGGTTACGCCGGGGGTCAAGAGGCCCGCGACCTACAATCAATCGATGTCGATATCCCCGATTCCCGAGCTCCTGACGGAGCTGGCCGCAGGCCGCATGGTCATCCTCGTCGATGAGGAAGACCGCGAAAACGAAGGCGATCTGGTCATGGCCGCCGAGCACGTCACGGCCGAGTCGGTCAACTTCATGGCGCGCTTCGGGCGCGGCCTGATCTGCCTGACCTTGACCCGCGACCGCTGCGAGCGGCTGCAGCTGCCGCCGATGGCCAGCCGCAACGGCACCAAACACGGCACCGCGTTCACCGTGTCAATCGAAGCCGCCGAGGGTGTCACCACCGGCATTTCAGCCGCCGACCGCGCCCGCACCGTGCAGGCCGCCGTGGCGCGCGACGCGAAGCCCGGCGACCTGGTGCAGCCGGGCCACATCTTCCCGCTGCAGGCGCAGGACGGCGGCGTGCTGATGCGCGCCGGTCACACCGAAGCCGGCTGCGACCTGTCGGCGATGGCCGGGCTGACGCCCGCCGCGGTGATCTGCGAGATCATGAACGACGACGGCACGATGGCCCGCCTGCCCGATCTGGAAGTCTTCGCTGCGCAGCACGGCCTGAAGATCGGCACCATCGCCGACCTGATCGAATACCGCAGCCGCAACGAGACCTTGATCGAACGCGTGGGCCAGCGCGTGCTCGTGACCGAGCAGGGCAGCTTCGACTGCACCTCGTTCGTCGACCGCACCGGCGGCCTGCACATGGCACTGACGCACGGCCACTGGACGCAGCGCGACGAGGTGCTGGTGCGGGTGCACGAACCGCTGTCGGTGATGGACCTGCTCGACGTGGGGCCGAGCGTCCATTCGTGGCCGCTGCCGCGCGCGCTGGCGATGCTGCAAGCCAGCGAGCGCGGCATCGCGGTGCTGCTGAACTGTGGCGAAGGCACAGCGTCGCTGCAGCACAAGCTGACACCGCACGACGAATCTGGCGCCAGGTCGCCGAGCCAGATGGACCTGCGCACCTATGGCATCGGCGCCCAGATCCTGCGCGAGATGGGCGTGTCAAAAATGAAGTTACTGGGCAGCCCACGCCGCATGCCCAGCATGGTCGGCTACGGCCTCGAAGTCACTGGCTTCGTCGCCGCCGACACCGCCTGCCGCTGATAAACCCTCGCTCGTGACCCCATACTCCTCGACCCAGGCAACCGATGCAACTCGCTGACCAAGGCCAACCCGCCAATGAAGACCTCGATGGCAGCGATCTGCGCATCGGCATCGTGCAAGCGCGCTTCAACGCCGACATCACCCAGCGCATGGCCAGCGTGTGCATCGCCGAGCTGCGCCGCCTGGGTGTCGATGCCGAACTGATCGATCACGTCACCGTGCCCGGCGCGCTGGAGATCCCTGTGGCGCTGATGGCCATGGCCGACAGCGACGACTTCGATGCGCTGATCGCCATCGGCTGCATCATCCGCGGCGAGACCTACCACTTCGAGTTGGTGGCCAACGAGAGCGGCGCCGGCGTCACCCGCGTCTCGCTCGACCACCAGCTGCCGGTGGCCAACGCGATCCTGACCGTCGAGGACGAAGCCCAGGCCTGGGAACGCGCTGAAGCCAAGGCGCGCGATGCCGCCCGGGTGGCGATCGAGATGGCGCGTCTGTTGGAAGACCTGTCGTGACCGAAACCGAACCGAAGCCTGACATCGCAGCGCCCAGCCCTGCAGGACGCCCGGCACCCAAGAAAGCCTCGCAGAAATCGACCCGCCGACGCTCGCGTGAGCTGGCGTTGCAAGGCCTGTATGAATGGCTGCTGTCGGGCGAGCGGGCCACCGTGATCGATGCGCATGTTCGTGAACACGACGGCTTCGACCGCTGTGATGCCGCGCATTTCGAGATGCTGCTGCACGGCTGCATCGAGGAAGCCGCCACCATAGACAAGGCATTGGCGCGTCATGTGGATCGGCAGACCAGTCAACTCTCACCGGTCGAACATGGCGTGCTGATGATCGGCGCCTACGAGCTGACCCACTGCCTCGACATCCCCTACCGCGTGGTCATCAACGAGGCGGTCGAACTGGCGAAGATCTTCGGTGGCACCGACGGCCACAAGTATGTCAACGGCGTGATCGACAAGACTGCGGCCGACCTGCGGCCGACCGAGGTCGAGGCGGCGCGCGCGGCCCGGCGCTGAAGCGGCCCCATCGCACACTCTTGGACATGAGGCCGTCGCACCGCCTGTCGCGCCGACTGAGCTTCATCGAGCCGTTCTACGTGATGGAGTGCGCCAAGGCCGCGTCGGTGCTGGCGCGCGGCCCGCTGTGTGACCCGCAGCAAGGGGGCCGGCCGATGATCTTCATGAACATCGGCGAGCCCGACTTCACCGCTCCGCCGTTGGTGCAGGAAGCCGCGCAACGCGCGATTCAAGACGGTGCCACGCAATACACCGACGCCTGCGGGCTGATGGCGCTGCGCGAGCGCATCAGCGGCTGGTACGCGCAACGGTTTGCACTCGACATCGCACCCGAGCGCATCGTCATCACCGCTGGTGCCTCGGCCGCACTGCAGCTGGCCTGCCTGGCGCTGATCGACCCCGGTGACGAGGTGCTGCTGCCCGACCCCGGCTACCCCTGCAACCGCCATTTCGTCGCCGCGGCCGATGGCGTCGCAGTGTTGCTGCCAACGACCGCTGCCGATCGCTTCCAGCTGAATGCCGATGCCGTCAACGAGGCTTGGTGCGACAAGACTCGCGGCGTGCTGCTGGCCTCGCCGTCGAACCCGACCGGCACCTCGATCGCCGCGGCCGAGATGGGCCGCATCGTGGACGTGGTGCGGGAACGC
>JANMXL010000074.1:0-1522 GCA_031380885.1 Burkholderiales bacterium | reverse complement strand
TGGCTTCGACGGTGGGCTGTGCGCCGGCACCGGCTCGCACCAGCTTCGAAACCGCTGCGCCCAGCGAGATTCGCTCACGCGCTGCCACTTGCTGGGCGACCAGCAGGGCATCGTCGGAAAAATTGAGGGTGGTGCGCATGGCGGACTCTAGGCAGCAGAGATGAAGCAGACAAAATTTACCATCGAAACCGCATCAACGCATCAAAATCGCATCAACGTGGCGTTGACCGTGTTGCCTTCATCCCTCGTTGCGCAGCGACGGAAACAGGATCACGTCGCGGATGCTCGGGCTGTCGGTGATCAGCATCATCAGCCGGTCGATGCCGATGCCGCAGCCGCCTGTGGGCGGCATGCCGATTTCCAGGGCGCGGATGAAGTCGGCGTCGTAATACATCGCTTCCTCGTCGCCAGCTTCCTTGTTGGCCGCCTGGGCCTGGAAGCGCGCGGCCTGGTCTTCGGCGTCATTCAGCTCGCTGAAACCGTTGGCGTTTTCGCGTCCGGTGATGAAGAGTTCGAAGCGTTCGGTGATCGACGGGTCGGTGTCTGAGGCGCGGGCCAGCGGGCTGACTTCAACCGGGTAGTCGATGATGAAGGTCGGGTTCCACAGCTGTTCCTCGACCACCGCTTCGAACAGGCCGAACTGCAGCTCGGGCAGCTTCCAGTGCGCCGGCGGCTCCTCGCCCAGCGATTTCAGCTTCGCGTGCAGCACCTGTGTGTCACCCGCTTCGGTGGTGCTCAGGCCGGCGTAGGCGACCAGTGAATCGCGCACTGTCAGGCGGGTGAACGGCGCGTCGAGGTCCACTGTCTTTCCGCCGTAGGTGAGCGTGGCCGAGCCGGTCGCACCGCGCGCTGCGTGGCGCAGCACCTGCTCGGTGTAGTCCATCAGGTCGTGGTGGTTCCAGTAGGCAGCGTAGAACTCCATCATCGTGAACTCGGGGTTGTGCCGCACGCTGATGCCTTCGTTGCGGAAGCTGCGGTTGATCTCGAACACCCGCTCGAAGCCGCCGACGATCAGCCGCTTCAGGTACAGCTCGGGCGCGATGCGCAAGAACATCTGTTGGTCGAGCGCGTTGTGGTGCGTGACGAACGGCTTGGCGTTCGCGCCGCCCGGGATCGGGTGCAGCATCGGCGTTTCCACTTCCATGAAGTGGTGCTCGACCATGAACTGGCGGATCGAACTCAGCGCCTTGCTGCGCGCCATGAAGCGGGCGCGCGCCTCGGCGTCGGTGATCAGGTCGACATAGCGCTGGCGGTATTTCTGCTCCTGGTCGGCCATGCCGTGGAACTTGTCGGGCAGCGGGCGCAGGCTCTTGGTCAGCAGGCGCAGCGCGCTCACCTTGACCGACAGCTCACCGGTGCGGGTCTTGAACAGCAGGCCTTGCGCGCCGTAAATGTCGCCCAGGTCACTGTGCTTGAAGGCGTCGTAAGCCGCCTCGCCCAGCGCATCGCGGCTGATGAAGAGCTGGATGCGGCCATGCTGCTCACTGCCGGCAGGGCCAAAACTGCCGTCTTGCAGCGTGGC
>JANMXL010000065.1:0-8911 GCA_031380885.1 Burkholderiales bacterium | reverse complement strand
CGCACCGACTTGTGCAGCGCCGAGATCTGGTCGTAGAAGTGCTCACCGCCGTTGTCAAAGCGCCTGCCGCTGGCCGTCAGCGCGTTCTTGACGAACAGCGCATCGATCGTTTGCAACGCGGCGGCGCGCGCTGCCGTGTCGGTCTGCTCCAGCAGATTCAGCAGGCGCCGGGCGTCGCCATCGGCGTAGCCGACCAGCACGTTGACGGCCGCATCGTCAAGCTGAAGGTGGGCCATGAAGGTGTCGTGCGCACGCCTGAACAACTGGCGCAGTTCATCGTCCGTCAAGGCATGGAGCACGTACACCTGCGCGCGCGACAGCAGCGCCGAGTTGACCTCGAACGACGGGTTCTCCGTCGTTGCGCCGATGAACACGACCAGCCCCGACTCCACGAAGGGCAGCAGCCCATCCTGCTGGCTCTTGTTGAACCGGTGGATTTCGTCCACGAACAGGATCGTCTTCCTGCCCTGGGCGAGGTTCTGCTCTGCCTGCGCCATCGCCTCGCGGATGTCCTTGACGCCCGAGAACACGGCAGACAACGCGATGAATTCGTACTTGAAGGCCGAAGCCGTCAACCGCGCGATCGTCGTCTTGCCGACGCCAGGCGGCCCCCACAGGATCATCGAGTGCGGCTTGCCGGACTCGAACGCCAACCGCAGCGGCTTGCCCGCGCCGATCAGGTGCGACTGACCGATGACCTCATCGAGCGTCTTCGGCCGCAGGGCCTCGGCCCACGGTGCTGTCGGCGCCGTCGCAAACAGATCAGCCATGCCCCTTCGGCCCTTCTGCGCGCGAACGGTGGCCCTGGCCTGCGCCGAGCGACAGCGCCACGGCCTCACTGCTCAAGGACATCGACGCCCTTCGGAATGACGAACTTGAAATTCTCCAGCGGCAGTTCGACGTTGGCGTTGAACTGCGCGAACGTCAGCCGCGAGCGTTGCGCGAAGTTGTCGGTGATCTCGACCGCGGCGAGTTGCTTGCCCTTGAAGCCGATGCGCATCGATTCGAACGCGCCGTCCTTGGCTTTCGGCGTGGCCTTCGCCCAGTCGAGCCCGTCTTTCGGTGGCAGGGCGACGAGGTCGAAATCGCGGCTCAGGTCACTGCCCGCCAGCAAGGCCGCGGGCGTTGCGCCCAATGCCTGCGAGAACTTGCGGCTGCTGACCTGGTTCAGGTCGCTGTCGTAGATCCAGACCTTCTGGCCGTCGGCGACGATCAGCTGCTCGAACGGCTTGGTGTAGGCGAAGCGAAAGCGATCGGGGCGGGCGAATTCGAAACTGCCGCTCGATGTCTTGGTCTTGGCGCCGTCGGGCGACGTCACCGTCTGGGTGAAGGTGGCGCGACCTGTCTTCACCTGCTGCACGAAGGCCTTCAGCGCATCGACTGCATCGGCGTGCGCCGCGATCGGCACGAGCGTCAGCGCGCTCCACGCCACGAGCCACCCGAAGGCGCGCTTCATTCGCTGCGCGCCGGAACGATGATGTCGCGGTTGCCGTTGCTGCCCATGCTGGATACGAGCCCGGATTTCTCCATTTGTTCCAGCAGCCGCGCGGCGCGGTTGTAGCCGATGCGCAGGTGGCGCTGCACCAGTGAGATCGAGGCGCGCTTGTGCTGCAGCACGATGGCCACCGCCGAGTCGTACATCGCGTCGCTCTCGTTGCCCGGCCCACCGCCGTCGTTGACGGCGATCTCTCCCGAATCGCCGTCGAGCACCCCGCCTTCGAGGATGCCTTCGATGTAGTTCGGCTCGCCCTGGCTCTTCAGGTAGGCGACGACGCGGTGCACCTCGTCGTCGCTGACGAAAGCGCCATGCACACGGATCGGCAGGCCGGTGCCCGACGGCATGTAGAGCATGTCGCCCATGCCGAGCAGCGCTTCGGCGCCCATCTGGTCGAGGATGGTGCGGCTGTCGATCTTGCTGCTGACCTGGAAGCTCAGCCGCGTCGGGATGTTGGCCTTGATCAGGCCGGTGATCACGTCGACGCTCGGGCGCTGGGTGGCGAGGATCAGATGGATGCCGGCTGCGCGGGCCTTCTGCGCGAGGCGGGCGATCAGCTCCTCGATCTTCTTGCCGATGACCATCATCAGGTCGGCCAACTCGTCGATCACGATCACCACATGCGGCAGGCGCTGCAGCGGCTCGGGCGCCTCCGGCGTCAGGCTGAACGGGTTGGGAAGCGTCTCGCCGCGCTCGGTGGCCTCGTCGATCTTCTTGTTGTAGCCGGCGAGGTTGCGCACGCCCAGCTTGCTCATCAGCTTGTAGCGGCGCTCCATCTCGCCCACCGCCCAGTTCAGCGCATTGGCGGCCTGTTTCATGTCGATGACGACCGGGCACAGCAGGTGCGGGATGCCTTCGTAGACGCTCATCTCCAGCATCTTCGGGTCGATCAGGATCAGCCGCACATCGCGCGCCTCGGCCTTGTAGAGCAGGCTCAGGATCATCGCGTTGATGCCCACCGACTTGCCGGCGCCGGTGGTGCCCGCCACCAGGCAGTGCGGCATCTTGGCGAGATCGGCCACCACCGGTGCGCCGACGATGTCCTTGCCCAGGCCCATCGTCAACATCGACGAGGCGCTGTTGTAGGCCTGCGAGCCGAGAATTTCCGACAGGTAGATGGTGTGCCTGCGCGCGTTCGGCAGCTCAAGCGCCATCGTGGTTTTGCCGGGGATGGTTTCGACCACGCGGATGCTGACCAGGCTCAGGCTGCGCGCCAGGTCTTTCGCCAGACCGAGCACCTGTGCGCCCTTCACGCCGGTGGCCGGTTCGATCTCGTAGCGGGTAATCACCGGGCCCGGCGATGCGGCCACGACCCGCACTTCCACGCCGAAATCCTTCAGCTTTTTTTCGATCAGCCGCGAAGTCATCTCCAGCGTTTCGAGCGACACGGTGTCGGTGCGGCCGGGGGCGGCATCGAGCAGATCGACCTGCGGCAATTTGGTGTCGGCCAGTTCGACGAACAGCGGCTTCTGGCGCTCCTTGACCACGCGGTCGCTCTTCGGCACTTCGACCACCGGGGCGGCGATGACGATGGGCGCGTGGTCCTCGCTCAACTCGTGCTCGACCTCGGCGATGTCTTCGCGCTCACGCAGCGCCTGTTCGCCGAGGCGCATGTCTTCGGCGCGCTCGATGCGCTCGACTCGGCTGTCGCGCCAGGCGTCGAGCCGCTCGCCGATCGCATCGGCCAGCTGCAGCCAGGAAAAGCGGAACGCCAGCGACAAGCCGGCCACCAGTGTGGCGATCCACAGCACGCCCGAACCGGCAAAGCCCAGGCCTTTCATGCTCAATGGCCCCAGCAGGTAGCCCAGCACGCCACCGGCATGACCACCGGGCAGCTGTGACTCAGCGTGGTACATCCGCGTCCATTCGAGCGAGGTGCTGGCCGACAGCAGCAGCACCAACCCCAGCCAGCACACCCACGAGGGCCAGCCCGGCCGCATCGGCGTGGCATGCGCCGTGTCGGCGCCTCCGCGGCGCAGCAGGTCGGCGAGCGCCGCCAACCAGCGGTGCAGCCCCAACGCCATCAGCCACCAGGCGGAAAAGCCGAGGAGGAACAGCAACAGATCGGACCACCAGGCGCCCAGCGCACCGACGCTGTTGCGCGCCGCATCGCCCGAGCCCGAGGTCGAAAACGCGGCGTCGAGCGGGCTGTGGGTGAGCAACGCGATCAGCATCAGCAGCCACAGCACGCCACCGATCAGCACGCGGGCCTGCCGCTGCCAGTCGGCACCGTGGGCGAAGGATTTCAACGCGCCGCGGGCGCCATCGTGCGGGCGGGAATCGCTGCCAGCGACGCCCACGCCCGAGGGGGAATCTGCCGTGGAGGTGCGTAGCGAGCCGAGCGGAAATGTCATCCGCTCATTGTGGCCGAAGCTGTGGCCAAAACAGCAGCGGCTGCCGCAGCCGCCGGGGTCAGGTCAGGCGCTCTTTCAGGATCACCGAGCCGTTTTCCTGCGTCGCGATCATGCCGCGCTCTTCCAAGTCTTTCATGACGCGGCTGACCATCTCGCGCGAGGCGCCGACGACCTTGGCCAGGTCCTGACGCGACACCTTGTTGCGGATGATCTTGACCTCGCCGATCGTGTCGGCCATGTCGAGCAGGGAGCGCGCCACGCGGCCGTACACATCGAGCAGTGCCAGCGACTCGATCTGCCGGTCGGCACTGCGCAGCCGCGCGACAAGACCGCGCATGATCGCGTAGGACAGGCTGGAGTTCTCGGGCAGGCAACGGGCGAATTCGGGGCGGCCGAGGATCAGCATGTCGGTCTGGATCTCGGCACGCACCGTGGCCGAATGCGGCTCGTTGTCGATCAGGCTCATCTCGCCCACGTAGTCGCCCGACTCCAGCACTGCAAGGATCACCTCGCGACCGCGTGAATCGGCGGTCAGCACCCGCGCCCGGCCGGTCAGCAAGATGAACAAGGCGTTCGACTTCTTGCCGTGTTCGACCACCAGCTCACCCCGCCGGTAGCGGCGCTTGACCACCGCATCGGCGATGCCTTGCGCCTGGTCGTTGGTCAGCAGCGAGAAGATCGGCACGCGCCGGATCAGATCGAGATTGGAAAGCATCGCCATCGTGGAGCTCCTTTGCTGTGGTTATCGGCAGGGCTTGTGAGAAATTCACTGGGCAAACGAAAGTTGTCTATTGTCTCCATTGAATTGCCGGTGCCTGCACCGTTTGACGACATGTCAAACTGAAGAAATTCCCTCCTCTCTCTTTCGTCCTTCGCCATGAGCACCACACCCACCCACGCGCGCGTTTTAATCCTCGGCTCCGGCCCGGCGGGTTACTCGGCCGCCATCTACGCCGCCCGTGCCAACCTGAGCCCGATGCTGATCACCGGCATCGCCCAGGGCGGTCAGTTGATGACCACCACCGATGTCGACAACTGGCCCGCCGATGTGGACGGCGTGATGGGCCCGGACCTGATGCTGCGCTTCCAGAAACACGCCGAGCGCTTCAACACCCACATCGTGTTCGACCACATCAACGAGGTCGACTTCTCGCAGCGTCCGCTGACGCTGAAAGGCGATTCAGGCGTCTACACCTGCGACGCGCTGATCATCGCCACCGGCGCCTCGGCGAAGTACCTCGGCTTGCCGAGCGAGCAGGCCTTCATGGGCCGCGGCGTCAGCGGTTGTGCGACCTGCGACGGCTTCTTCTACCGCGGACAGGAGGTGTGCGTGGTGGGTGGCGGAAACACCGCCGTCGAGGAGGCGCTGTACCTGTCGAACATCGCGAGCACCGTGCACCTGATCCACCGGCGCGACAAGTTCAAGGCCGAAGCGATCCTGGTCGACAAGCTGATGGAGAAGGTCGCCGCAGGCAAGATAAAACTGCACCAATGGCACACACTCGACGAGGTGCTGGGCAACGATGCCGGTGTCAACGGCGTGCGGATCCGCAGCACCCACGACGCCTCAACCACCGAGCTGCCATTGCAAGGCTGCTTCATCGCGATCGGCCACCAGCCCAACACCGACATCTTCAGCGGTCACCTGGAGATGAAGGACGGCTACATCATCACCAAGGGCGGGCTGAACGGCATGGCCACCATGACGAGCGTGCCGGGGGTGTTCGCCGCTGGCGACGTACAGGACCATGTGTACCGGCAGGCGATCACCAGTGCCGGCACCGGCTGCATGGCCGCGCTGGACTCGCAGCGCTTCCTTGAACAGTGATCGCAGGCCTGTTGCGACCCCCTCGGCCGATAAGCCGGTTATACTCGCGGGCTTCGCTGCACTTGGGGCCTCTTTCGTTCGAGGGCCGTCGTGCAGCGGCCACGTGGGCGCAAGCCACGATGCAGCCGACGCCCCGGGCGTGCCGCATCAGCAAAACCTGAAACACGAACCTATTGGAGCAGCGTCATGGCACGCGTCTGTCAAGTCACGGGCAAGCGCCCGATGTCGGGAAACAATGTTTCCCATGCGAACAACAAGACCAAGCGTCGTTTCCTGCCGAACCTGCAATACCGCCGGTTCTGGCTCGAAACCGAAAACCGCTGGGTGCGCCTGCGCATCTCGAATGCGGCACTGCGCTTGATCGACAAGGTGGGCATCGAGAAGGTCGTTGCCGACCTCCGCGCCCGCGGCGAAATCTGAATTTAGGAGCGCATCATGGCAAAAGGTGGACGCGAGAAAATCAAGCTGGAATCCAGCGCCGGCACCGGTCATTTCTACACGACCGACAAGAACAAGAAGACCACGCCTGAAAAGCTGGAACTGATCAAGTTCGACCCGAAGGCACGCAAGCACGTGACCTACAAGGAAACCAAGCTGCGTTAACGCGCTGCGCGGAACAAGAAAACGGGGTCGCGTTGCGACCCCTTCGTTTTTGCTCTCGCCACACAAGACAAAGGCCGCATCTGCGGCCTTTGTCGTTTGAGCACCCGACGGGCTTCTAGGCCTTGGCCGCGCGCAGCTTCAACGCAAATTCCTGCAGGGTCGCGATGCCGCTTTCCTCGGCCTGCCTGCACCAGGTTTGCAGATCGACCACCAGCTGCTCGGCCGACACATTGGTGCGCGTCCACAACGAGCGCAATTCCTCGCGCATCGCCACCAGCTTGGCCAGCGCCGGGCTGTGCGCAACAGCCGATGCCACCTGCGCCTTGACGGCATGCGGAATCTTGTCTTCGTCACGGTGCAGCCAGCGGCGTGCGAGTTCCATGTTGGCCAGCTTGGCCGCGCTCGATGCGCCTTCCGCCTTCAGGCGCGCCACTTCAGCGCCGCTCGCGTGGCGCAGGTCGCGCGCGTATTTGGCCATCACCTCATAGCGGTTGGCGATGATCGCTTCAAGCGTCTTGTCATCCGCCACCGGCCGCACGCTGCCCAGGCGCAGCGTCGGCGGGGTCTTGCGAACCTTCGCCAGGCCGAGCATTTCGAGGCCGCGGATGTAGACCCAGCCGATGTCGAACTCGTAGGGCTTGACCGAGAACTTGGCCGAGGTCGGGTAAGTGTGGTGGTTGTTATGCAACTCCTCGCCGCCGATCACGATGCCCCACGGCGACACATTGGTCGAGGCGTCAGGCGACTCGAAATTGCGGTAGCCCCACCAGTGGCCGAGGCCGTTGATGACGCCGGTGGCCATGATCGGAATCCACAACATCTGGATCGCCCACACCGTGATGCCGATGGCACCGAACAGCATCAGGTCGATCAGCAGCATCACGCCCACGCCCTGCCAGCTGTAGCGGGTGTACAGGTTGCGCTCGATCCAGTCGTCGGGCGTGCCCAGGCCGTACTTGAGCATCGTTTCCTTGACCTTCGACTCGGCGCGGTACAGCTCCACACCCGTCAGCAGCACCGTCTTGATGCCGCGTGTCTGCGGGCTGTGCGGGTCTTCGTCGGTCTCGCACTTGGCGTGGTGTTTGCGGTGGATGGCGACAAATTCCTTCGTCACCATGCCGGTACTCAGCCACAGCCAGAGGCGGAAGAAATGCGCGGGAATCGCATGCAGATCGAGCGCGCGGTGCGACTGCGCGCGGTGCAGGAAGATCGTCACCGAGGCGATCGTTACGTGCGTCATCAACAGCGTGAGCAGGGTGACCTGCCACCAGGACAGGTCGAGCAGCCCATTGGCGAGCCAATTGACCAGACCGTCCAAAACCGACATCAGCGAATCCATGGATACCTTTGTAGCCCGCCGAAAAGCAGGTGGCAGATTGTAAACGGCGCTACCGTCCAAGCCTTTTGATTTGAAGGGCTTGTCAGCGTCACTTTGAGGTATCTCAAGGCGCTGCGGAAAGTATCAAGAGCCGGTGCTTGAATCGCCCCGGTCCCGGCCGCAGCAGATCATTTCCGTTCCCACACCGCCGCGAAGAAACCGTCGGTCGCGTGGCGGTGCGGCCACAGGCGCAGGAAGCTGCCGCGCACCAGCGTCGCGGCCTCCCCGACCTGTGCGCGGCTCAGCGCGTCGAGCGCCGGCATGACGCTGAAGCTGCTGTCGTGCAGCGCCGTAAAGGCTTCGGCGATGCCCTCGTTCTCCACATCGAGCAGGCTGCACGTCGCATACACCAGCCGCCCGCCCGGCTTGACGAGCCGCGCCGCGCTGGCCAGGATGGCCGCCTGCTTGACCTGCAACTCGGCCACCGACTGCGGCGTCTGGCGCCACTTCAGATCGGGGTTGCGGCGCAAGGTGCCCAGGCCCGAGCATGGCGCATCGACCAGCACGCGATCGAGCTTGCCGGCCAGGCGCTTGATGCGCTCGTCGCGCTCGTGGGCGATCTGCGCCGGGAACACATTCGACAAGCCGCTGCGCGCCAGCCTCGGCTTCAATGACGCGAGCCGGTGCCCCGAGGTGTCGAAGGCATAGAGCCGCCCGGTGTTGCGCATCTCGGCACCGAGCGCCAGCGTCTTGCCGCCGGCGCCGGCGCAGAAATCCATCACCATCTCGCCGCGTTTGGCGCCCACCATCAGCGCGAGCAATTGACTGCCTTCGTCCTGCACTTCGACATCGCCGCGCATGAACACATCGAGCTTGTGCAAGGCCGGCTTGGCGTCGATGCGCAGGCCGAGCGGCGAATACGGCGTGGCCACGGCGTCGACACCTTCGGCCTTGAACGCCGCGATCACGTCGTCGCGTTTCGCTTTGAAGCTGTTGACGCGCAGGTCGAGCGGCGCGCTTGCGTTCATGCTGTTCACGAGCGGCCAGAACTCGTCGCCCAGCGCCGCCTGCAAGGTGTCGGCGAGCCACTCCGGCAGGTTGTGGCGCAGCTTGTCGGGCAGCGCCGCGCGATCGATCAAGGCCACTTGCGCCAGCCACTGCTGCTCCGTCTCGCTCAGCGCGGCGCGCAGGAAACCTTCGTTGCCCTGCCAAGCCAGCAGCACCAGGCGCCGCTCCATCTCGCCCTTGCCCGACTGCGCGAGGTGCTGGTACAGCAGGCGCTGGCGCAACACGCTGTAGGTGGTCTCGGCCAG
>JANMXL010000050.1:0-11995 GCA_031380885.1 Burkholderiales bacterium | reverse complement strand
CGGCGCCGGTGGCGCGCTCACCCAGCTGCGCACCGTCAACGTCTCCAGCCAGGGCGTCAACCAGAACGAGATCTCCGGCCTCTCATTCGACCCCACAGGCAAGCTCTGGATCGCCTCCACTCAGGGCGATATCTACAAGGTGGTGGTGTGAGCGCGGTGTTGCAGGGAAAAATCAAGTCTGACCTGCAAGGGGAAGGGCCTGGGGTTTCCGCGAGCGCGGAGCCGCAAGCGGACGCCGAGGGCGACTCGACAGCCCAGGAGTGGCTGAACCAATTGCTGGTGCTCGCGCCCGAGTTGCAGCGCGCGGCGGTGTGGCGACTCTTCCCTGACGGGACAACTCGTGCGCTGGCGGCATTGCCGACGCTGGGCGATGCGAAATGGATCACGCCGATGCCGGTGCGCGCAACACCCTCAGCGGCGGTAGAGGTGTCTCAGGCTGCCGCATCGACACCGCTGGTCCTCCGCAGCGACGGCATTGCACGCGTTGACTTCCCTGTGTTCAGCGATGAACGGGGCATCACCGTCGTCTGCCTGGCGCTGGCCGATCTGCCGTCGCTGGACATCCCACGGCTGATCCGCTCTTTGCACTGGGGCGCGGGATGGTTGCTGCGGCTCGGTGACGACCACACCACGCAGTCTCTGCGCACACGGCTCGATCGGGCGCGCTTCGTTCTTGATGCCGATGCTGCCATGCTCGATCAGCCGTCGCCGCATGAGTCGGCCCTGGCGCTCGTCAACCTGCTGGCGCTGCGCTTCGATGCGACCTTGGTGCAGATGGCCCGGGTGGAGCACCTGGTGGCGAAAACGGTGGCGCGCAGCAATGCGGCGTGGTTCGATGCCCGCACCCAACTCGTCAAGCTCGCGGAAGCCGCCATGAATGAGGCGGTGGACGAGCGCGCGGTGGTGATCTGGCCTGCGAGACCGGGCGACCCGCCGCCTGCGCAGGCACTTGTTGACTACGCGCACGAAGAGAAAGCGGTGGGCCTGGCCATTGTTCCGCTGATGCACAACCGGCAGGTTCAGGGCGTGTTGCTGTTCGAGCGGAACAGCACTTTCAAAGACGCCGAAATCGAAGCGATGGAAGTGGCTGCGCTGTCGATTGCGCCAATTGCCGCGCTGCAATGGGCAGCCGCAGAAAGCCTGCCGCAACGGATACGGCGCAGCGCGCGCGAGTTGGCCAGGCGCACCACGGACAGCTCGCATCCAGGGTTGAAGCTGGCGGGCGTGACGCTGGGCATTCTGCTTCTGGCCGCCGCACTGATACCGGTGGAGCAGCGAGTCACCGCACGGGCGGTGATCGAAGGTGAAGTGCAGCGCGCCGCGGTGGTGCCATTTGCGGGTTACGTGCAACGCGCCCTCGCACGCGCAGGCGACACGGTCAAGACCGGCCAGCTGCTCGCCACGCTCGACGACAAGGATTTGCGGCTCGAACAGAACAAGTTGGAGTCCGAACTTGAAGTCTCGCTGCGCAAGGAGCGCGAGGCCATGGCCGATGGCAATCGGGTTGACATGCGGCTCGCGTCTGCGCAGGCAGGCCAGACCCGTGCGCAACTCGACCTGGTGCTCGAAAAGCTGCAGCGCGTGCAGATCGCGGCGCCGTACGACGGTGTGATCGTCAAGGGTGACCTGTCGCAACAGATCGGCTCGCCTGTGGAGCTCGGCAAGGTGTTGTTCGAGATCGCGCCGCTGGACGCCTGGCGCGTCGTCATCGAAGTTGATGAACGCGATGTGTCGCTGGTCTCGGTGGGCCAGGCCGGGCAGATCGCGCTGACGAGCTTGCCGGGTCAGCGATTCGACTTCACGGTGCGCCGCATCACGGCGGTATCGACGCCGCAGGACGGTCGCAATTTCTTCCGCGTCGAAGCGCAGATTGCACGACCCGATCCACGCCTGCGCCCTGGGCTCGAAGGCGTCGCCAAGGTGCATGTCGCTGACGACGCGGCCCTGGGCGTGTGGACGCGCAGCTTCCGCCACTGGCTGCGCGTGACGCTGTGGGAGTACATGCCTTGAGCGTCGCGCTGCTGTCCGATCAGTGGCACCGCATTGCCAACCTGCGGCCCAGGCTGGTCCCCCATATCCGCATCCACCGCCACGTGATCAGGGGCACGGTGTGGCATGTGCTCGAAGACCGCTCCGCCACTCGACATCACCGCCTCAATGGCATGGCCTACCGGGTGGTTCGCCTGTTTGACGGGCATTTGTCATTGGCCCAGGTGTGGCAACACCTGACAAGAGAGCTGACCGACGAGACGCCGACGCAAGATGAAATCCTGCAACTTGTCGGGCAACTCAACGCTCAGGACCTGTTGGTTGTCGATGCGAGCCCCGATGCGGCAGAAATGCTGGCGCGCCACGACAAGCAACGCAAGCAGAAGTGGCGCCAGAACGTCGGGAACCCACTGTCGATCAAGCTGCCGCTGTGGGATCCGGACGTATTTCTGAACCGGCTGCTGAGATTCACGTCGTTCCTGCCGGCGAGTGTGATTTGGGTGTTCTGGCTGGCGGCAGTCGGAACCGCCCTGGCCTTGGCGCCCCAACACTGGCCCGACCTGACGAAGAACTTCGAGGAGCGCTTGCTGGCCGCCAACAACCTGGTCATTGCCGCCGTTGTCTTTCCACTGCTGAAGTTCGCGCATGAGATCGCACACGGACTGGCCGTCGTGCGCCGAGGCGGTGAAGTCCACGAGATGGGCTTGATGCTGCTGGTCTTGTACCCCACGCCGTACGTTGATGCTTCGTCGGCAAACGCCTTTCCGAGGCGGATCGATCGCATGCGGGTTGCTGCGGCCGGGATGATGGCCGAGTTGTGGATCGCCGCACTGGCTTTCCTGTTGTGGACGGCGATCGAGCCGGGCTTTCTTCGATCAGTGCTCTACAACATCATCGTCGTGGGCAGCGTCACCACGGTGATGTTCAATGCCAACCCGCTGCTCCGGCTCGACGGGTACTACATGCTGGCCGATGCTCTGGGCGTGTCCAACCTGTCGCAACGCGCAACGACCTTCTGGCAGTTCCTGATCAGCCGATTCATGCTGGGCGCAAGAACCGAGAAGGCACCTCAGGCGTCTCGCTATGAGCAGATCTGTTTTTTCCTGTACGCGCCGCTCGCCACCGCCTACCGTGTTCTGGTCACGTTCGGAATCGCCTGGTTCGTGGCGCAGCAGTATTTTTTCATCGGTGTCCTGCTGGCCCTCTGGGCGATTGCTTCAGGCGTCCTGTGGCCACTGGGCAAGGGATGGGTTGCGCTGCAGACGGCGCCCCGGTTCGCTGCACGCCCCTTGCGTGCCTGGGGTGCCGTGCTGGGACTGACGGCACTGCTGCTCACCGCGCTGTGGGTGATCCCGATGCCGCGACACGTGCGCGCACAGGGAGTGGTGTGGCTTCCCGAAGAGGCCCTGCTGCGCGCGCGGAGCGACGGCTTCGTGGTGAGCACCCCCGTGCGCGAAGGCGACAAGGTCGCGCCAGGTGACACCACGGTCATCATGCGAAACGCCGAGCTGACGGCCAAGGTGCTCGAACAGGAGGCCAGGCTGGAACTGGCCCAGGCGAAGCTGGATTCGGCGATGGTGGCACAGCCTGCAGCGGCGGCGCGTTACCAGGAAGAGCTCAACGCCGAACAGAAGGCGCTAGACCGCATACGCGCGGACGTCGCTGACCTCGTTCTGAGGTCGCAGATCAACGGCGTGGTTCGGCTGGACCGTGCGCAGGATCTGCCGGGCCGCTTCCTGCACCGAGGCGATCTGGTGGGCCATGTCATAGGTGCCAATGTGCCGCTGGTACGGGTCGTGCTGTCGCAGGGGGAATCGGAATTCGACCCCTCGACGCTGCGTTCGATCGACATTCGCGTGGTCGACCATCCGGACCAGGCGATCGCTGGCCGATGGGTCCGCAGCACGCCGAAGGCCGGGCATGAGCTGCCAAGCGCTGCGTTGGGGATCTCCGGCGGCGGCAAGCACGTCACCGACCCGCAGGATGCGCAAGGCGCCACCGCCTTGGGAACCGTTTTCCAGTTCGATGTGGAAGCACTCGGCGTGACGTCGTTGGGCCATCTGGGCAGCCGGGCCTATGTGGCCTTCGAGCAGTCGCCCGAACCGATCGGCTGGCGCTGGTGGCGTCAGCTTCGGCGACTGTTCCTGTCGCACCTGGCGGTCTAACCTTCAGCCCATGGGTCAGCTCGCCACGTCAATCAGCCGCTCACGCAGCGGCAGCGTCTATGCCGAACGTGCCGATGTGCGCGAAGGCAAGTTCGACCGCTGGGCACGGGAGCGGTGGCAACGATTCGAGACGTTCGGCCTGGGTGACCGGGCGCTCAGGCAATGCGTCAATCAGGCGGTAGAGCGTGTCGCCAGCTTCCGCGCACTGTCAGATGCCGATCTTGCTGCCTGGTTGCCCCGTCATGCCCGACGCAGCTGGGGTGAAATTGCCCGACCGGGCGAGGCGCTTTCGGACGGTCTGGCCGTGGTGCGTGAACTGGCTCGCCGCAGCCTGGGCATGGAGCCCTACCCGACCCAGTTGCTGGGAGCAGTCGGCTTGCTGACCGGCAGACTGGTCGAGATGCAGACCGGCGAAGGCAAGTCTTTGACGGCCGCTCTGGCGGCCACGCTGGCTGCCAGTTCCGGCGTGCCGGTGCATGTGGTCACTGTGAACGACTACCTGGCCCAGCGCGACGCCGAGGAAATGGCAGAGTTGTATTTCCGCGCAGGCCTGACGGTGGGATCGATCATCACCGGCCTGAGCCCCGATGAACGCCGGCGCCAGTATGGTTGCCACATCACCTACTGCACAGGCAAGGAATTGGTGTTCGACTACCTCAAGGACCGATCGTCATTCGGGTCTGACGTCAGCGAAAAGCGGCACCAACTCAGTCAATGGGTCAACGAGGGAGCCACCGACCGGCCCCTGCTGCGCGGCCTGCATTTCGCCATCGTCGACGAAGCGGACAGCATCTTCATCGACGAAGCACGCACGCCTTTGATCCTCGCGGTCAAGATCGGTCCGGGTGCCAATGACTCCCACTTCAGCAAGGCGTTGGCGCTGGCGGCGCAACTCGAAGAGGGTCGCCATTACCTGATGGATCACCGGCTGCGCAGTGTTCACCTGACAGTCACGGGACGCCAGCACGTCACCCAGGCCAGCCTGAGCCTGGGTGGCGAGTGGAGCGTGCGCCTGGCGCGCGAACATTGGGTGGTGCAGGCGCTGCGTGCCCAGCATCTGTTCCTGAGGGATCAACACTATGTGGTCCGGGAGAACAAGGTGGAGATCGTCGACGAGAACACGGGGCGCGTTCTGCCTGGCCGCACCTGGGAGCAAGGATTGCATCAGATGATCGAGAGGAAGGAAGGTTGTGAAATGTCTGACCGGGCACAGACCCTGGCCCGAATTACCTACCAGCGCTTTTTCGCCCGCTACCTGAGGCTGTCCGGCATGACCGGTACCGCGAAAGAGGTGCGCCGGGAAATCCGCAAGGCCTATCGTCTGCGCACGCTGATCGTGCCGACCTACCGAAACTGTCAACGTGTCCTCTTGCAAGGCGCCGTGACCCGGGACTCGGATTCCAAGTGGCAGCTGATCGCCTCGCGGATCGAAAGCCTGGTGCATGACGGCCGCGCTGTTTTGGCCGGTACGCGCTCCGTGCAGGCGTCCGAGGAGTTGTCGGCGGTATTGCGCGAGCGCGGTATCGCGCACCGCATCCTGAACGCCCGGGAAGATGCAGAAGAGGCCGAGCTGGTCAGCACCGCTGGCGAAGCCGGGACGGTGACGGTGGCCACCAACATGGCTGGCCGCGGCACCGACATCAAGCTGCCATCGCAGGTGCTTGCCCGCGGTGGGCTGCACGTGGTGCTGAGCGAGCACCACGAATCCAGCCGTGTCGACCGACAACTCTTTGGGCGCTCGGCACGTCAGGGTGATCCAGGCAGCGTTGAGGCCATCGTCGCCTTCGACGACGATTTGTTCGTTCAGTTCGCACCGACCCTGGCTCGCATGGCCGCCAGCGCGCCAAACGGTTGGTCCCGGAATGTCCTGCTCAGGCTCACGCTCGCCTACGCACAACGCCACGCCGAATCACAGCATCGAAGGGCTCGCGCCGATGCTGTGCGAGCCGATGATCAACTGGCGGAGATGATGTCGCTCTCCGGTCGACTGTGATGCGCAGGATCTGGTGGGTCATCGCGTTGGCGGCGCTCCCCGGGCGGGGCTTTGCCGCGACCAGCACCAGCCCCTGCCTGATCGAGCCCGCCCAAAAACTGGCCATCCGCAGCACCGTGACCGCTTCCATCGTCACGATTCACGTGGACCGCGGAACCTTTGTCAAGAAGGGCCAGACGCTCGTCACCCTGGATGCCTCCGTCGAATCGGCTTCGCTTTCAGCAGCCAAGTTTCGCTCGGTGATGCAGGGTCAGGTCGCTGCGGCCCAGGCCCGAATGGAACACGGCAAGGCCAAGCTCGGTCGGCGCGATGAACTTCTGCAGGAAAAGTACGTCTCGGCGCAGGATCGCGACGACGCGGCCGCCGAATTGCGCGCCGCCGAAGCTGATCTGCTGGAGGCACGAGACAACAGGCAACTTGCCGGGCTCGAAGTGCAGCGTCTCGCCGCAGAGGTTGGGCGACGTGTGATCACCAGTCCGATCAACGGCGTGGTGACAGAGCGCCTGCTGCAACCCGGTGAACTCGCACAAGCAGGCGAGTCGGCCGGGCCGATTCTGAAGCTGGCTCAGACCGACCCGGCGCGCGTCGAAGTCGTGCTGCCTGCAGCCAAGCACGGCAGCGTCAAGGTGGGCAATGTTGTCATCGTCAAGCCCGAAGCGCCGTTCACCGGCAGCTACAAGGCCACCGTGAAGGTGGTCGACACGGTCATCGATTCCGCCAGCGGAACCTTCGGCGTCCGGCTCGAATTCGCCAACCCGAATGGCGACGTGCCGCTGGGGGTGCGCTGCTCGGCAGCGCTGTAGCTCAACTTCGCGTCGAAACGGGATGAGGCGCATTTGTTGACCCGTTTCGGCGACTCCGATCAACCGCGCCGCGCCACTGGCCAATTCCTCGATCAGACCCCCATGTTTACTCTGATGCAGCTCTCGACTCGACACTGGTGGCGTCCTTGGCTGACCACGATCTGCGTCTGTATAGGCAGCCCTGGCGCCTCCGCACAACAAGCCTCGACCCCTGCCGCGGCCCAGGCCCCCTCCGCCGCGGCACCCCGCGGCGCCGGTCTGGGCGCCATCCTCGACCTGGCACGTGCCAACGATGCCCAGTACGCCGCCGCCGTGGCGACCGCAGAAGCCGGGCGCGAGAAGCTGCCGCAGGCCTGGGCGGCCAACCTGCCCAACATCAACGCCACCTACAACCCCAAGCGCGCCAACAATCGATCGTCTGAGTACTCGGGCGCACGCAACTTCAACGCGAACAGTGCGGCACTGACGATCAACCAGGCGCTGATCCGGCCGGCCAACTGGGCGGCCACCACACAGGGCGAACTGCAGGTGCAGCTCGCCGAGCAGCAGCTGCAGCTGGCCGCGCAGGACCTGCTGCTGCGCGTGTCGCGCGGCTATTTCGATGTGCTGCAGGCGCAAGACGATCTGGCCGCCGCCTCGGCACAGCAGGATGCGATGGTCCAGCAGCTGGCACAGACCAAGCGCAGCCTGGAGGTCGGCACGGTGCCGATCACCGATTTCAACGAGGCGCAGGGGCGCCACGACCTGGCTGTCGCGCAGCGCATCGCCGCTGTGAACGAGCTGGAGTCGAAGAAGCGGGTGCTCGAGCGCTACATCGCGCAGCCGCTGCCGGCGCTGGCAAGCCTGGGTTCGTCAGCCAGCGTCGACATCCTGACACCCGACATGCAGCGCCAGCTGGTGGACGACGCGCCGAGCAACGCGCTGCAGGTGATCGTCGCTCGCACCACCACGCAGGTGGCCGAGAAGGAGATCAGCCGTCGCGAAGCCGGGCATTACCCCACGCTCGATCTGGTGGGCACGCTGCGCGATGACCGCAACCAGAACTACGGGCAGTTCGGCGGCAGCAACACGCGCGAGGCCAGCATCGGGGTCGAGCTGACGATCCCGATCTACCAAGGCGGCCTGGTGAGCTCACGCACCCGCGAGGCGATTGCCGACCGCAACCGCACGCTGCAGGAGTTGAGCAATGCGCAGCGTCAGGCCACGCTCGATGCGCGACAGGCGCAGCTGGGGGTGCAATCGGGCAGCGCGCTGACGCAGGCCCTGAAGCAGGCACTGGTCTCGAGCGAGACGCAGCTCAAGAGCACGCAGCGTGGCCTGCAGGTGGGTGTGCGCACCCGGGTGGACGTGCTCAACGCGGAGCAGCAGCTGTTTGCCACCCGCAAGGACCTGGCGGCGGCGCGCTACAAGACGCTGGTGGCCGCCTTGCAGCTCAAAGCGGCTGCGGGCACCCTCGCCGACGCCGATCTGCGCGCGCTTGATGCGCTGCTAACCGATTGAGTCGGCCCTGCAAAGGTGCTCTCTTCTGCATGAGCGCTAGAAATTGCCCCGCGATCAGCTGCACCTGATGCGCAGCAGTGTCGGCGCCGATCGAAATCTGAGCCACCGTGCCGATCGAATATTGAGCCAGGGGTGGAAGCCGACTTTGAGATGGTCGGCTGTGGATAAGTTTAGGTCCTGGGCTGTTTCGTTGGCCTCCTTGGTGCTGAGTGGACCAGCGCGGGGGATGACGCGCAGGGCGTAGCCCGTAGCGGCTTCCCCCGCGCGGCGCCTGTTCAGAAGGGGTCAGCCTCTGCTTCTGCCTTCGGGCCCTTGCGCGCCTGTTCGCGCGCCTTGATGCGCTTCTTCGCCTCTGCCGTGCTGCGGCTGAAGCGGATCGACTCGTTACCGGTCTCCACGATGTGGCAGTGGTGCGTCAGGCGGTCCAGCAACGCGGTGGTCATCTTCGCTGGACTTACCCCAATCCCACGGACACAGCGGGACTACACGGATGTGATGTCGGCAGGCATTTGAGGACCGTCGACGTGCTGTGGCGCAGGGTTATCCAAGGGGCTTGCCTGTGGACACAAGCCGACGGCCCTTTCATGGGAGCCTGAGGCGGCTTGTCCACAGGTGCGAAGCACCCGTTGGGTAACCCGTGTTCAACGGCAGTGACGTGGTGCGCAGGGTGGGCGGCGATCTCGCGCTCGAAGTTGATGGGCGACATCTGACCGATGTGCCGCTGTGGCGCCGACGCGGGTTGTACCAACCTTCGATCCAAGCGAACACTGCCATGCGGGCCTCGGCGAAGCTCTTCCAGCTGCGCCGGTCGATCAGCTCGCATTCGAGACCGGCGAAAAAGCTCTCTGCCATGGCGTTGTCATAGGCGTCCCCCACGCTGCCCATCGAGGGCCGCACGCCCATTTGCGCGCAGCGCGCGCCGAACTCGATGCTGGTGTACTGGCTGCCTTGATCGGAGTGGTGGATCACACCGTTCGGCTTGCGCGTTTGCAGCGCCATGTTCAGCGCCGCGACGACCAGATCGGCCGTCTGCTGCTGCCCAAAAGCCCAGCCCACCACCTTGCGGCTGAACACGTCCAGCACCACCGCCAAGTAGCCGAAGCCGGCCCAGGTGGGGATGTAGGTCATGTCGGCCACCCACAGCTGGTTCAGCGCCGTGGCGGTGAACTTGCGCTGCACCAGGTCGGGCGCCGGGCGCTGGCGCTTGTCGCGCCGCGTGGTGACGCACCAGGCTCGGCGTCGGCTCACGCCGCGCAGGCCGTGCGTGCGCATCAGCCGTGCGATGCGGTTGCGCCCGACCACCATGCCTTGATCGAGCAACTCGGCGTGGATGCGCGGCATGCCGTACGTGGCGTCGCTGGCGCGGTGCATTTGCTCGATGCGCTCGAGCAGCACGGCGTTGGACTGCATCCGCGCGCTGGCGGGGCGATCTACCCATTCGTAGAAGCCGCCGCGCGAGACGCGCAACACCTTGCACAGAGTGCGCATGGGAAAGTCGGCCTGGTTCGCCTTCACGAGTTGGTAGACGGGGTGAACGTCTTCTCGCTTTTGCCGGCAAACCAGGCCGTAGCCTTTGCCAGGATGTCGCGCTCCATCTGCACCTGCTTGAGCTTGCGACGCAGCTCCAACAGTTCTTGGCGTTCGCTGGCCGTCAGCGGTGCATCGGCGGCGACGGCGCCGCCGCCTGCAGCGCGCTCAGCGACGTTGACCCAGTGATGAATGCTGCTGGCGTTGCAGCCGAACTCGCGAGCCAACTCGGTGATGCCGCGACCGGCACGCACCAACTCGACCATCTGCTGACGAAACGCCTCGGGATACGGCGGCTTCGGGGTAGGCATATCGGACTCCTTCTCTAGTTGAAAAGTGTCCGCGAAATCGGGGCAACTTCAGTTCATGTCTCGGTTTTTTACCGTCAGATTTACCGTCAGACTGGAGTGCATCCCCTCGATAGATGGCGACAAATCTCGACAGACTTTTTCTATACGAGACAATCACTTAGCATCTATTCCCGATAGATCTCGATAGTCCCCGAAAGACGAAAAATCATTCCCACTCTATTGTCAACAGGCACGCGCCGCTCATAGGTAGTTTGGGCGATTCGGAGACCTTAAAGGAGCGCGATACCGACACGCTTACCGTCGCCTCATTTGCCACTTTTGGGCCCCATCTCGGGGGTCACGGATGGCTTGGCCGGTCCGGTCGGCGCATTTGGCATCGATTTGGATCGAATCTGGCGACATTGACGGTATCGACCGACGGGTTCTGCGGCCCCATGACGGTAGTCCTGCTCTGGATGACGGTATCACGGGTTCGACCGCCCTCCTCTCACAAGCCGCAGTGGCGCGCGTCAGTGGTAATCGTCTTCGAGCTGGTGGCGCACCGCTAGTACGGCGACGTCGGTTTCGCCCTCGATCTCGAACAAAGCCACATAGCCCGATCGTCCGAAAGGAACGATCAGTTCCCGCAGGAACGGGCTCTGGCCGACCTTGCGGCAGGTGAAGGGCGATGTCTTGAGGGTAGCGATGCCGGACCGCAGCGCAGAGATGGCCTGCTCTGGCAAGCTCAGGTTACCGCCGTCACGGGACAGCTCACGTTCCAACAGGAAGTCGAAGAACCGCTCCAGGTCCGCCTCGGCGTCCCGGGTCAGCCGAACCCTCAATGTCACTTGCCCTGCTTCGCCAGGCGCGTGCGCGCGGCGGCCAGCTTGCGTTGCAGGTTGTCAATCACCACGTCGGCATCGACGTAGTCACCCGTGCGCCGAGCCTCGTCACGCGAGCGCAGTCCGCGCGCGATGAACTCGGCCTGCACGCGACGGCGTTCGACGCTTGCGCGTACCGAGGCTTCGACGAACTGGGAGAGCGTCTCGCCGCTGGCCAGCACCGCCTCGACCTCGGCGCGAAAGTCCGGCTCGACGCGGATCGACGGGATGGTGGTCGTCTTCATCAGTGCATTGTATCGCAATTGCGCCACACTCAGAAGTCGAGGGCGTCGATTCGTGGGAGCCGGAGTCTTCCTCAGACGCAGCATTTACAGGGCTTTCGAGGCCATCGTCGTCTCGTACCCCTCACCTATGTTGACCGGCGCGCACGCCACTGCCGCAGCGCAGGGGGCGGCCGATCTCGTGATCGCCGAAGCCGCAAACGGCATCGTCAAGGTCGTCACGCCGGCGGCTGAAGTGAACGTGTCTCTGACTGTCGTCAATACCTCTGGTAAGTCGATTGCTGGCATCGTCGCGCAAGTCGCGCCGTTCTCAGATGCCACTGGTGCTCGTACGCTCGTCCACATGGATCCAGCGTCTTTTGCGCTGGCAGCCTTTGCCTCCCAAACGCTGAAGCTCAGCGGGTCGCTGAAGCAGCCAGGTGTGCATGTTGCGAAGCTGTGGCTGGGCGCCGGCGCCACTGCGCAGGTGACGTCGATCGAAATCACACATTCTGAAAAGCCCGCGGTCGTGACGATCAGCGCGTTGCAGCCCTTCGAGGTCGTCGCGAGCTGGTGGGGGCCCAACACCAGCTCAGAGCAGCGCCTCAAGGCCACGCTGGCCGGCG
>JANMXL010000043.1:0-1611 GCA_031380885.1 Burkholderiales bacterium | reverse complement strand
GGCTTCGATTGATCAACAGACTGCCCTCCCCCTCGATGCCCCACCGGACGACGCCTGCATGAATCCGCTCAGCTACCTCGAACGCCGCAGCAAGATCGAAGACTATTTCGATCGCACCGCCGTGCAGGCCTGGGCCCGCCTGACCTCCGACGCGCCGGTCGGGCGCATCCGCGCGACAGTGCGCGCTGGCCGTGACCGCATGCGCGCGACGCTGCTCGACTGGCTGCCGCAGGACATGAGCGGGCTGCGCGTGCTTGATGCTGGCTGTGGCACCGGCGCGCTGGCCGTCGAGGCCGCGCGACGCGGTGCGCAGGTGCTGGCGATCGACCTGTCGCCGACGCTGGTCGACCTGGCGCGTGACCGCCAGCCGGCCGAGCTCACCAGCGAGTACAGCGTCGGTCGCATCGATTTCCGTTCTGGCGACATGCTCGACCCGGCACTCGGTGATTTCGACTATGTCGTCGGCATGGACTCGCTGATTCACTACTGCACACCCGACGCGGTGCGCGTCGTGGCGGGCCTGGCCCAACGCACCCGCTGCGCTCTGCTGTTTACCTACGCACCGAGCAACCCGGTGCTGATCGCCTTCAGAGCCATCGGCCGGCTGTTGCCGCGCAGTGACCGCGCGCCATGGATCGAGCCGGTGGCCGAGTCCACGTTGCACCGCCTGCTGGCAGCTGACCCGGCGCTGCAGGGCTGGATGCGTGGGCGCACCCAACGCATTTCCAGCGGCTTCTACACCTCGCAGGCATTGGAGCTGGTGCGCCAATGAAAAGACCGACGCTGCTGGTGCTGCGAGCCAGGCAATGGCTCGATATCGCCCCGCGCTTTCTTCCGTTTGCAGATGCGGCGACAACCGAGCTGCCGCTCGGCCGCTTGATGCGCCTGTCGTTGTTCCAGGTCACTGTCGGCATGGCCACGGTGCTGCTGATCGGCACGCTGAACAGGGTGATGATCGTCGAGATGGGCATGGCCGCCTGGCTGGTGTCACTGATGGTGGCGCTGCCCCTGGTGTTCGCACCGTTCCGGGCCTTGATCGGCTTCAAGTCCGACACGCACCGATCGGTACTGGGTTGGAAGCGCGTTCCTTATATTTGGATGGGCACCTGGCTGCAGTTCGGCGGCTTTTCCATCATGCCGTTCGCGCTGATCCTGCTGTCGGGCGACTCGCGCGCCGGACCTTGGCTCGGCCAAGTGAGTTCAGCCCTTGCATTCCTGATGGTGGGCGCCGGTTCGCAGATCACGCAAACGGCTGGTCTGGCGCTGGCCACCGACATCGCCCCGGAAAGCGCCCGGCCGCGCGTGGTCGCGTTGATGTACGTCATGCTGCTGATCGGCATGGTGGTCAGCGGACTGACGTTCGGCGTGCTGCTGGCCGACTTCAGCCAGTTGCGCCTGATCAAGGTCGTGCAAGGCGCCGCTGCGGTCACGCTGGCGTTGAACCTGATCGCGTTGTGGAAGCAGGAAGTGCGCAACCCGACGGGCACCGCAAAGCATTTGCTGCAGCCTGACTTCAGCACCAGTTGGAAATCGTTCGTGCGCCAAGGCCGCACGCGGCGCTTCCTGGTCGCCGTGGGTCTCGGCACCGCCGCTTTCAACATGCAGGACATC
>JANMXL010000032.1:0-1980 GCA_031380885.1 Burkholderiales bacterium | reverse complement strand
GTGCTGGTGCCGTTGGTGGTCAGCACCACTTCGCACCAGCGCGACAACGCGCAGTGGCTGGCCTCGCATGGCGCTTGCCTGCATTTGCCGCAAACCGAGCTGACGCCGCGACATCTGGCCGACGTGCTGGCCGGGCTGACCCGCGAGTCGCTGCTGGCGATGGCGACGAAGGCGCGTGCCTTGGCCCGGCCGAAAGCCGCGTCGCGCGTCGCCGACGAACTGGAAGGGTTGGTGTTGACATGAGTGCCCCCACGTTTGTCGCTTCGCGACTGCACTGCCCCCCAGGGGGGCGCCGCCCTTCCTTGGGGCGGCCCGGCGGCAGGTCTGCATGAAACACGCCGTCAAACGCATTCACTTTGTGGGCGTGGGTGGCGCCGGCATGAGCGGCATCGCCGAGAACCAGCACAACCTCGGCTACGTGGTGTCGGGTTCGGACAGCAGCGACAGCGCCACCTCGCGCCGATTGGCCAGCCTCGGCATTCGCGTGTCTGTCGGCCATGACGCGTCGCACATCGAAGGCGCCGAAGCGGTGGTCACCTCGACCGCGGTGAAAGCCGACAACCCCGAGGTCATTGCTGCGCGCGCCCAACGGGTGCCCGTGGTGCCGCGCGCGGTGATGCTGGCAGAGTTGATGCGGCTGAAGAAGGGCATCGCGATCGCCGGCACGCACGGCAAGACGACGACCACGAGCCTGGTCACCAGCGTGCTGGCCGAGGCGGGGCTCGACCCGACGTTTGTGATCGGTGGGCGGCTCGCCGCTGCCGGTGCCAATTCGCGGCTGGGCTCGGGCGACCACATCGTCGTCGAGGCCGACGAGTCCGACGCATCGTTCCTGAACCTGTTGCCGGTGATGGCGGTGGTGACCAACATCGACGCCGATCACATGGACACCTACGGGCATGACCTGGGCCGACTCAAGCAGGCGTTCGTCGAGTTCGTCCACCGCATGCCGTTCTACGGCGCGGCCATCGTCTGCTGCGACGACCCGGGCGTGCGCTCGATCATGCCGATGCTGTCTCGCCCAGTCGTCACCTACGGCTTCGGGGTCGATGCGATGGTGCGTGCGGTCGACGTGCAGGCGCGCGCCGGGCGCATGCACTTCACGGTGCAGCGGCGCAACGGCGTCACGATGCCCAATCTCGACGTCACGCTGAACCTGCCTGGCGACCACAACGTGCTGAACGCGCTGGCCGCGATCGCGGTGGCGACTGAACTCGAATTGCCCGACGCGGCGATGGTGCAGGGGCTGGCCGAGTTCCGTGGCGTCGACCGGCGCTTCCAGCGCTACGGCGAGGTGCCGGTGAGCGCCGCTGACGGCGTCGGCAGCTTCACGCTGATCGACGACTACGGCCACCTCCCGGTCGAGATGGCGGCCACGCTGTCGACAAAAATCGGATCGAGCTTGCCGGCCACCCGCAGTGCGCGCGCCAGCGCCCGGCCGTCGGCCGCGACGATGGGCGCTTCGCCGGCGGCGTAGACCTCGGTCAGCAGCACCGCGTCGGCGGTGCCCATCACCTTGACGAAGTCTTCGAAGCAGTCCCGGGTGCGGGTGTAGCGGTGCGGCTGAAACGCCAGCACCAGACGCCGGCCCGGAAACGCACCCCGAGCCGCGGCGATCACCGCCGCCATCTCCACCGGGTGGTGACCGTAGTCGTCGATCAGGGTGAATTCACCGCCGCCGTTCTGGTCGGACGCCGGCAGATCGCCATAGCGCTGGAAGCGCCGGCCGACGCCCGCAAAAGCGGCCAGCGCAGCGACTATCGGGCCGTCGGGCAGCTCCAGCTCAGTCGCCACCGCGATCGCGGCCAGCGCGTTGCGCACGTTGTGCTCGCCCGGCAGGTTCAGGCTCACGCGCAGGTCGGGCATGCGCACACCGTTGCGCCGCTGCACCGTGAACTGCATCGTGCCGGCATGCGCCTGCACGTCCACCGCGCGCACCATCGCGTCGTCACCGAAGCCATAGGTGACGACCGGGCGCGA
>JANMXL010000031.1:0-9866 GCA_031380885.1 Burkholderiales bacterium | reverse complement strand
GAACTCGTGCCACGCGCTCACCGCCGGGTAGCCGGTCAGCTTGGCGCCGAGCGCGCTGAAGCGCTTGAACGACCACAGGTCCTCCGGGATCATGTCGTCGTCGCTCTGCGTGCCCATCGGCCGCAGGATCACGCCGCTGTGGGTGTGGAAGCTGATCACCGCGCCGATGTTCGGGTGCGCAGTGATGAAGTCCACCATCGCGCGCACCTCGGGCTCGCTGGCCGGGTAGGGGCCCGCGCCCTCTTGCTCGTGTTCCTGCCGCCACTGCGAGGGGAAGTTGCGGTTCAGGTCCAGCCTTTCGGCATCGGGGTTCACCTTCACCGTCAGGCCGTCGTACTGTTGCAGCGTGCCTTCGGGGATCACGCGGTAGTAGTCGCCGCCGAACTCGCCGGGCTCGCGCGCCACCATCATCCGCGGGTCGAGCTCGCTGCATTTGTAGCCGCCGTGCGGGTCGGGGATGCGCATCATCAGCACGCGGCCGTCGCCATCGATGTCTTCCACCGTCAGGCCGTCGACGGCGGCTTCTTTGTACGGGTAACGCCGTGTCGACGAGCGGATGTGCCGCGGCCGGTCGGCCAGCGCCAGCTCGGCGCCATCGGGATTCAGCCGCGGGCACAGGTAGACGACGCGGGTGTCGAGCAGCTGGGTGATGTTGCGGTCGGTGCCGTGGCCGGTGACCAGCTGGTGCAGGTAGTAGAGGACTGCGGTGCTGGCGCACAACTCGGCGGCGTGGATGTTGCCGTCGGCCCAGAACGCCGGCTTGTCGGTGTCGATGCCGGTGGCCGAATTCGTCACCACCGCGGCCCAGATGTCGCGGCCCTCGTGGCTCTTGCCTATCGACACCACCGACACCAGTTGCGGGTAAGCCGCCGCGTAATCGGCCAGCAGCTGCGTCAGCGCGTCGTGGCGGTAGAAGGTGTCGAAGCGGGGGGTGGGGGTGAGTGCCGTGGATGTCATGGGCGCAAAGGGCAGCAGGGATGGATCGATCTTAGGGTCTGACCCTCGCCCTGTGGATCACACGGACACCGGCTCACCCCCCACGAACACCTTTAGCTCGCCCGGCGCGAAGGCGACCCAGTCTTCGTCGCAGGTCAGCGGGTCGGTGGCGATCAATGCCACCCGGTCCGTCGGGGTGGTGAGGCGGGCGAAGTCGACGCTGATGTCGTCGTCCTGCAGTCGCGCCTCGTGAAACGGATGCTGGCGCACCAGGTAGCTGAGCTTCGTCGAGCAATGCGCCCACAACGCCTCGCCCTGGCTCAGCATGAAATTGAAGCTGCCGTGCGCGGCGATCTGCGGCACCAGCTCGCGCAAGGTCGCACTCAGCTCGGCCACCGAGGGCATGCGGGCGTGCGCCTTGGCCAGCTCCTGCATCAGCCAGCAGAAGGCGAGCTCGCTGTCGGTGTCGCCGACCGGGTGGAACGACGCGTGCAGCCGCGGCGCGTAGTCGATCAGGTTGCCGTTGTGCGCGAAGGCCCAGTAGCGGCCCCAGAGCTCGCGCACGAACGGGTGCGTGTTTTCCAGTGCGACGCGGCCCTGCGTCGCCTTGCGGATGTGCGCGATCACATTGGTCGATCGGATCGGGTAGCGCCGCACCATCTCCGCCACTGGCGACTGGCGCGCGCTTTGCGCATCGACGAACAGGCGCAGGCCGGCACCTTCGAAAAAGGCGATGCCGAAGCCGTCCTGGTGCTCCTCGGCGCGGGTCGAAAAGCCGGTGAAGCTGAACACGATGTCGGTCGGCGTGTTGCCGTTCATTCCGAGGAGCTGGCACATGCGGTCTGTCTTCGGTGTTGCTTCAGCTGTGCACGAACAGCATGCGCATCCAGCTCTTCACGGTCAGCAGGCTGCTCGGCAGGTGCGTCTCTTCGAGCAGGCCGGTCATGCGGCGCAGCCGGCTCGGGCTGCGCTTGGCGCTCCACACCACCAGGTCGACCAGCCACGGGTGCATGTTGACGATGTTCGCCTTGTCGTACATCTCGTAGCGCGGCTGCAGTGCACGCACCCGCTGCTCGTACGCGGCCCGCACCTGAGCTTCCGGCCGCTGCTGGCGTCGACCGTCGATCAACACGTCGGCCGCTGCCAGCCCGGTTTCCAGCGCCTTGCCGATGCCTTCGCCGGTGAAGGCGTAGGTGCTGCCGGCGGCTTCGCCGGTCACCATCAGGCCCGGGCGCGACAGCTTGGCCCCGCGCAGCGAACAGCGCAGTGGCGCGCCCTTCAGCTCGCCGACCCACTCGCCGCCAGCCACCAGCTCACCGGCCGCGCGGTGGACGCAGGTGAATTCGTCGAACATCGTGCGCAGGTTGATGTCCTGCATCGTCTGGCCTGAATCACGGCCCATCGCGTGGCTGTGCGCCACGCCGACACCGATGTTGAACACGCCGTCGGGGCCCGGGAAGACCCAGCCGTAGCCCCGCTTCATCCGCGGGTGCCACACCACTTCCAGCTCGGTGATGCGATCGACCATCGCCATGTTCTTCACATAGCCGCGCAGCGCGACGCCAGTCGGCGTGCGGCGCTCGCACATCTCAGCGGCCAACAGCGCCTGCGGCGGTGCACCGCTGGCGATCAACACCCATGTGGCGCGCACCTCGCGGGTCACATCGCCCGCGCGCACGGAGGCACCCACGACACGGCGCGCGCCCGCTTTTCCGTCTCCTTCGCCTTCTTCCAGCACGCCGATGAAACGCGCGGGGGCGTGCATCTGTGCGCCGGCCTCGACTGCCGCCTGGCACAGCATCCCATCCATCTCGCGGCGCGGCAGCACGGCCAGCGTGCCCGGCACATTGATGCGGCCGCCGCGCGGGCCGATCACCGCGACATGGCGCACCGAGCGCGCACGCGCCAGCACCGCATCGAGCAGCCCGAGTCGGCGCAGCGCGTGGTGCGCGTCGGGGATCAGGCCGTCGCCGCAGACCTTGTCGCGCGGAAACGCCTGCTGGTCGATCAGCACCACGTCGAACCCTGCGCCCGCCAGCGTGATCGCCGCGGCGCTGCCGGCCGGCCCGGCGCCAACGACCAGCACATCGCAGTGCGCCGGCAGCGCATCGAGTGGCAGATTCAACGCAGCGGTGGGATTCGGCAGGAGGTGCGGCATGGGAAACACGGGAGAATGAGCCGACATCCATCCTCGGCCCTCAAGCTTCGAATTGTGGCGCCGCTTCCGACATGAAAATCCTCGTCACCGGCGCCGCTGGCTTCATCGGCATGTTCGTCGCGCAGCGGCTGCTGGCGCGCGGCGACCGCGTGGTCGGCATCGACAACCTGAACGACTACTACGACCCGACGCTGAAGGCCGACCGGCTGGCGCGCCTGAACGGGTCGCCGGAGTTCGCGTTCCACCAACTCGACCTCGCCGATCGCGACGGCATGGCGGCGCTGTTTGCCCGCGAGCGGTTCGATGGTGTGGTGCACCTCGGCGCGCAGGCTGGCGTGCGCTATTCGTTGACCAACCCGATGGCCTACGTCGACAGCAACCTGATCGGCTTTGCCAATGTGCTGGAAGGCTGTCGCCACCACGGTGTGGCGCACCTGGTCTACGCCAGCTCGTCCAGCGTCTACGGTGGCAACGCGAGGCTGCCGTATGGCGAGGCCGATGCGGTGGATCACCCGGTGAGCCTGTACGCCGCCACCAAGAAAGCCAACGAGGCGATGGCGCACAGCTACAGCCATCTCTACGGCCTGCCCACCACCGGGCTGCGCTTCTTTACCGTCTACGGGCCTTGGGGCCGGCCCGACATGGCGCCCTTCCTGTTCGCCGACGCGATGCTCGCCGGCCGGCCGATCAAGGTCTACAACCAGGGCCTGATGACGCGCGACTTCACCTATGTCGACGACATCGTCGAAGGCGTGCTGCGCGTGCTCGACAAGCCGGCGACGGCGAACCCGCACTACGACCCCGCCGCGCCCGACCCGGCCAGCAGCAGTGCACCATGGCGCCTCTTCAACATCGGCAACAGCACGCCGGTGCCGCTGCTCGATTTCATCGACACGATGGAGCGTGCCCTCGGCGTCGTTGCGGTGCGCGAGATGCTGCCGCTGCAACCGGGTGACGTGCGCGCCACGCATGCCGACACCGCCGCGCTCGACGCCTGGGTCGGCTTCAGCCCGAGCACCCCGCTGGCCGTCGGCGTGCAGCGTTTCACCGACTGGTTCAAGCCGCGCTACTTTCCTGGCGCCAGCGCTTGAGTGTGTCTGCGCGGCAGCGTGCGGGGCAGGTGCTGCGCCTGCTCGGCGCGCCGTTGCTGCTGGGCGGTGTGGTGTGGTGGGTCGGTCCGCAGGCGATCTGGAGCGCGCTGCGCGGGGCCGATGGCCGGTGGCTTGCGGCCGGGCTGCTCTGCGCGTTGGCAGGCAATGTCTTGGCCGCGCTGCGCTGGGGCGAGCTGGCGCGCTGGCTGGGGCATGCGGTCGGCCCACGCTGGTCGACGGCGGTGTATTTCCGAGCCTCGGCCATCAACGTGCTGTTGCCCGGCGCGGTGGTCGGGGGCGATTTGTTTCGCGCCTGGCAACTGCAGCGCGACGGCTGTCCGCCGGGTACGGCTGGCCTGTCGGTGGTGCTGGACCGGCTGAGCGGCCTGTGGATCCTGTTCGCACTGGCCGCGTTGGGCTTGTTCGGTGGGCTGGGCACGCCCGAGATGCAGCGTTTGCGAGGGCTGTTGCCGGTGCCCGATGCATGGGGCACGGCGTGGCTCGCGGGGGTGTTGCTGTGCGCGGTGCTGATCCTGCCGCTTGGCGTGCTGTGGGCACTGGCCACGCTGGCCGGCCGGGGCGCGCGGCCCGGCAGCCGCCGTGCGACGGCAGTCGGATTGCTGCAACGGCCCGAGGGCTTGAAGCAGTACCTTTGGCAGGCCGCTGCCTCGCTGCTGGTGCAGCTGTTCACCGTGTGCGCCGTGGTTTGCGCCGCCCGCGCGTTCGGCGTCGCCTTGCCGGCCTGGTTGATCGCTGTGACCACCGCGCCGATCCTGTTGCTGGCCTCGATGCCGGTCAGCTTTGGCGGCTGGGGCACGCGCGAGGCGGCGGCCGTGGCCGGCTGGTCGGTGTTCGGGGTCGCGCCGCCGCTCGCGGTGGCGGCGGCAGCCACCTACGGCGTCTATGCGCTGTTGCAGGCGCCGCTGGCACTGTGGCCGATGGCATCGGCCAACAAGGTCAGCGGGCCTGACTCGATGCCTCGGTAGCGGTCTGGGGGTATCGTCGAAGTTCGAAAAACGAGGAACGCCGACTTGACCGACATCGTCAGCCTGCCCATTGAACACTGGGGCCAGGCGTGTTCGCCCCAGCAGCAAGACACGGCACTGCAGGCCCTCGAAGGCGGCAGCGTCGTGCTGCTGCCGCACCTTGCCTTCCCGCTGCACGAGGCCGAACGGTGCTTCCTCGACCCCAGCCTGGCCGACGCGGGCAAGAACATCAGCCTGAACCCGGCCAATGGCGCGCTGCAAGGCAGCCGCGACAACCTCGAACCGCTGCGCGGCATGGTCGAGCGCTACGCGCAAAGCAGTGCGACCTTGCTGCGCCAGTTGCTGCCGAGCTATGTGCCGACAATCCAGACCGGCCGCACCAGTTTCCGGCCGGTGGAGGTCGAGGGCCGAACCACCTCCTGGCGCAAGGACGACACGCGGCTGCACGTCGACAGCTTCCCGTCGTCGCCGATTCAGGGCAAGCGCATCCTGCGGCTGTTCACCAATGTGCACCCCGAGAGCCGCTGCCGCACCTGGCGGCTTGGCGAGTCGTTCGAGGGCGTCGCGCGGCGCTACCTGCCGTCGCTGCATCGCCCGCTGTGGGGCAGCAGCCCGCTGTTGCACCGCCTGGGCATCACCAAATCGAGGCGCAGCGCCTATGACCATTTCATGCTGCAACTGCATGACCAAATGAAGGCGGACGCCGTCTACCAGGTCAAGGCCCCGCAGCACACCCAGCAGTTCGCACCCGGCAGCAGCTGGCTGGTCTACACCGACCAGGTCTCGCACGCGGCGATGGCCGGCCAACACCTGTTCGAGCAGACCTTCTACCTGCCGATCGAGGCCATGGGCGACGCATCGACATCGCCGTTGCGCGTGCTGGAACGGCTGTTGCGGCGCGAGCTGGCCTAGGAGTCTGGGCGGCAGACGCTTTGATGCCAGTTTGATGTGGGCAATGCAGACGGCTTGGCGTCTTTTGCGCCGTCGGCGCACCCGGGGCGCTGGCCGATGTCGTGATGCCCACGCCGCGAAGCCTGCGAGGTGTCTAAAAGGGCTGTTGCAGGCCCTCAACCCGCCAGCATCGTCGCCATGCGCCGCAGATTCCACGCCATGCACACGAGTTTTCACTCGGCTTGCACCTGGTGCAGGCCCCGCATGCTGAATTAACGGAAGCCCAAGACGTTCTTGATCCAGCCGTTCGGGGTTCGGCCAGCCATTTGCGCCGGCGGTAAGCATCGCGCGCCTGTTGCGTCTTCATCTTCGTCGCCATCGCTGCGGTGCGCGGCAGCGTTGCTTCGTTGATTGCTCGGTGCCCCTTGCCTTCGCGCCCGATGGCCACCACCAGGTTGGTGCAGCCGGCGAGCGCTGCGAACACCGCCTCGCTGCGGTAGCCGGCATCGGCCAGCGTCTGTTCAGGATAGGCGCCCAGTGCGTCCCTGACCGCCTCCACCATCGTCGGCAGTTCGCGCACGTGCGAGGCGTTGTTGATCAGCTCGGCGGCCACGATGATGTGGGCCGTGTCGTCCACCGCCGTCTGGGCGTTGTAGGCCGCATCGAAGCCGCCGCCGGCGCGCGGCATGATGCGGCTGTCGGGATCGGTGAAGTTGTCTTGTGCCTTGTCCTGGGGCACGCCGAAGGCTCGCTTGTAGCGTCCGCCCTTGGGCTTGCCGTCCTGGCCACGGGGCTTGTGGTCATCGTCGTCGCTGCGCCCGCGTTCGAGGTCCGCATCGCGTTGACGTTGCTCCAGTCGGGTGCGCGCTGCGGCGATGGCGTCGAGACGGTCTTGCCGGCGCGCGATCTCGGCTGGGATGTCCAGCCCGGGCTCGTTCTTCTCGGCCTCGTCGGCCGCACACGCTTTGTTGAGCAGGGCCTCGATCTGCGCCTTCAACTCGGCTTCAGCCTTGAGCATGTGACCGTAGCTCATGGCCTTGTGGCGGATCGCATTGGCCTTGACCTTGGTGCCGTCCACCGCGAGGGTGCCGAGCTTGACCAGGCCCATCTCTCGCGCCAGGCGCACCACCTGCACGAACAGATCCGAGAGTTCCTTCAAGTGGAACGCGCGGGAGTCACGGATCGTGCGATGGGCGGGGAAGTTGCGCGCGGCCAGCACCCGGAATGCCACGTCCTCGTGCAGCTTGCGCGCAATCTTGCGTGAGCTGAAAACGCCCGTGGCGTAGCCGTAGACCAGCACCTTGACCATCATGGCCGGGTGCAACGGCTGGTTGCGCGGGCCGTCCTTGTCGTATCGCGCGTGGAAGGCGCCAAGGTCGAGTCCGTCAACGGCGTCGCTGATGAAGTGCGCCAGGTGCCCTTCGGGCAGTCACTCCTGCAGCGACTCGGGCAGCAGCAGCATCTGATCAGGTTCGTAGGGGAGGTAGTTCGCGGCCATGCCGCATCAACGCACCTCCCGTGCCATAGCAGTCAGGAACTTCCCTCTGCCGCCCAGACTCCTGGCCGGTCGGGGCACTCGCTCGCGTGGTGGAAGGGGATAGTGGACGCGAGGTGTGCTCAGGTCGGTACGCGCCAGAAGGCGCCGATCCCGTCGATGTCGTAGATCGGCGAGTCGATGCCCTTCGCTACGCGGTAGTCGGAAACCGCGTTGCGACAGCCTTCGACGGCGCCGAAGTCGTCCACGATGATGAAGCCGCCCGGGCTCACCTTGTGGCCCAGCGCAATCAAGGCGTCCATGGTCGATGCGTACATGTCGCCGTCCAGCCGCAGGATGGCGATGCGCTCGATCGGAGCCGATGGCAACGTGTCCTTGAACCAGCCCTTGAGAAACTTTACCTGATCGTCGAGCAGGTCGTACTTCCGGAAATTTTCCTGCACGACGTCCAACGTCACTGACAACTCTTTGAAGGTGTGGTGCTTGTCCCCCAGGTCCTGCGACGGGTAACGCTCGAGGTCAGGCGGAGGAAGCCCCTCGAACGAGTCCGCGACCCAGATGGTTCGGTCAGTGACTGCAAGCGCTTTCATCACGGCACGCATGTAGATACAGGCTCCGCCGCGCCACACGCCGGTCTCGACAAAGTCGCCCGGGATCTGGTCGCCGATTGCGTGGCTCATCAGCTCGCGCACGTTTCGCAGGCGCTCGAAACCGATCATGGTGTGGGCCTTGGCTGGCCAATCTCGACCCTTCTGGCGAAGTGCCGCGTTGAACACGCCGCCCGACCACTGATCGATCGGTGGATCTTCGTAGATGACACCGAGCAGAACACGCTCCATCAGGTCGAGGTAGAGCGCGCCAAGGCGGGCAGTGTGGTTCATTCCAGCGCTTTCAAGGAAGTGTGTGCAGAACAACGCATGGGTGCATGCTAGTCACTGCCGACGAGGATCGGTCGAGGCAGGAAGAGTGGTTTTGTCGGTCAGTTCTCCCCGTGGCGCACGCGCAGAGAAGGCGCCGCCGCAACACCGCTTGCGCCTGCGGCCACCGAAAGAGGGAATCGGCGACTGACACTCGAAGAGCTTGGAAAGCTGTCACCCACTCGCCAGTGCGAATGGCCCGCGAACCGCGAGTGCCTTGCCCTTGGTGACCCATGGAGACGTCCACCAGCCCGCCGGCGTGTGCTAGTGCAGTGCGCCGCTCTGTTCTGTACTTATCTCGCGACCGTCGCCAAGGCCGCTTTGGCTCGGGTCACCTTGGCCAGGATGTCCTTGGCGCTGGCAGTCCAGATGATCGGCTTGGGATCGATGTTGTGATGCGCGACGTACAGGTCGATGGCCAGTTCCAACTCTTGCACGCTGGTGACGCTGTCGCGCCGGATGCGCTTGTCGGTGATGTCGCGAAAGAATCGCTCGACCATGTTGAGCCAGGAAGCGCTGGTGGGCGTGAAATGGATGTGAAAGCGCGGGTGCCTGGCCAGCCAGGCCAACACCTCGGGGTGCTTGTGGGTCGCGTAGTTGTCAACGATCAGGTGCAGCTCCTTGGCCCTGGGTGTGTTGCGATCGATCTTCTTGAGAAAGCGCAGCCACTCCTGGTGCCGATGGAGCTGGTCGGTCATCGACAGCACCTGGCCGGTGAGCACGTTCAGGGCTGCGAACAGGGTCGTCACGCCATTGCGTTTGTAGTCATGCGTCATCGTCGTGCCGCGCCCGCGCTTGAGCGGCAGGCCCGGCTGCGTGCGGTCCAGCGCCTGAATCTGCGTCTTCTCATCGCAGCACAGCACCAGCGCATGCTCGGGCGGATTGAGGTACAGCCCGACGATGTCTTCGAGCTTCTCGATGAAACGTGGGTCGTTAGAGAGCTTGAAAGACTCGATACGGTGGGGCTTCAGTCCGTGTTCGCGCCAGATGCGGGCCACGGCAGAGGCGCTGGTGCCCAGGTGAGCGGCCAGGGTGCGTGTGCTCCAGTGCGTCGCGCCTTGGGGCGTCTGCTCGAGCGTGATGCGCACCACCTCTTGCACGTTGGCCGACTCGCGCGCCGTGCGCGGACGCCCAGGGCGGCTCGCGTCGTGCAACAAGCCGTCCACGCCAGCGGCCAGAAAGCGAGCACGCCAGCGCGCGGCGACGCGCCGATCGGTGTCGAGCTTCTCGGCGATGTCCTTGTCCGTCATGCCCTTGGCGGCCATCAGCACGATACGCGCGCGCATCTGAACGCGCGCCTCGACACGCTTGCGCTTGGAAAGAACTCGCAGGCGCCGATCATCATCGGCATTCGGCTGGACTGGTTTGGCAACTCGCATGGCACTGACCTCC
>JANMXL010000012.1:0-7066 GCA_031380885.1 Burkholderiales bacterium | reverse complement strand
AGGTGAACGGCAAAGGCTGTGGCACAAGAAGCCCCACCGAGGACCCGAAGGTTCGAGGCGCAGCGATACCGCATGTTTGAACCTGAGCGACGTAACCGTTGAGGTAGCTCGGAGAGTGTTCTCGGGCCAGAGCCTGTGAAGTAGGCGAGTAGCCGAAGCGAGCCGATCAAATGGCTGGTGTTCGGGCACTCTTCTTTGGTGACTTTCTTCTGTGCCAGCAGAAGAAAGTTACTCGGCAGCCGGGCCGAGACCCGGCGCGCTGCCAGCAAGGCAAACCCCGCCGGCCGGGCGCGGAACCCGGCGAACGGTTTGGCAAGTGGCTACTTCCCAGCCTTAAACGCCGTGAACACCCGTGTCTGCACCCGCCGAATCGGCTGCGGCACGCTGTCCGGCGCGGTCATGATCTTCTTATCGGCGTCGCTCAGAAAGATGGTCGTGTTCTGCGCCACATCGGGCTTCACGAACTTCAGCGACGCCGCGTTCGGGTTTGCGTAGAACACCTTGTTCGTCAGCGACGCATGCACCTCAGGGCGCAGGATGTAGTTGATGAACAGGTGCGCGTTCTCGACGTTCTTGGCGTCCTTCGGGATCGCCATCGTGTCGAAGAACAGCGTCGAGCCGCCTTTGGGCACCAGGGCCAGGATCTCGAACTTGGACTTCGCCTCGATCGCACGGGCACGCGCGATGTTGATGTCGCCCGAATAGCCCATCACCACGCACACCGAGCCTGCGGCCAGGTCGTTGATGTAGCCCGACGACGAGAAGCGGGTGATGTAGGGGCGCGCGGCCTTGAGCACTTTGGCGGCTTCGTCGTAGTCGGCCTTTTCCTTGCTGAACGGCGGCTTGCCGGCGTAGAGCATCGCGATCGGCAGCACCTCGGACGCCGAGTCCAGCACATTGATGCCGCAACTCTTGAGCTTGCTGGCGTACCTGGGGTCGAACACCAGGCTCCAGGCGTTGTCGGGCATCGGCAGGTCACCGAGGGCGGCCTTGACCTTGGTGGCGTTGATGCCCACCGCGATGTAGCCCCACAGCCAGTCGACGAGGTGTTCATTGCCGGGGTCGACCTTGGCCAGTTGTTCCAGCAGGCCCTTGTCGAGGTTGCCCCAGTGGGTGAGCTTGCTGCGGTCGAGCTTCTGCAGCAGGCCGCCTTCGATCTGCGCCTTCGCGAAGTGCGCGCCGGGCACGACGATGTCGTAACCCGTCTTGCCCGCGACCAGTTTCGCGTGCAGCACCTCGTTGTTGTCGTAGTTGTCGTAGTTGACCTTGATGCCGGTCTCTTTCTCGAAGTTCTTGATCGTGTCGTCGGCGATGTAGTCGGACCAGTTGTAGATGTTGAGAACCTTGGGCTCGGCGGCCGGCGCGCTGGTCAGGCTGGCAAGGCCGCTGAGGCCGGCCAGAAGGAGGCCGAGTGCCTTGACGCGACGGGGGGTGAAATGACGGCGCATGGTGGTGTGATCCTTGTCGTGTCAGTTTGCAATCAGAGGTGGTGGCGGGTCGAGATCCCCAACGCAGAAACCGAGCCGGCGTCGCGGCGCCGAAATTCTGTGCGAGAACGGGGTAACGAATCGGCCGGTGGTTTCGATGACGTGCGCACTCGGCTACGCTAGTCGCTCGCCGACACCGCCCGCGACAGTACCGAAGGAGCTCACTGATGCCTCGCCCCTTGCTCGATGAATCCCGCCTGCATCCCGCCATCCGCGACACGGTTGAACACCTGCACGCCGAGGTGGTGCACAACGTGCAGGCGGCGTCGATGTCGAACGCGGTGCTGGTGGTCGGCATGTCCGGCAACCCGTTTTGCAAGCGGGCGCGCAAGGCGCTCGATGCTGCCGCGGTGCCGCACCATTACCTGGAGTACGGCAGCTACCTGAGCCGCTGGCGGGAGCGGCTGGCGCTGAAGATGTGGTCGGGCTGGCCGACGTTTCCGTTGGTCTTCGTCAAGGGCGTGCTGATCGGCGGTGCCGACGATCTGGCGAAGTTGATCGCCAGCGGCGAGTTGAAACGGCTGTTGGCTTGAGCGTGACCGGGGTGTGGCGGTCGGCAGCGATCGCGTTGCTGGCGACGCTGTGGGCGCCCGCGTTGTGGGCGCAGACCGACGAGGTGACGGCGCCCTGCCGCGTGCCGGGCCTGGCCAACGAGGTGCGCTGCGGCGTAGTGCGGCGTCCGCTCGATGCGGCGCGGCCGACCGGCCCGCAACTCGACATCCATTTCATGGTGGTGCCCGCGGTGGCGCGCCGCCGCCTGCCCGACCCGGTGTTCCTGCTGGCCGGCGGGCCGGGGCAGAGCGCGATCGCGCTGGCGCCTGCGGTGCTGCCACTGTTCGCCCGGCTGAACAACCGGCGTGACATTGTCTTCATTGATCAGCGGGGCACCGGCCGCTCGGCGCCACTCGAATGCGAAGACCGCAGGCACGCACCGCTGGCCGAGCCGGCCGGCCTCGACGCGCAACTTGCGCAGTTGCGGCACTGCCTGACGCGGTTGTCGACCACCGCGCCATTGACTTCGGCCGGCGACCTGCGCTTTTTCACCACGACGATCGCGATGCAGGACCTCGACGCGGTGCGCGCCCGGCTGGGCGCCGAGCGCATCAACCTGGTCGGCGCGTCGTACGGCACCCGTGCGGCGCTGGAATACGCGCGGCAGTTCCCCGATCGGCTGCGGCGCAGTGTGCTCGACGGCGTCGCGCCGCCGGACATGGGGCTGCCGACCAGCGGCGGCATCGACACCCAGGCCGCCTTCGACGCGGTGCTCGCCGATTGCGAGCGCAGCCCGGCCTGCCAGCGTGCGCATCCGGCGCTGCGTGCCGATTGGCGCGCGCTGCTGGCCAGCCTGCCGAAGCCGGTGAGCGCGATCCATCCGCTGACCGGCCAGCGCGAGACCTTCACCCTCGACGCCGACCGGGTGCTCGGTGCGGTGCGCGGGCCGCTGTATGCGCCGTCGCTGGCGGCCGGGCTGCCGCAGGCGATCGGCGAGGCGGCGCAGGGTCGCTATGAGGCGCTGCTGGGGCTGGCCGATGCGCTGTCCAGCCGACGCGGTGGCACGGTCGCGATGGGCATGCACTTCAGCGTGCTGTGCGCGGAGGATGGGCCACGCCTTCTTGCTGAGCAGGCACCGGGCGCGGCGCCTGATGCGGACCCGGTATCGCTGAGCACGCCGTTCGTCGATCACGCAGCGCGGCTCTGCCAGCGTGCCTGCGCCTTCTGGCCGCGTGGGACAGTGCCCGAGGCGTTCTACAAGGTCCCCGTCGCCTCGACGGCCACGCTGCTGCTGAGCGGCGGGCTCGACCCGGCGACACCGCCGCGGCACGCCGACCGGGTTGCGCGTGCACTCGGGCCGAAAGCGCGCCAGCTCACGGTGGCGAAAGCGGGCCATGGCCTGATGGGCACTGGCTGCGTGCGCGATGTCATGTTCCGCTTCATCGATGCGGCAGACGACGCCGCGGCGCTGGCCGTCGATGCGTCGTGCGTTGCTGACATTCCACGGCCACCCGCATTTCAGCCTGTGACCGTCGAGCCGGTGAATTCAGCGGCCCCGGCGGTCGAGAAAGGCGCCCGGTGATCGTCATCGACCGGCTTGCGAAGCGGTTCGCATCTCCAGTGTGCGGCCTGCGCGATGCGCTCACGCGCCGGCCGGCGCAGCCGGGCATCGCTGCGGTCGAGCAGCTCAGCTTCACCGCGGCCGATGGCTGCATCACCGCCCTGCTCGGCCCGAACGGGGCGGGCAAGACAACCACCTTGCGGATGCTGGCCGGGCTGATCGCGCCCGACGCGGGCCATATGGCGGTGGACGGCATCGACGTGGCGAGTCGTCCGCGCAAGGCGCTGGCGCGCATGGGCGTGCTCAGCGACGCGCGCGGGCTGTACCCGCGGCTGACCGCGCGCGAGAACATCGTCTACTACGGCGCGTTGCAGGGTCTGGGCCGTGACCAGGCCGAGGCGCGGGCTGAGTTTTTGGCCGAGATGCTGGCCTTCAAGCTGCTGCTCGACCGCCGCACCGAGGGCTTCAGCCAGGGTGAGCGGATGAAGATCGCGCTGGCCCGCGCGTTGGTGCACGACCCGGCGAACATCGTGCTCGACGAGCCGACCAACGGCCTCGATGTGCCCGCCACGCGCAGTCTGCGGGAGTCGCTGCGTTTCCTGCGCACCGCAGAGGGCGGGGGCAAGTGCATCGTGTTCTCGACGCACATCATGCAGGAGGTCCAGCGGCTGTGCGACCACGTCGTCGTGGTCTCGCACGGCCGCAGCGTGGCCGCGGGCACGGTCGCCGAGCTGCTGGCGCAGACCGGGCAGAGCGACTTCGAGGAGGCGTTCGTGCAGTTGGCGTTTCCGCCCGAACAAGGCGTGCTGGCATGAGCGCCGCGCGCGCGGCCTGGGCCGTCTACCGAAAGGAGATCGTCGATGCGCTGCGGGACCGGCGCACCCTGATGGTCGTGCTGTTCAGCAGCGTGCTGATGGGCCCGTTGCTGCTGGTGGCGCTGTCGGCCCTGCTGGCCAGCTTCGAGGCCAGCGCGGAGGGCCGCGTCGTCTATGTCGATGGGGCAGCGAACGCGCCCGCCTTGGTCAACTTCCTGCAGCGGCAAACCCGCATCGTCAAGGCGCCGCCGGCCGACTACGAAGCGCAGCTGCGCGCGCGCAAATGGGCCGACCCGGTGCTGGTGCTGCCCAAGGACTTCGACGCCGCGGTGCAGCGCGGCGAGGCGCCGGCGATCGAGGTGGTCAGCGACAGCGGCAATGCGCAGGCACAGGCCGGTACGGCTCGGGTGCGGCGGCTGCTCGCGGCCTATGCGCAGGAGCGCACCACGCTGACGCTGGCGCTGCGCGGCGTCGCGATTGAACTGCTGGAGCCCTTCGAGGTGCAGGAGCGCGACCTGGCCAGCGCGCACACCCGTGCTGCGCAGATCACCGGCATGCTGCCGTTCTTCGTGATCATGGCGGTGCTCTATGGCGCCCTGAACGCGGCGCTGGACACCACGGCTGGTGAGCGCGAGCGCGGATCGCTGGAGCCGTTGCTGATGAATCCGGCGCGCCGCAGCGCCATCGTGCTGGGCAAGTGGGGCGCGGTCGCCAGCGTGGCGGTGCTGATCGCGATGCTGAGTTGCTTCAGCTTCATCCCGGCGCAATGGCTGCTGCGCAGCGATACCTTGCAGGCGATGTTCCAGTACGGCTGGCGCGAGGCATTGGCTTTTCTGGTGTTGCTTTTGCCATTTGCCGCGGCGATGTCAGCGCTGCTGATGGCGATCGCGATCCGCTGCAAGAGCTTCAAAGAGGCGCAGGCCGGCAGCACCGTGGTGCTGGCCGCGGTCTCGCTGCTGCCGCTGGTGTCGGTGTTCGATCAGCGTGGTGAATCGCCATGGCACCTGTGGGTGCCGGCCCTCGCACAGTCGACGCTGATGGCGCGTGTGCTGAAGGGCGAGGCCCTGAGCGCCGCCGACCTGGCCGTGCCGTTGACGGTTTGCGCGGGCCTCACCGTGCTGGGCCTGATGTGGGTGGCGCGGCGCTTGAACGAGGCCGCAGTGCGCTGAGTGCGGACTGAACCAGCCGCACCGTCGTCACCTGCCTCTAGCGGACATGGAAAAACAGGTCGGCGACACGGCATGATCCGGATGATGCCGACTCCTCCCACCCTGGCGACCCGCTGGCGCTGCTGTCGTTTCGACGCGCTCACCGTGCATGAACTGCAGTACATCTACATGGCGCGGCAGCAGGTGTTTTGTGTCGAGCAGCGTTGCGCCTACCTCGATGTCGACGGGCGCGACGAGACGGCCTGGCATCTGGCCGCCTGGTCAGACGACCAGCGCATGCCCTTGGCCTACGCCCGGATCCTGGCCCCTGGCGTCAAGTACGCCGAGCCGGCGATCGGCCGCGTGCTGTCCGTCGGCGCGGGTCGTGGTGTCGGGCTCGGCCGGGAGCTGGTGCAGCGCGCCATCGCGCACGCCGTGGCCGAATTTCCGGGGCAGGGCATCCGCCTGTCCGCGCAAAGCCATCTGGAAAGTTTCTACCGTTCGGAAGGGTTTCAGCCGGTCGGTGAGGTTTACCTCGAAGACCACATCCCGCACATCGAAATGTGCCGGACCGGCTGACCGGTCATGCACCCCGGAGTGATGCGAACCGAGATGGCGTCAGGCAGCCATCCTCGCCAGCGCGCGTTCGACCTCGGTCTGCCACGGCAGCGCGTGCACGATCTCATTCAAGTGCAGCGTGGCCTGCAGAGCGGGGATCGGATCGCCGTGCACGTCCAGCAGCGTCAGGTTGGTCACCAGGCCCATGGGGTCTGCCATGGCGACCACCCCTTGATGCAGTTGCACCCAGTCCCAGGCCACGCCCGCGGTGCTGTCGTCGCCGCTGCCTGCCCACAAAGTCTGACCACAACAGGGCGAATCGGACAAGCCCGAATGCACGACACGGGTGTGCATGTGGGACAAGCACAAATTCATCGTAGAGTCAGCCTGCCACAATAGAGGAGGCCATGCACACACTGTCCACGGAGGAGTCATGGGTCACCGCCTTTCACACGGCAGTCACCAAACTGCCTCTGATCTCAGTGTCTGCGGGTTTGTCGAGCTTGCCATCTGTCAATGTTTGCAGGTGTGCAGCGGGGAGACAGCGAATGGCTGTCGTTCGGGAGTGATCGGTTTCTGATGCTTCAGGGTGGCTTTTCATCGGTGTTCGAGGCGCAAAGCCGTGACGATCTTGAAACAGAGATCGTTGGTTTTGCCCGTGGCCTGGGTTTCGACACCGTGTCCGCGATCACCGTCATTGACCACCTCTTGACTGACTCCGAGTTTATCGCCATCGACAACGCGCCGCTCGCATTCAGCGCGTCGCTTGATGAAGGCTCGAAATGCGCCAATGACCCTGTGATGCAGCACTGCAAGCGCAAGAGCGTGCCCATCATCTGGGATCAGACCACCTACATCTCGGCCGGCCAATCGGAGATGTGGGAAGCGCAGGCCCGCTACGGCTACCGCACCGGTATCTGCCTTGCGCTGCACCTGCCGGAGGGGCGGCACTTTGTGCTGGGTGTGGACCGTGATCGACCGCTTCCCCATGCGCCGCAAGAACTC
>JANMXL010000058.1:0-7400 GCA_031380885.1 Burkholderiales bacterium | reverse complement strand
GCTGTCTCCAGCAGCTTTTGCACCAGCACCTTGGGCTCGCCTTCGGCACAGGGCACGTTCAGCTCGGGCGTGTTGAAGCTGGTCGGCAACGCATTCAACACGCGACTGGGGTCCTTGCTGCGGCTCAGGATTTCGAGCAGCCGCGCGGCGGTGTAGGTGGCGTCGTCGAAGCCGTACCAGCGCTCGCCGAAGAAGATTTGGCCGCTCATCTCGCCAGCCAGCGGCGCCTTCACCTGCTTCATCTTGGCCTTGACCAGCGAGTGGCCGGTCTTCCACATCAGCGGCTTGCCGCCGGCCTTGAGGATCACTGGCGCCAGGCGCTGGGTGCACTTCACGTCGAAGATGATCGTGGCGCCCGCGTTGCGGCTGAGCACGTCTTTCGCGAACAGCATCAGCTGGCGATCGGGGTAGATGATGTTGCCGTCTTTCGTGACCACGCCGAGGCGGTCGCCGTCACCGTCGAAGGCCAGGCCGATCTCGGCGTCGGTGGTCTGCACGGTGCGGATCAGGTCGGCCAGGTTCTCGGGCTTGCTCGGGTCGGGGTGGTGGTTGGGGAAGTCGCCATCGACGGTCGAGTACAGCTCGGTCACCTCACACCCGAGCGCACGCAGGATGCCCGGGGCCGACGCGCCTGGGATGCCATTGCCCGAGTCGACGACGATCTTCATCGGGCGCTTCAGTTTGCAGTCGCCGGTGATGCGCGCGCTGTACTCGGGCACGATGTCCATCGTCGCTGAGCGGCCAGCCTTGACCACATAGTCTTCCGCTTCCATGCGCAGGCGCAGGGCCTGAATGTCATCGCCGTAAATGGCGCGCCCGGCCAGCACCATCTTGAAGCCGTTGTAATCCTTCGGGTTGTGGCTGCCGGTGACCATGATCCCGCTGTGGCACCCGCAGCGCCCACGCGTGGCGGCCACGTAGTACAGCATCGGCGTGGTGATGGCACCGAGGTCGACCACGTCGAGCCCGGTCGAAGCGAGGCCACGGATCAATGCCGCCGCAAGGCTGGGACCAGACAAGCGCCCATCGCGGCCCACCGCCACCGCCCGCTCGCCGGCCTTCACGGCCTCGCTGCCGAAGGCCCGGCCCAGGTGCTCGGCGAAGGCCTCGTCGACCGTCTTGCCGACGATGCCGCGGATGTCATAAGCCTTGAAATTGGACGCGGTGACTTTCATGTTGTGGGTCCTTTCGGGTTGTGCCCGGATTGTAGGAGTGCAGGTTGGCGGTGGCCGCCGCTCGGTAAACTATTGCATCTGCACAGACATCAACTGATGCCTGTCCAGATGCACAGACCGGGAGCGACCCACCATGCGAACGACCCTCAATATCGACAATGATCTTCTGGAAAAAGCGGCCCGGTTGACGGGCCCGATGGACCGTTCGGCCCTGGTGCGAGAGGGCTTGAAGGCATTGATCGAGCGCGAGAGCGCCAAGCGCCTGGCTTGTTTGGGCGGCACACAACCCACCTTGAAGGCGACCCCGCGCAGGCGCATGGAGCGGGCCGCTTGATCCTGGTTGACACCTCGGTGTGGATCGATCACTTGCGCAAGGGCGACACGAAGCTTGTCAAGCTCCTGCAGGATGGGTCGGTGTTGATGCACCCGTTCATCATCGGAGAGATCGCCTGCGGAAGCCTGAGCCAGCGCTTGATGATTCTGAATCTGCTGCGCGATTTGCCCACAGCGCTGGTGGCACAAGACACCGAGGCGATGAGCTTCATCGATCGCCACGCTTTGCACGGCAGAGGGATCGGGTACATCGATGTTCATTTGCTCGCGAGCACGGCATTGACCTTGGGGGCGCGGTTGTGGACGCGCGACAAGAGGTTGCACGCCATCGCCGTGGAGAAGGGGCTTGCGCAAACCTGAATCACCCGCGAGTGTTTGATCTGGCATCACCCCCGCGGGTGGTGTGCCGCGTGCAGCGTTTTAAGGCGTTCGCGGGCGACGTGGGTGTAGATCGTCGTCGTCGAGATGTCGGTATGCCCTAGCAACATCTGCACCGCCCGCAGGTCGGCGCCGTGGTTCAGCAGGTGGGTGGCGAAGGCGTGGCGCAGCGTGTGTGGCGACAGCGGCACCAGCACCCCGGCGCGCAGCGCGTGCTGCTTGATCAGCCGCCAGAACATCTGCCGCGTCATCGGCCCGCCGCGCGCGGTGACGAACAGCGCGTCGCTGACTTGCTTTTTCAATATGTCGGCCCGCGCTGCGTCCAGGTAGCGCACCAGCCACACCCGCGCCTCTTCGCCGAACGGCACCAGCCGCTCTTTCGCGCCCTTGCCGGTGATGCGCAAGGCGCCATCGACCAGGCCCAGGTGCACCGTCTTCAGCGTGACCAGTTCGCTCACTCGCAGGCCGCTGGCGTACATCAGCTCCAGCATCGTGCGGTCGCGCAGACCGAGCGGCGTGGTCACATCGGGCGCGGCCAGCAGCGCCTCGACCTGCGCTTCGCTGAGCACCTTTGGCAGGTTCCGCGTGTGCTTTGCGGCCAGCAGCTTCAGCGTCGGGTCGGCGCTGATCAGGTGTTCGCGCAACGCCCAACGGAAGTAGCGCTTGAACACCGTCAGCCGCCGGTTCGTGCTGCTGGCTTGGCTGCCGGCGTGGCGCGCCACGGCGTAGTCACGCAGATGGGTTTCGGTGGTGGCGTTGAGCGCGGCCGCAGGGTGATCAGCCAGCCACTGCGCATACAGCGTGAGGTCGCGCCGGTAAGCGGCCAGCGTGTTGGCCGACAGGCCGTCTTCGATCCACAGCGCGTCGATGAAGCGGTCGATCGCGGCGGCGCTGTCGTGTAGCGGGCTCATGCCGCGATTGTCCGATGCATCAACGCTCGAGCGCCCAATCGATGTGCTCACGCACCAGCTCACTGGCGTCGGGGCGCGCGGCCACCAGCGCGGCTCGAATCGCGCTGTGCAGCGCCGTTTGCAACGCGACAGCGGGCGCGGGATGGGGTGCCGCCCGCAGGGCATTGCCCATTGCCACCGCCAGGTTGCGGCGCCAGCGCTCGTGGCCGATGCGGCGGATCGGGCTGCCTTCGGTGTGGCGCAGGAAATCGGCTTCGCTCCAAGCCCAGAGTTCGAGCAGCGTCGGGTCGGCCAGCACCGGGCGCACCTCGAAATCGGGCAGCGGGCTGCGCCGCGCGTACTTGTTCCACGGGCACGCCAGCTGGCAGTCATCGCAACCGTAGATGCGGTTGCCTATGGGCTCGCGGAACTCGACCGGGATCGGGCCCGCGTGCTCGATCGTCAGGTAGCTGATGCAGCGCAGCGCATCGAGCCGGTAGGGCGCGAGGATGGCCTGGGTCGGGCAGATGTCGATGCAGGCGCTGCAGCTGCCACAGTGCGCAGCGACCGGCTCAGTCACCGGCAGCGGAAAGTCGAGGCAGATCTCGCCGAGGAAGAACATCGAGCCCGCATCGCGGTGCAGCGCCAGCGTGTGTTTGCCGCGCCAGCCAATGCCGCTGCGGGTGGCGAGCTCCACCTCGAGCACCGGCGCCGAATCGGTGAACACGCGGTAGCCGAACGGGCCGATGGCGCCGGCGATGTGATCGGCCAGCGTCTGCAGGCGCTGGCGCAGCACCTTGTGGTAGTCGCGGCCCCGGGCATAGACCGACACCGTCGCTTGCTCAGGCGTCTTCAGCCGCTGCCATTCGATGGCCTGCCAGTCATCGGATGCACCGGGCGCCGACTCCGGCAGGTAGTCCATCCGTGCCGTCAGCACCCGCAGCGTGCCCGGCACCAGCTCGGCCGGCCGGGCGCGCTTCATGCCGTGGCGGGCCATGTAGTCCATCGAACCGTGGCAACCATCCGACAACCACGCCTGCAGGCCGGGCTCTGCCGCGCTCAGATCGACATCGGACACCCCAATCTGGGAAAATCCAAGTTGCCCCGCCCACACCTGCATGCGCGACCACAACAGCGACAGATCCACACCGTCCGCAGTCAACATGCCTCATTCCTCTCCAACGTTGGCTCACTCTCCTTGCCAGCGACCGCACCGCCATTCGCCAGCATGCCGATCTTAGAAGGCAGCACCATGCGCACGGTGCGGGCTGTGCATTGGGCCGACGAGGCCGACTGCGCAGCCACCGCGCAGGCGCTGGCCGGAAGAGCGTCGCTGCGCACCGCCTGCATCGAACTGCACGGCCACCTGGGCGCCGGCAAGACCTCCTTCGTGCGCCACCTGGTGCGCGCGCTCGGCGTGGTCGGTGCGATCAAGAGCCCCACCTACGCCGTGATGGAGCCCTACGCCCTGCCCGGCCTGGCCATCTGGCATTTCGACTTCTACCGATTCGAGGATCCGCAGGAATTCGAGGACGCGGGTTTCCGCGAGGTGTTTGCCAGCGCCGGGCTGAAGCTGGTCGAATGGCCGGAGCGGGCGGCGGGCTTGCTGCCACCGTGCGACCTGCGCATCGACATCGCGATGGTCGATTCGCCGTTGAATGACATCGACGGTGACGACACCCGCCGGCAGGTCACGTTCCAGGCCGAGACGCCGCTCGGCATCGCGCTCTTGCCATGACGCCGCCATGACACGGCCATGAGATTTCCATGAGCCCGGCCCGGCCCGCCCGCCCCCGATCGCCATCCCGTCGCCAGGCGCTGATGCACATGGGCACATTGGTGCTGGCCCTCAACGCCCGCCACCTCGCGCACGGTGCCGCGATCGTTGCGGTGCGGGTGTGGCCGGCGGCCGACTACACCCGGGTCACGATCGAGTCCGACAGCGCGCTCGCCGCGAAGCATTTCCTGGCCGACAACCCGCCGCGGCTGGTCATCGATGTCGACGGGCTCGACCTGAGCCCGCAGCTGCGCGACCTGGTCGGCCAGGTGCGCGCCGACGACCCCTTCATTGCGGGCGTGCGCGTCGGCCAGTACCAGCCGCGGGTGGTGCGCCTGGTGATCGACCTGAAGCAGGCCATCAAGCCGCAGCTGTTCGCATTGGCGCCAGTGGCCGCCTACCGGCATCGGTTGGTATTCGATCTCTACCCGACGCAGGAGCGCGATCTGCTGCTCGCGCTGGTGCAGGAGCGGGAGCATGCCGAGCAGCAGGCGGCGCAAGCCGTGCGCGATGCGCTGGGCGAATTCATCGGCCAGGTCGATCGACCTGCGGCGGCGTCTCCCTCTGCGTCTGCGCCAGGCCCAAAAGCATCGGGCCCTGACACCAGCGTTCCGAAGACCGCCCACCCGGCACCCGCCGAGACCGCCGCGTCGCAGACCGGCCCCACCCGCGCGGCCGCCGAGGCGAGCGATGCGGCGAACAAGTCGGCGGGCCGCACCAGCCGACTGGTGATCGTGGCGCTCGACCCCGGCCATGGTGGCGAAGACCCGGGCGCCATCGGCCCGAGTGGCTTGCGTGAAAAAGACGTGGTGCTGGCGGTCGCCTTGCAACTGCGCGAGCGGCTGAATGCGCAGCCCGGCATGCGCGCGATGCTGACGCGCGACGCCGATTTCTTCGTGCCGCTGCACGAGCGGGTGCGCAAGGCCCGCCGTGTTCAGGCCGACCTGTTCGTGTCGATCCACGCCGATGCCTTCTTTAAGCCCGAAGCACGCGGCGCCTCGGTGTTTGCGCTGAGCCAGGGTGGCGCCAGCAGCGCAGCCGCCCGCTGGATGGCCAACCGTGAGAACCTGGCCGATGCGGTCGGCGGCATCAACGTCAAGGTGAAGGACAGCTCGGTGATGCACGCCCTGCTGGACATGAGCACCACCGCGCAGATCAAGGACAGCCTGCGCTTGGGTGGCGAGGTGCTGGGGCAGATCGGCCGCGTCGGGCGGCTGCACAAGGCCAGCGTCGAGCAGGCCGGCTTCGCGGTGCTGAAGGCGCCCGACATCCCGTCGATCCTGGTCGAGACCGCCTTCATCTCCAATCCCGACGAAGAAGCCAAGCTGCGCGACGAGCGCTACCGCTCGCAATTGGTCGAAGCGTTGTGCACAGGCATCAAACGCTACTTTGCAAAGAACCCGCCATTGGCCCGCAACCGGGGAACCTGAGGTCGAACAGGTATCCTTGCAGAATCCCCTTTTTGATGCTTCATCGTGACTGCTACCGCCACCCTTGACGAGCCCGTCGTCAGCGCATCGCCAGGCGTCGCATTCGACCCCGCCTGGCAGGAACGGGCCCGCAGCCTGATCGGCGACCTGTTCCGCCGTTCCGCTGCGATCTACTGGACCGACCTGCTGCTGAGTTCGGCTGTTGCCTGGGCACTGGCGGCTGTCTACTTCACCGCACCGGCCTGGAGCGCACTGCAGATCCTGGCGTTCCTCGGCGCCAGCGTGCTGTTCTTCCGCGTCGGCACCTTCATTCACGAAATCGTCCACATGCCGGGCGGGCAGATGACGGGCTTCAAGCGCGCCTGGAATGTGCTGCTGGGCATCCCGTTGCTGATGCCCTGGGTGCTCTACCGCAACCACATCGAGCACCACAACCACCTGCAGTTCGGCACACCGGCCGACGGCGAGTACCTGCCGCTGGGCTCATCGCCACAGACCGAGACGCTGAAGTACATCGGCCAGGCGCCACTGCTGCCACTGTTCATGATCGTGCGCTTCGGCGTGCTGGGCCCGCTGTCGTGGCTGCACAGCGGGATGCGTGAATGGGTGCTGACGCGGGTCTCGGCGGCAGTCTCGAACCCCTACTACGCCAAGCGCTTTCCGAAGCGCGACGAGCGGCATCTGCAGATCGTCGAGGCGTTGTGCTTCGCCTACCTGGCGACGATCGCCTTCCTGATGTGGCAGGGTTCGGTCAGCGTCACGCAGTTCTTCATGGGCTATGCGCTGCTGGCCTTCACGCTGGCGCTGAACTGGGTGCGCAACTTGGCAGCACACCGTTATGTCAACGGTGGCCAGCGCATGACGATGGCCGAACAGGTGGCCGAGTCGATCAACATCACCGGGCAGACCTGGTTGACGGTGTTCATGTTCCCGGTCGGCCTGCGCTACCACGCCCTGCACCACATGTTCCCCGCCTTGCCCTACCACCACCTGGGCGAAGCACATCGACGCCTGATGGCCGGCCTGCCGGCCGACGCGCTTTACCGAGGCTGCAACCGCGACAGCTACTTCGGTGCCGTGCGCGAGTTGTGGCAGTCGGCCCGGCAGACACCGCAGGGCGAGTCGGCCATGCGGGCGTGGTCGCCGGGCTCCGGGCGCTCTTGAACGCGCACGCTCCCGCGCTGGCGACGCTGAACCCTCCGATCGTTGCCGCGGCAAGCACGGCCCCGTGCCTGATCGTCAACCCGCGCAGTTTCAGTGCTTCACGGGGCCTCGCTGCGCAGGCGATGGCACTGGCGCGCGCGCAGGGCGCCGAGGTGGTGAGCGTCGACGGCCCGGACGCCACCCGCGCCGCCATCGCAGCGATCCTCGCGCGGCGCCAGCGCCAGGTGATGCTGCTGGCCGGCGACGGCACGGT
>JANMXL010000191.1:0-4282 GCA_031380885.1 Burkholderiales bacterium | reverse complement strand
TGCGCGCGCGGCGCCGCCTTCGGCCTGAAGACCTGGCGGCTCGACGATGCGGCGGCCGACTTTTCGACCAGCGTGCAGCAGCTCGTCGATTCACTGCGCGACGGCAGCGGGCCCGGCATGCTGGTCGTCGACACGTGCCGGCTCGGCCCGCACAGCAAGGGCGACGACCTGCGCCCGACCGAGGAGCTCGATCGCATCCAGACACGCGACCCACTGTCGGCCCTGGGCCGTCGCCTGCCGGTCGCCGATCGCACCGCCATCGAAGCACGCAACAAGGTCTTGCTGAAAGAGGTCGAAGCCGCGGCGATGGCCTCGCCGCCATCGCGCTTTGAGGTGGTGCCCGAGCACGCGCTGCGCGCCGCCACACCGCCACTGCCTGCGCTGACGCAGCCCGCAACCGCGGCCAATGTGCGCGGCGCCATCAACGCCGCGCTGCGATCGCTGCTGGCGCAGGCGCCCGACGTGCTGGTGCTTGGGGAAGACCTGCACGAGCCCTACGGCGGCGCCTTCAAGGTCACCGCCGGCCTGTCAGCAGCGTTTCCAGGCCGTGTCATCTCCACACCTATCAGCGAAGCCGGCATCACCGGTGCGGGCATCGGTCTGGCGCTGGCCGGGCAGCGGCCGGTCGTCGAGATCATGTTCGCCGACTTCATGACGCTGTGCATGGACCAGCTCTACAACCACGCCGTCAAGTTCCCGGGCATGTTCCCCGAGGTCAGCGTGCCGCTGGTGATGCGCACGCCGTGCGGTGGCCGCCGCGGCTACGGGCCCACGCACAGCCAGAGCCCGGAGAACCTGCTGGTGTCGGTGCCCGGCCTGACGGTGCTCTACGGCAGCCACCGCCACAACGTCGGTCAGCTGCTCGTCGACGCGGTGATGCGCTGGCCCAACCCGACCGTCTTTCTCGAACACAAGCTGCTCTACGGCGAGGCCCAGTCGCCCGCGGGCTATGCGCCGCTGGCTTCATCGCCCGGCGACCTCGGCAGCGAGCTGTTCCCCACGCTCAGCAAGGGCTCGGCAGAGGCCGACATCGTGCTGGTCTGCTACGGCGGCATGCTGCCCATCGTCGAGCGGGTGGCCGAGCAGCTGAGCGACGACGAGGAGCTCGACGTGCGCATCGTCGCGCCGGCCTTGCTGTCGCCGTTGCCGCGACAGCAGTTGCGCGAGGCCTTGATGGCCGCACCGCGTGTGGCCGTGATCGAGGAATCGCACCACGAGTACGGTGTCGGCGCCGAAATCGTCGCGCTGCTGGCCGAGTCCGGCTACCGCGGACAGGTGCTGCGCATCGGCATGCCCGCGGTACCGATCGCAGCGGCGCGCTCGCTCGAGGTGTCGCAGCTTCCCGACGAACAGGCCATCCTGGCCCGTATCCTCGCCTTGTTCTGACCACTCACCTGACCACAGACCCGCCCCGCGCCATGGCCACCCCTGTCCACGTTCCCCGCGTCAACAACAACGACGACGAAGTCAAGCTGGTCGAGCTGAAGGTCGAGATCGGCTCGCCGGTGACGGCCGGCCAGGTGCTTGCCGCCGTCGAGACCGACAAAGCCGTCGTCGATGTCGAGTCGCCGGCCGCAGGTTTTGTCATCGCGATCGACGCGCAGCTCGACGCCATGGCCCAGGTCGGCACGGTGCTGCTGTGGCTGGGCGACAGCGTCGACGACAAGCCCCCTGCAGCATCGGCCGCCACCGCGCCATCCAACGCGGGCAGCGGCGAGGCTGTGCCCACCGCCAAGGCGCGCTCGCTGCTGCTGCGCTACGGCCTGAGCGCGTCCCAGGTGCCGGCATCTTCGGCACGACTGAGTGCCGACGACGTCGAACGTTACGTGGCGGAACGTGGCTTGTCCGCCACCGTGGCCAAAGGCCCATCGGCAACAGCCGCGGCAGCAGTGCCGGAGGTCGAAGGCCGACGCGTCGCATTGCGGCCCGACGAGCGCGGCATGCTCGCCACGGTCACATGGCATCGCGATCAGGCGGTGGCTGGCTACATCGAACTGCTCTGCGACCCCGCACCCTGGGACGCCTATGCAAAGCAGTTTGGTGACCAACACGGGTTGCTGCTGAACCCGATGCTGGCACTGATGGCCTGGCGGCTGATCGAGTTGGCGGTCGAGTCGCCGAAGCTCAACGCCACCATCGCGGGTGGCCAACGCCATGAATACAACGAGGTGAACCTCGGCTTCACCGTGCAGGCCGGTGACGTGCTGTACCTGGCCGTGGTGCGCAATGCGGCGGCCGAGGGCGAACTCGACTTCGTCAAGCGGCTTTCGGGACTGCAGCGGCGCGCTGCGGCGCACGAACTCACCCCGCAGGAGACCCAGGGGGCGACGATCGGCTTCTCCAGCATGGCGCGGTGGAACGTCAGCCGGCACATTCCGATCCTCGCGCCGCACAGCGCCATCATGGTCGCCCATGCCGTCAGCGCCGACGGCCAGGCCGTGCTCGGCGCCACCTACGACCACCGCGTGCTGCACGGCGGCGCCGTGGCGGCACTGCTGCGCAAGCTCAGCCGCCCCCGCAAGAGCGACTGAGCCCACGTCCACAGAACACCGAGTCCCACCGCACCCATGAACCTCGACCGCAACGCCATCCAGCAAGCCATCAAGGCCAAGGTGATCGAACTGGCCGACCAGCTCGGCAGTGATGCCAGCGACCTGGCTTTCGACGAGCTCATTCCGGCCAGCGGCTACATCGACTCGGCAGGACTGCTTGACCTCATTGCATGGTTCGAGGCCACCTACGGTTTCCGCATCCCCGACAGCGACATGACGATCGACAACCTGGGCTCGGCCGCCCAAATGACCGACTATCTGCTGCGGAGCAAGGCGGCTGCCTGAACCATGGCGGCGGTCATCGAGTCACGGCGCGTCCCAGCGAGCTGCCATCCCTTCTTCATGGAGACGCCCGCCGGGCGCCTCTTCGCACTGCACCACCAACCGCCTGACGGCGTGCAGGTGCGCGGCCACGTGCTGTGCGCCCTGCCCTTCAATGAAGAGATGAACCGCTGCCGCAGCATGGTCACGCTGCAGGCACAGGCGCTGGCGCAGATCGGCATCGGCACGCTGGTGGTCGATCTGCTCGGCACCGGCGACAGCGAAGGCGGTTATGTCGACGCACGCTGGTCCTCCTGGCTGGACAACCTCGCGGCCGGCCACGCCTGGCTGCAGGCGCAGCCTGGCGGCTGTGTGGCCCTGTGGGGCATCCGGCTCGGTGCCATCCTTGCTGCCGAATTGCACGCACGCCTGGCCGACCCCGCGCTGGCCCTGCTGCTGTGGCAGGCCGTGTCCGAAGGCAAGGTCCACCTGAACCAGTTCATGCGCGTGAAGATCGCCGCGCAGATGGACCGCAGCGACCTGCCCAAGCTCACCACGGCCGCGATGCGAGAGGAATGGCAGGCCGGGCGCAGCGTTGAAATCGTCGGCTACAAAATCCACCCGGCGCTGGCCTCAGCGATCGAGGCTGCCACGCTGCAGGCGGTCCGGCTGGCCGAAGGCACGCCTGTCTTCTGGCTTGAACAATCGACCGGCGAAGGCAACGAGCTCAGTGCCCCCAGCCGCAAGCTGCTGCAGAACTGGCCGGGCGATGGCGTGGCGTTGACGACCGCAATGTTCGAAGGCCCGCCGTTCTGGCAGGCGCACGAGAGGGCCGTGGCGCCCGACGCGGTGGCCCGCACCACGCGCTGGCTAGCCGCTCACAGGGCTCGCGCATGAACGAGTCCACCTTCACCATCGAGGGCAGCAAAGGCCCGCTGGTGGCCATCCTGCACCGGCCCGCGGCCACTGCACGAGCGTCCACCCGCGCGATCGTGATGGTCGTTGGCGGCGGGCCACAGTACCGCGTCGGCGGGCACCGCCAGCTGACGCTGTGGGCGCGAAGGCTGAGCGAGGCGGGCTACCCGGTGCTGCGCTTCGATCACATCGGCATGGGCGATTCGCCCGGCGATTTCGAAGGCTTCACCGCGCTGGATGACGACATCCGCTGCGCCATCGACCGCCTGGTGGTCGAATGCCCGGACGTTCGCGAAGTCGTCCTCTGGGGCGAATGCAGCGCCGCATCGGCCGCGCTGTACTACGCCTTCCGCGATCCGCGCGTCACTGGCGCCGTGCTGCTCAATCTGTGGGTGCGCACCCGCGCGCTGGCTGCCCAGGCGACGCTGCGCTACTACTACCTGCAGCGCCTGATGCAGCCCAGCTTTTGGCGCAAGCTGGTCAAAGGCCAGCTGAACCTGCTGACCTCGGCCAAGTCAGCTGTCGAGTTGGTGCAACAAGCACGGCAACTGGGC
>JANMXL010000169.1:0-2393 GCA_031380885.1 Burkholderiales bacterium | reverse complement strand
GGCGTTCGAGCAGCTCGCGCGGCGCGCGCACCTCGACATCGAGGCTCTGCCGGTAGTGCGCGTCGGTCTCGCCGGGCAGGCGCTCGATCAGGTTGCGGTGGGTCTTCGAATGGGCCTGGATGTCGACCAGGCCCGAGGCTTTCAGTTCGGTCAACTGGGCCCAGCTCAAGGCGCCGGCCGCGCCGATGAAGTCGGAATAGACGAACAGCGTCGCCGGGTAGCCGTGCTTGCGCAGCTGCGGCAGCGCATAGCGCTGCACCGACTCATAGCCATCGTCCATCGTGATCACGACCGAACGCTTGGGCAGTGCCTCGCGCCCTTGCAAAAAACCGAGCAGCTGCGAGAGCCGGATCACCCGGTAGTCGTTGCGCGCCAGCCAGTCGAGCTGGGCCGCGAAGTTGGCAGGCGACACCGACATCTTGCTGCTCGCACCGCCGAAGCGGTGGTAGCACAGGATGGGCACGGTCTGAAGGCGGTCTTCCTGAACGCCAGTGGGGTTCAACGGCTTCAGCGGCACCACCAGCGGCTGATCGGGCACCACGCTGCTCAGGCGGTTGAAGTCGGCGATGACCCAGTCGCGGGCTTCGTCGCCGAGAAACTGCGCGGCAATCGAGTGCAGCGTGTCGTCGCGCCCGGGCCGGTAGATCAGCAGGCGATCGCTGCGACCGATCACCACACCGGCCGCCGTGTCCAACCTTGCGGGCGCCTCGCCCAGCCTGGGCGGTGAACTGGAGCAGGCTCCCAGCAGGCTCACCAGCGCGATGCCGATGAGCCGCGACAGATCGCTAAGACGCATCGGCCGCGCCGCCTTCTCGTGCTGCGCCCTTATCGACAGTGGCCGTTGAGGGCCCGACGGTTGGCGTCGGGGTCGGCGGTGATATCGAGGCGCCGTCGAGCCCCTGCACGTGCCGGTCGGCCAGCGCCTGGGCCATCTGGTCGAAGCCCACGTACAGCAAGCCGAACTCGTCCTTGCGTTGCTCGGCGATGCGGTGATCGAAACGGCCCTTGGCGATTTCCTGCATCGACTCGCCCAGCAGCTTGATCGGCTGCGCGAACCAGTTGACGACGAAGTACATCGCCACCGCCACCGCCAGCACCGTCACCACCACCAACGCCACCATCAGCGCGATCGACAACCGCGCCACGCCCAGCAGCGGCCGCTCCGGCACGCCGAGTGCCACCGTGCCGACCCGCTTGCCCTGGAAGGTGATTGGCGCCTCGAAGCCGAGCACCGGCTCGCCGTCGGCCGTGAACCGCGTCACCGCGACACCGCCCTTGCGCGCGCCCAGCGTTTCGCTGGCCGGCGCGCGGTAAGCCTGGCCGACGTTGTCGCCGCTGGTGGCACGCACCACACCCTCGCGGTCGATCACCGTGATGCCCTGGAAGTCCTTGGCCTTCATCATTTCCTGGATCGCGACTTCAAGCGTTACCCAGTCCTCAGACAGCGCCGACACCGCGTTCTGCGCCGCAATGAAGCGAGCGAGCGAGGCGCCGTAATCGGTGGCCTGGTTGATCATCGCGGCGTACTGGCGCTGGGTGATCACCGTGGCGGTCAGCGCCATCACCACCGCCACGATCAACGCCATCGTCGCGGCCCACTTGACGCGCAGCGGCACGATGCGCTGGCGGCTCTTTTCGAGCTCGGCCGCGTCGATCTCGGTCAGCACCTTGGTCAGCGCCTCGGCCAATTCCTTGCCGCTGCGGTAGCGGCGCTCGGGCGACTTCGCGAGACAGCGCGCCACGATCCGGCGCACCGCAGCCGGCACCTCGGGTCGCAACTGCTCGATCGGCTTCGGCTCGGCGTTGGTGATCTGCATCGCCAGCGAGACCAGGCTATCGCCCTTGAACGGGCGCTGGCCGGTGAGCATCAGATACAGCACGATGCCGGCGGAGAACAGGTCGGAGCGGCCGTCGAGGCGCTCGCCCTTGGCTTGTTCCGGCGACATGTATTGGGGTGTGCCAAGGACGTCGCCGGCCCGGGTGCGCTGTTCAACGCCCGCCGACTCGATGTGGGCGATGCCGAAGTCGGTGACCTTTACCGTCTTCGTGCCCTTGACCTGCATGATGTTGCCGGGCTTGATGTCGCGGTGCACGATGCCGCGCGAATGGGCGTAGTCGAGCGCGCGCGCCAGTTGCACGCCCATCACCACCACATCGCGGATCGGCTGCGGCGGGCCGCCGGAGATCACCTCGCTGAGCGTCTGGCCGTCGAGCAGCTCCATCGCCATGTAAGGCCGACCGTCGATTTCGCCGACGTCGTGCACGGTGACGATGTTCGGGTGCGACAAGCCACCGGCGGCGCGCGCTTCGCTCAAAAAGCGCGTGCGGTACTCGGGCTCCTGGCACAACGAGGCATGCAGAAATTTGATCGCCACATCGCGCCCGATGCTCGG
>JANMXL010000135.1:0-11209 GCA_031380885.1 Burkholderiales bacterium | reverse complement strand
GTGCACGTGGTGAACGCCGGGGATGGACGCCATGCTCACCCGACGCAGGGCCTGCTCGACATGTACACGATCCGCCATTTCAAGAAAGACTTCACCAACCTGACGGTGGCGATCGTCGGCGACATCGTCCACTCGCGGGTGGCACGTTCCGACATCCACGCGCTGACCACGCTCGGCGTGCCCGAGGTGCGTGCGGTCGGGCCGAAGACGCTGGTGCCCGGTGACCTGCGCGAGATGGGCGTGCGGGTGTGCCACGACATGGCTGAAGGCATCCGCGGCGCCGATGTGATCATCATGCTGCGGCTGCAGAACGAGCGGATGAGCGGTGCGATGCTGCCTAGCGCGGGTGAATTCTTCAAGAACTACGGCCTGACGCAGGAGAAGCTGGCGCTCGCCAAACCCGATGCCATCGTGATGCACCCCGGCCCGATCAACCGCGGCGTCGAGATCGATTCCAGCGTCGCCGACGGCGCGCAGAGCGTGATCCTGCCGCAGGTGACCTTCGGCATCGCGGTGCGGATGGCGGTGATGTCGACCATCGCTGGGAATTCCGCATGAAGATCCTGATCCAGAACGGCCGCCTGATCAACCCCGCCTCCGGCCGCGACGAGCGCGCCGACGTGGCGATCGCCGCCGGCCGCATCGTCACCATCGGCCCCGTCAGCCCCGACTTCAAGCCCAGCCGCACCATCGACGCCAGCGGCCTCGTGGTCGCGCCGGGCCTGGTCGATCTGGCGGTGCGGCTGCGCGAGCCGGGCCATGAACATGAAGGCATGCTGGAGTCGGAAATGGCGGCCGCCGTCGCTGGCGGCGTGACCAGCCTGGTCTGCCTGCCCGACACCGACCCGCCGCTCGACGAGCCGGGCCTGGTCGAGATGCTGAAGTTTCGCGCGCGCAACCTGAACCAGTCGCACCTGTACCCGCTCGGCGCGCTGACCCGCGGGCTCGGCGGCGAGGTGCTGACCGAGATGGCCGAACTGACCGAGGCCGGCTGCGTTGGCTTCTCGCATGCCGAGGTCGCGTTGAAGGACACGCTGGTGCTGCACCGTGCGCTGCAATATGCGTCGACCTTCGGCTACACGACCTGGCTGCGCGCGCAGGACGGTTACCTCGGCAACGGCGTCGCCGCGAAGGGTGCGCTGGCCACCCGGATGGGCCTGACTGGCGTGCCGGTGATCGCCGAAACGATTGCGCTGAACACGCTTTTCGAACTGGTGCGCGACACCGGCGCGCGGGTGCACATCTGCCGCCTCAGCAGTGCGGCGGGCGTCGAGCTGGTGCGGCGCGCGAAGGCCGAGGGGCTGCCGATCACTTGCGACGTCAGCATCAACCACCTGCACCTGACCGACATCGACATCGGCTACTTCAACGCCGCGATGCGCCTGACACCGCCGCTGCGCCAGGTGCGCGACCGCGACGCGCTGCGCGCAGGTCTCGCCGACGGCACGATCGACGCACTGGTCAGCGATCACACGCCAGTTGATGAAGACGCAAAGACCTTGCCGTTCGCTGAAGCCGAGCCTGGCGCCACCGGGCTCGAATTGCTGCTGGGGTTGGCGCTGAGGTGGGGCGAGCAATCGGGCCATGGCCTGGCGCGCACGCTGGCCACGATCACCTCGTCACCGGTACGGGTGCTGGGCGATGCACTCGGCTCGCTGGCGGCAAGCGCGGGCCAGCTGGTCGAGGGCGGTGTGGCCGATGTGTGCCTGTTCGACCCGGCAGCGTACTGGCAGGTGACGCCGCAGGCGCTGAAGAGCCAGGGCAAGCACACACCGTTCTCGGGCCATGAGTTGCCGGGTCGGGTGAAGTGCACGCTGGTCTCCGGGCACGTGGCCTACGAAGCCCTTTGAGCGCAGGCCGCCTGCGGGCTTTGTTTCGGCTGCTGCAGTGCGGGCTGCACATCGGGCGCGCCGTGCTGATCTGTGCGCTGATTTTTCCGTTCATCGATGCACCGGCACGGATGGCGCATGTCGAGCGCTGGTGCCGCCGCACGCTGACGGTGCTTGGCATCAAGGTGCGTCGCTCCGGCACACCGAATCCCGGCGCGACCTTGTTCGTTGCCAACCATGTGTCGTGGATCGACATCCTGGTGATGATGTCGGTGCGGCCGATGCGTTTCGTGTCGAAGTACGATGTGCGCGGCTGGCCGGTAATCGGCTGGCTGGTGGCTTGTGGCGGCACGCTGTTCATCGAGCGCACGCGGCGCAGCGATGCCCGCCGTGTGGTGCACCTGGTGGCTGAAGCGTTGCGGGCGGGCGACCCGATCGCGATGTTTCCCGAAGGCACGACCAGCGACGGCCACGGCGTGCTGCCGTTCCACGCCAACCTGCTGCAAGCGGCCATCGTTACCTCGGTGCCGGTGCAGGCGATCGCGCTGCGCTTTTCCGATGCGCGCGAGCCGGTCAGCGCCGCGGCTGCCTACATCGGTAACATGTCGCTGATGCAGTCGCTGTGGGCGGTGGTGTCGGCCAGCGACCTGACGGCCCATGTGGTGGTGCTGCCGACGTTGCCCAGCCAGGGCTTCGAGCGGCGCCCACTGGCCGAGCGCTTGCGTGCTGACATCTCCGCACAGTTGGCGCGGGGTGCTGCCGAGGGTGCGGGGTGACCGGCACCGTTGTCGCATGCGAAGGAGTTCAGCCTCCGACTGCTTCGGTGGTTGCGAGAGCGCTGCGGTGGATCGCTGTGTGGAGCGAGGTAAAGGAGGAGGGCGGAGTCTTTTCCGGCCCGGGGGACACGAGCGCAACACAGTGGCACGCCGCAGCGCTCACGCGTCAACCATCAGCTGATGGATGACGTTGCGACCGAGAGTCAGTCGCTGTCAAGGAAACGCCGGCTGATCGGCCGATACGACGCATCCAGCTCATAGACGATCGGCACGCCGTTCGGGATTTCCAGGCCGATGATGTCGTCGTCGGAGATCTGGTCCAGGTGCTTCATCAGCGCGCGGATGCTGTTGCCGTGCGCGGTGACGATCACCCGCTTGCCGGCGGCCAGCGACGGCACGATGGTGTCGTTCCAGTACGGCAGCACCCGCTCGACCGTGTCCTTCAGGCATTCGGTCAGCGGCACCTCGCCGGCCTTCAATCCGGCGTAGCGCGGGTCGCTGCGTTCGCAGCGCGGGTCGGTGGGCTCCAGCGCGGGCGGCGGTGTGTCGTAGCTGCGGCGCCATAACAAGACCTGTGCGTCGCCGTATTTCGCCGCGGTGTCGGCCTTGTTCAGCCCTTCCAGCGCGCCGTAGTGGCGTTCGTTGAGCCGCCATGAATGCACCACCGGCAACCAGGTGCGGTCGAGCTGATCGAGCGTGTGCCACAGCGTCCACACCGCGCGCTTCAAGACCGAGGTGTAGGCGATGTCGAAATCGAAGCCCGCTGCCTTGAGTCGGCGGCCGGCGGTTCGCGCCTGCTCGACACCCAGCGGCGTCAGGTCGACATCGACCCAGCCAGTGAAGCGGTTGTCGAGGTTCCAGGTGGATTGCCCATGGCGGATCAGCACGAGTTGGGTCATGGCAGGTCGATGGGATCGCGGTCAGAGAAAAGGAATGAAGAAACGGAATGAGCTGGGCTCGGGAAAACCCCCAAATTCTATAATCTGCGGTTTTGCAATTGACCTCACCCTGACCGGACTGCTTCGTGACCTTCTTTATCAACAACTGGTTTTTGTTCGTTGCCGCCGTGGTCTCGGGTGGCCTGCTGGCGTGGCCGCTGCTGTCGCGCGGCGCCGCCATGGGGGGCATCAGCCCGGCTGAAGCGGTCAATCTGATCAACCGCGAACGCGGTGTGCTGATCGATGTCAGCGAGCCGGCCGAGTACCTCGCCAGCCATGCGGGTGGCTCGAAGAACGTGCCGTTCGGCACGCTGGAAACCGCCACCGATCTACCGAAGAACAAGACTGTTCCGCTGCTGCTGATGTGCCCGACCGGTGCGCGCGCGCGCCGCGGCGTGGCCATCCTGCGCACGCGCGGCTATGACAAGGCCGCTGCGGTGGCTGGTGGCATCGCGGCCTGGCGCGAGGCGAACCTGCCGATGGAGCGCTCCGCTTGACGACCACCCCACCCCACAGCGCCAGCCTGTCCATGAGCCAGCAATCCCCCGTCACGATGTACACCACCGAGGTGTGCCCGTACTGTGTGCGCGCCAAGGCGCTGTTGAAGGCGCGCGGCGTGACCGCGATCAACGAAGTGCGGGTGGACCGTGATCCGGTAGCGCGCATCGCGATGGTCGAGCGCACCGGGCGACGTACTGTGCCGCAGATCTTCATCGGTGACGCCCACATCGGAGGCTGCGACGACCTGATCGAACTCGATCAGCGCGGCGGGCTGCTGCCGCTGCTGCAGCCACAGGCCGCACCCGGCTGACACCGAACGGCACGCGAGGGTTCAGTTTCCCGAGCCGAAAGCGGCCACGGCCGTCAAACCCATCCGCCATAATCCGACGCCCAAGCGGTCGCCTGGTCGCCGCCCCACAACCCACCAAGAGATTGCCATGGCAGACGAAGACACCTCCCCGATGTTCCAGATTCAGCGCATCTACCTGAAGGATTTGTCGCTGGAACAGCCCAATTCGCCAGCGATCTTTCTGGAGCAGCAGCAGCCGCAGGTCGACATCAACATCGGTGTCGGCGCCGAAAACATCGGCAAGGACAGCTATGAAGTCATGGTGCGCGTGACCGTGACCACCAAGGTGGGCGACAAGACCCTGTTTCTGCTGGAAGCCAAGCAGGCTGGCATCTTCGAGATCCGCAACATCCCGCAAGATCAGCTGCAGCCCATCATCAGCATCGCCTGCCCGGGCATCGTCTACCCGTATCTGCGCGCGATCGTCTCCGACATCTGCACCCGCGCCGGCTTCCCGCCGGTGACATTGGCCGAAATCAACTTCCAGGCGATGTACGAAAGCCAGATGGCGGCCGCTGCCGAAGAAGCCGCCAAGGGCGCGGCCAACGGCAGCGCGCTGATCAACTGAGCGTCGGACCGATCCCGGGGCAGCTGAGCGCCACCCGGTGAAACTGAGCGTGCTCGGTGCCGGTGCCTGGGGCACCGCACTGGCGATCAGCGCCAGCGCGCGTCACGCCACGCTGCTGTGGGCGCGCGATGCGGCGCAAGCCGAGGCGATGCGCCTGCAGCGGCGCAATCTGCAGTACCTCAAAGCGGCCACTTTCCCGGCGGCGCTCGAAATCACCAGCGATTTCGATGCGGCCGTCGCGCATGCCCAAGGTGGCCTGCTGATCGTCGCCACGCCGATGTCGGGGCTTGCTCCGGTATTGCGTGCCCTGCCGCCCGGCCCGCAGGCGCCTGGCCTGTACTGGTTGTGCAAGGGCTTCCAGGAAGGCACGGGCTTGCTGGGCCACGAGGTGGCGCAGCAGGTGTGGCCGGGCGGGCGCATCGGTGTGCTGTCGGGCCCCAGCTTCGCGCAGGAGGTGGCTGCGGGCCAGCCCACCGCACTGGTCGCTGCCAGCGGCGATGTCGCACTGCGCGAGCAGGCCGTCGCCGCGCTGCACAGCGACAACCTGCGCATCTACACCTCCGACGACCCGATCGGTGTCGAAGTCGGCGGTGCGGTCAAGAACGTGATGGCGATCGCCACCGGCCTGGCCGATGGCCTGCAACTCGGCTTCAATGCCCGTGCGGCCTTGATCACCCGCGGGCTGGCCGAGATGGTGCGTCTGGGCGTGGCGTTGGGCGCGCGCGCCGACACCTTCATGGGCCTGAGCGGGCTGGGCGATCTGGTGCTGACCGCCACCGGCGACCTCTCACGCAACCGCACCGTCGGAGTGCGGCTGGCGCAGGGCCAGCCGCTGGCGCAGATCGTTGCCGAGCTCGGGCATGTGGCCGAGGGCGTGCTCAGCGCGGCCACTGTACTGAAACGCGCGCAAATGCTGGGGGTCGAGATGCCGATCACCGCCGCGGTGGTGGCGGTGCTGGAAGGGCGGGCCACACCGCGCCAAGGTGTCGAACGCCTGATGGGCCGCGGGCCGCGCCCCGAGCGCTGAATCTCCGTCGTATCCGAGTCAAGCGCCGCCGGCGTAGCCGTTCTGACGCCAGGCCTCGAACACGGCCACCGCCACCGCATTGCTCAGGTTCAGGCTGCGCTGACCCGGCAGCAACGGCAGTCTGACGCGGCGGTCTTCAGCAAAGGCATCGCGCAGCCTAGGTGGCAGGCCGGCGGTTTCCGAGCCGAACACCAGCCAGTCACCGGCCTGCCAGGCGATGGCGGCCGGGGTCTGGTGGCCGCGCGTCGTGAAGGCGAAGCAGCGGGCCGCGTCGGGCTGCATCGTCTCGACGAACCGATCCCACGAAGCATGGCGTTGTACCCGCGCATGCTCGTGGTAGTCGAGCCCGGCGCGTTGCAACAGCTTGTCGTCCATCGAAAAACCCAGCGGCTCGATCAGGTGCAGTGCGCAGCCGGTGTTGGCGGCCAGCCGGATCACGTTGCCGGTGTTCGGCGGGATCTCGGGATGCACCAGGACGATATTGAACATTTCAATGCTCCGGCGCCGGGGTGCGGGCCACCACCCACACCTGCACCGACTGCGCGCCGGCATTGAGCAGCACCTGGCTCAGTTCGCCGGCCGTGGCCTGGGTCGTCATCACGTCGTCGACCAGGGCGATCCGCCGGCCGACCACCTCGGCGCGCCGCGTGGGCTCGATCGCGAACGCGCTGCGCACATTGGCAAGGCGACGTTCGCGCGGCAGCGACAGCTGGTGCGGCGTCTCGCGAATGCGCAACAGCAGCGCGGCATCCGTTGGGCAGCCGAGTCGCCGGGCGCAGCGGCGAGCCAGCTCCCACGACTGGTTGTAGCCGCGTTCTCGCAAGCGCTGTGCACCCAGCGGCACCGGCAGCAGCCAGTCCGGCGCATCGTCTCCATCGCGCTGTCGCGCGGCCATCAGCAGATCGCACAGCGCCAGGCCGAGGTCGAGCGCACCCCGGTACTTGAAGTCGCTGATCAGCCGGTCCCAGGGATGGCTGTAGTCGACGGCGGCGATGGCACGGTCGAAGCGGGGCGGTGAACGCACGCATCGACCGCACACGGCCACGCCCGCCATCACCCGCTCGGCGCAGCGCCTGCAGCGTTCGACGGGTGTTGCGAAGCGCGTGGTGCAGCGCCTGCAAATGCGCCCTGCTCCCCAGCCCTGGCACACCGCGCACTGGCTGGGCCAGCGATGCCACGGCGCGGGCCGAGTTGGGCGTGGGAGTTCGGTTTGCGCAGTCACGCCATCAATATACTGGGCCTATGACAGGCGGCAGCAAGGCGACGCGATCGATCGACGAGGCAGCGGTCGCGGCCGTACAGCGGCGACTGGCGCGTCTGAGCGCCCCGCCCTGGCTGCATGCCGACATTGCAGGACGCATGGCCGAGCGGCTGCTGCTGTTCAAGACGCCGCCGCGGCGCATCGTGGATTGGTCGTCGTTTCTTGGCGCCAGCGCGCAACGCTTGACGACGACCTTCCCCGATGCCGCGTTGATCGCCGTCGAGCCCAGCGACATCCTGGTCGAACGCAGTCGCACGGCGCTGCGTTCGCCATGGTGGACCCCCAGGCGCTGGAAGGCGCCCGCGGCCGAGGTGATCCTGGCGTCGGCGACGCCGCTCGGCGAGGCGCAGCTGGTGTGGGCCAACATGGCGCTGCACGGCGTCGCCGACCCGCCCGAACTCATGCAGCGCTGGCAGCGCATGCTGTCGCCGGGCGGCTTCGTGATGTTCTCGTGCCTCGGGCCGGACACGGTGCGCGAGCTGACGTCGCTGTATGCGCGTCTGCAGTGGCCCGCACCGACGATCGCATTCGTCGACATGCACGACCTCGGCGACATGCTGGTGCATGCCGGTTTCGCAGATCCTGTGATGGACCAGGAGCGCCTGACGGTGCACTGGAACAGCGCAGCGGTACTTTGCAAGGATCTGCGCCTGCTCGGCGGCAATGTGTCGCCGGATCGGTACCCGGGTTTGCGCACGCCGCGTTGGCGCGCTGCATTGCACGCGGCGCTCGAGCCTTTGCGCGACAGCAGTGGCCGCTACGCGCTGACATTCGAGATCGTCTACGGCCACGCTTTCAAGGCCGAATTGACGGCGCCGGCAGCCGCCGAGACCCTGGTGACGCTGGAAGAAATGCGACGCCTTTTGCCATCTTCCCGGAAGTCCGCCGTTTGAGTATGGGCTGTGCGGTCGTATAAACTCTCGCACACCGGAACGCCGAGGCACGCTGCATGCACGCAGCGGTTGCGCGGGTATCTCCCCGACCCGCCGACCTTGCCTCGCTCCAGCCACTGAGTAGTCACTTCGAGATGTCCACCTGCTCTTACGACCACACTGCAGGCGCGCCCGCGCTGCCTTCGGCATGGCGCTTCGGAAGGGAAAGTGATGTATCGGGGAGCGAGTGGTCGGTAGAGTGGTTGCTCAAGCGCAATTGCTCGATGGCGCCTCAGCAGTTGTTCGCGATATTCGGCGCGTTGTGTGTCTTGTCGCTGACGATTGCGTCGTATTTCTGGTGGCAGGGTGCCACGGTGATCATGGCTTTTGCGTGGTTGGAATTGGTGGCGGTGGGAAGCGCGCTGTTGGTCTACTCGCGGCATGCGGCCGACCAAGAAAACATCGCTTTGCGCAAGGGCAGGCTGACGGTGGCCCACACATCGGGCAACACGGTCGAGACGGCCGAATTTGCGCCTGAATGGGTCAGCGTCGAGCCGGTGACCGGGGATGAGTCGCTGATCGAGGTCTTCGGACAGGGGCGGCGGATTGAAGTCGGGCGCTTTGTGCGCCCGGAATTGAGGCGGCAACTGGCCAATGAGCTGCGGCACGCGGTTCGGCTGGCTCGGTTGCGGCCACAAGGTGCTCTGCCATTGGCAGGGCTTTGACAACACGAGCAGTCATGATGAACACGATGAAAGCAATTTCCACGAAGGCCTCGCACGCGATGTTGGGCGTCGGCCTGTGGGCGGTCTCGACGCTGGCCTCAGCGACCAACGATCTGCCGGGCGGCCCGGCCGTGAATCAACTCGATCTGCACCCCGCCGTGACGAAGATCGCTGAAGACCAGCGCTACCTGCATTACCTGATGATGGGCATCTGTCTGGTGATCTTCTTCGCCGTGTTCGGCGTGATGTTCTATTCGATCTTCGTGCATCGCAAGTCGAAGGGCGCCAAGTCGGCCAACTTCCACGAGAGCACCGCCGTCGAGATCGCCTGGACGATCGTGCCGTTCCTCATCGTCATCGGCATGGCGCTGCCGGCCACCAAGGTGGTGGTTGCGATGAAGGACACCAGCTCGGCCGACCTGACGATCAAGGCGACCGGCATGCAGTGGAAGTGGGGCTACGACTACCTGAACGGCGAAGGCGCCGGCATCGGCTTCGTGTCGACGCTGGATTCTGCGCAGCGTCAGATGTCCGATTCGGGCCAACCGTCCGGCGATGACTACCTGTTGAAGGTCGATCACCCACTGGTGGTTCCGGTCGACAAGAAGATCCGCATCATCACCACCGCCAACGACGTGATCCACGCGTTCGCCGTGCCGTCCTTCGGCATCAAGCAGGACGCGATTCCGGGCTTCGTGCGCGACACCTGGTTCCGCGCTGAACAGATCGGCGATTACCACGGCCAGTGCCAGGAGCTGTGTGGCAAAGAACACGCTTACATGCCGATCCATGTGAAGGTGGTGTCTGCTGCCGACTACACGAAGTGGGTCGAAGGCCAGCGCGCCGAGATGTCTGCCAAGGCCGACGACCCGACCAAGGTCTGGGAGTCGGCCGATCTGATCGCTCGTGGCGAGAAGGTCTACAACGGCAACTGTGTGGCGTGCCATCAGCCCAACGGCAAGGGTGTCGGCGCGATCAAGCCGCTCGATGGCGCGGCTGTCGTGTTGGACGACGACAAGGCCAAGCAGATCGCGGTGTTGTTGAACGGGCAGAACAACGGCGCCATGCCGGCGTGGAAGCAGCTCTCCGACACCGAGATCGCCGCCGTGATCACCTACACCAAGAACAATTGGTCCAACAAGACCGGGCAGGCGGTGCAGCCATCGGACGTGGTGGCCGCTCGCAAGTAATCCATTCCAGATCCACGATCAGCAGTTTCAGAAGGACCCCCATGAGTGCAGTACTCGACCACGGTGACCACGGTCACACGCATGACCACGATCATGATCACGGCGCGCCGCACGGCTGGCGCCGCTGGCTGTACGCGACGAACCACAAAGACATCGGCACGATGTACTTGCTGTTCTCGTTCGCGATGCTGATCGTTGGTGGCATCCTGGCGATGATCATTCGCCTTGAGTTGTTCCAGCCGGGCCTGCAGTTCGTCAACCCGCAGCTGTTCAACCAGTTGACGACGATGCACGGGCTGATCATGGTGTTTGGCGCGATCATGCCGGCCTTCGTCGGCTTCGCGAACTGGATGATTCCTCTGCAGATCGGTGCGGCGGACATGGCGTTCGCGCGAATGAACAACCTCAGTTTCTGGTTGTTGATTCCTGCGGCGCTGACATTGGTCGGCTCTTTCTTCATGCCCGGCGGTGCACCGGCGGCCGGTTGGACCCTGTATGCCCCGCTGACGCTGCAGATGGGCCCGTCGATGGACGCGGGCATCTTCGCGATGCACATCCTCGGCGCGAGCTCGATCATGGGCTCGATCAACATCGTCGTCACCATCCTGAACATGCGCGCGCCTGGCATGACGCTGATGAAGATGCCGCTGTTCTGCTGGACGTGGCTGATCACCGCCTACCTGCTGATCGCCGTGATGCCGGTGCTGGCCGGCGCGATCACGATGACGCTGACCGACCGCCATTTCGGCACGAGCTTCTTCAACCCCGCCGGCGGCGGTGACCCGGTGATGTACCAGCACATCTTCTGGTTCTTCGGCCACCCCGAGGTCTACATCATGATCTTGCCGGCCTTCGGCATCGTCAGCGCCATCATCCCCACCTTTGCGCGCAAGCGGCTCTTTGGCTACACGAGCATGGTCTACGCCACCTCGTCGATCGCGATCCTGTCGTTCATCGTCTGGGCGCACCACATGTACACCACCGGCATGCCGGTGACGGGGCAGCTGTTCTTCATGTACGCCACGATGCTGATCGCAGTGCCCACGGGCGTGAAGATCTTCAACTGGCTGGCCACGATGTGGCAAGGCTCGATGACCTTCGAGACGCCGATGCTGTTTGCCGTCGGCTTCCTCTTCGTCTTCACGATGGGTGGCTTCACGGGTCTGATCCTGG
>JANMXL010000109.1:0-13242 GCA_031380885.1 Burkholderiales bacterium | reverse complement strand
GCCGGTGATGAACGCCCCCCGGACGACCGCCCCAGGTTGCAGCCGGGACACCGCGCGCTGGTAGCGCGCCAGCTGTTGCCGGTAGGCGTCGAGTTGATCGGGCGCATGGCTGAGCTTGTAGTCGAGCACCCACCAGGTTTCGGGCTCATCCTCGGTCGCTCGCAGATGCACCAGGCGGTCGATGCGCAGCAGTTCGCCAGCGTCGACCACGCTGACTTCGTTGGCTGCCCAGATCAGTTGCCGGGCGTTGAAAAACCGCTGGCAGGCCAGGCTGCGCAGGATCGCGCCGGAGATTCGCAGAACGGCCGAGCTGTCGGTACCGAATTCTCGCGCGGCGGCAGCACATAGCGTGTCGAGTGCGATGGGTTCCGGTGCGTCGCGCCGCACGGCCCATTCGAGCACGCGATGCACCGCCTGTCCGAGGCGGCTGGTGTCCACGTCGCGGTTCGACACGTCGCGCTCGTCGCGCGGTGCAGCTGCCGTCGATGCCGTGGCCTGCCAGGTTGGCAGCACCTGCACGCGCGCCGGCGGGATCACCGCGTCGCGCATCACCGCGTCGGCCGGTGCCGGTGACCACAAGACCGCATGCGGTTCCAGACGTTGCCACCACGACGCTGCCGTCGGTGCGCCGTAAGGCACGGTCGCGCTGAGCACGATGCGGTGCTTGGCACGGGTCATCGCGACATAGAGCCCATTGAGTTCCTCACGGCGCCGTGCGGCCTGCTCTTCGGCGAACAGCGTTGCCAGCAATGGCGGGCACCTGGACTCGGCATACACGAAAGCGCAGGTCAGCGGATGCGTGGACTGCACCGGCCAGTGCACCAGCAAGGACGCCGTGTCGGCTCTCGGCGGTTCGGGTTGGGTGTCCATCACCAACACGACCTCGGCCTCCAGCCCTTTCGCCCCGTGGATGGTCAGCAACTGCACGGCGTCAGGCTGCGCAGGCGTGGTGATCGTCAGCCGGCGACGGCGCAGCGCGCGCACGAAGTTGTACGGCGTTGCGCCGCGCGCGCCGTCCAGGCTCAGCGACTGCGCCAGCAAGGCCTCGATCGCCGCCTGTGCTGCGGCGCGACGCAGCGGCGGCACGGCGGCCAGCGTGCGCGCCATCACGTTGCCTTCGCAGACGATGCGGTCGAGCAGGTCGTGCGGCGGCAGCACGTGGGCGGCCTGTTGCCATGCACTGAGCAACTCGCGGGCGCGTTGCAAGGCCGCGCTCGGTTCGGGCAGGCCGTGCAGCGCATGCCACCAGCCGAGGGGATCGCTGCGGCGGTGCGGCAGGGCGGCGCGGGCAGCAGACTCATCGTCGGCCTCATCGGCGTCGCCCACGGCAGCGGTCGCCGCTGGGGTGACGGCTTGGGTGGTGGCACTCGCCACCGCCGTCGCCAACTGCACCAGGTCGTCGTCGCTGCAGCCGAAGATGGGGCTCTTGAGCGCCTGTGCCAGCGACAGCGCATGGCCAGGCGAGGCCAGCACATCGAGCACGGCGACCAGGTCGCGCACTTCGGGCGCGTCGAGCAGCAAGGCTTCCTCAACGGCCGCGCACGGCACGCCGAGCGCCGCCAGCGCGCCAGCTGCAAGCCGCAACGACTCCCGCTTGCGGCACAGCACCTGGACCTCACCGGGCAACACACCGCCGGCCAGCACCTCGTGCACGGCCCGTGCCACGCTGTCGGCCTCGTGTTGGCGCAGCCGCTGCTCGGGCTCGACGCGGGGCGCGGTCAGCGTGTCGCGCCAGGGCTCATCCACTTCGTCGGTGCTGCGATCTTTGGGCTCACGCGGCACGACCGGCAGACGGCTGGCACCCGCACCGGGGACAGCGCCCAACGATGTCGAGTGCGGCCTGAACCCGGCAAACTCGCCGCTCAGTTCGGCGTGCTCAAACACCGCATTCAGCACCGCCAGCACCTCGGGCGCGTTGCGCCGGGTGTGATCGCAGCTGAGCACAGTGCCTTCCAGGCCTTGTTGTACGAAGTCGCGCGCCGCCTCGAACACCTTGGGCTCGGCGCGACGGAAGCGGTAGATGCTTTGCTTTGGGTCGCCGACGATGAACACACTCGGCGGGCGCTGCCCACTGGCACCCCCGCCCGCGCCAGCATAGCCCGACAGCCAGGCCGCCAGCGCATGCCATTGCAAGGGGCTGGTGTCTTGAAACTCGTCGATCAGCAGGTGGCGCACGCGCGCATCGAGCCGCTGCTGCACCCAGCCAGACAGGGCCGAGTCGCCGAGCAGCGCGACCGCGCAGCGTTCGAGGTCGGCCATCTCGACCAGCCCGCGAGACCGTTTGTACGCCGCCAGTTCGGTGAACAGCACACGCGACAGCCGCACCATCCGCAGGTGCTCGTCGCGTGCCTCGTGCTGCGCCACCGCGTCCCGCAGGGCGGTCAGCGCGTCGATCGCGGCCTGCTGCGGGGCGCTGTCGCCGAGGCCTTTGCGGGGCGTGTCTTTTTGCGTGAACAGAGCCTCCCACAGCGCATCGAACACCACGGCCGGTGACGCTTCCAGCGTCAGCGCCACTTCGATCGCACGCGCCGCATCGGCGGCCTTCTTGCCGCCGGCCGCGCCCAAGGCACTGGCGCAGCGCTGCATCGTCTGCCGCAACTCGGATGACTGCACCCACTGCGTCGGGTGCGCCGCGGGATCGGCCTCGGGCCATGGCGCCGCCGCCGGCGCCACGCTGGACTCGAGCGTGCCCGCCGCATCGGCGAGTTCGATCTCGACACGCTTGGCCCAGGCCGCATCCAGCCATTTGCGCAGCTGCGAGCGGCCGCGGCGCTGCACCAGCTGGTGGTAGTCGGCGCGCAGCGTCTCGTCAGCGACGACTGCCGCATGGAAGCGTCGGTACACCTCGGTTTCGTGGTCGGCGATGTCTTCGACGATTTGCGCATCGCGCTGCACGCCGAGTTCGATCAGAAGATCGAGCGGTGACGCCTTCAACAACTGCGAGAACCAGGCGTGGAAGGTGCGGATCTCGACCGACCGGCCCGCCTGCTGCAAGCGCTGTTGCAAGCCGGCCAGCGCGGGCGCCAGCGCCTGTGCGGTGGCAGCGTCGAGCCCACGCTGCTGCAGGGCGAGGACACGATCGGCATCGCTGCCGCCATCGGCCGACAGCGCCGTCAGCCACTCGTTCAGCCGCGCGCGCATCTCGCCGGCCGCCTTGCGGGTGAAGGTGATCGCGAGGATCTCCTGCGGCTGGGCGCCGTCGAGCAGCGCACGCAGGATGCGCGACACCAGCATCCAGGTCTTGCCCGCACCGGCGCAAGCCTCGACGACGACATGGCGGCGCGGGTCGCAGGCCACGGCGTAGAACGCATCGGCGCTGACCAGCGCGCCATCGATGCGGTAGGCGGGTTGCGACAGGGCGATGGGCGCGCTCAACGCGGCGCTCCGGCGGGCGCGACATCCGCCCATTGGTCGCGCCGACACAGGCCGCGCGCGTCGCAGTGGTCGCAGGCGGCGCCCTCGCCCAGCGCCGGCAGCGCCGCACCGCGCCGCAGGCGCGCCAGGTCGCGGCCCAGGCCTTCGACCAGCACGATCGCGCTGCGCTCGACGTCAGGGTGGCGCACCTCGACGATGGCTTTGGCGTCATCGAGCGACAGGTAAATCGCATCCAGCGGGCCCATCTCGCCAGCCACCCGGCCCTGCTCGATCGCCAGCGCCGCATAGAACGGCAGCTGGGTGTCTTCCTGCGGCTGCCTGACCTTGTCGCGCAGGGCTTGGGTGGCACCGGTCTTGTAGTCGATCAGCTGCGTCACTGGGCCGCTTTGACGGGCCTGGTTATCTCCGGTCACGCTGTCGATGCGGTCGATCACGCCGTGCATCGCGATGCCTTGCCAGGCCTCGGGATGCACCGTCCAGTCGCGCTCGCCGTCCAGCCACTGCGCGTCGTCGCGGTCGCGCTGGTGCAACCAGTCGATATAGCGTGGCGCGAACCGCTCGAAGGTGGCGGCGAACGGCAGGAAATCAGCGTCGGCCAAGCCCAGCTCGGTCTGCGCTTCGATCGCGGCAGCGGCCAGCGCTACGGCGTCTTCGTTCGATTCACGGGGCTCGGGGCGCCCCAGATGAAAGCGGTGCAGCACCGCATGCAGCCAGGTGCCGTAGTCGCGCTTCTCCACTTCGCCATCGAGTTCCTCTACGGCTTGCAAGCCCAGCATGCGCAGCGCGAAGAAACGGTACGGGCAGGTGCGCAAGGCCTCGCAGGCGCTGGCGCTCAGGCGATCGGGCAGCAAAGTCGGGGCGCTCGGCAGCGGCCGTGCGACCGGGTTCGGCGACACCACCTGCTCGACCCGGCTGTCGGGTGCCGACTCGGGAGTTGGGTGCCCGGCCTGGCGCCGCGCCGACACCAGCCGTTCGAGCCAGGGGCTGGCCGACAGCGGCTCGCCATCGTCGTCGCTGCGTCGCAACAAGGTCACCGGCGCACCGCGCAGCGCCTGCGCAAATGCGATGAGGTCCCGTTCGCGGCGCTGGGCGGCGGTCAACAGACCGAGCGCCTCGGCCTCGGCATCGTTGAGCAGCGGATGCGGTGAGGGGGTCGCGCCGAGTTGCTTCTCGTCAGCACCGGGCCAGACCACGGCTGCGAACGGCCGCAGCATCGCGCGCGCCGCCGGGATCACGATGACCGCGAGCGCCTCGGGCGAGGCCGGCACAAAGCTCGCCTGCTCCAGCGCCGCATCGACCCAGCGTGCGTAATCAGCCAGCGTCAGCGTCTCGGGATGGGCTGCCCAGAAGTCGACGCCGGTCAGGTGCAGCGCGGACAGCACTTGCTGACCGGCCTCGTCATCGGCCAGCGCGGCGGCCAGGCCGCTGGCTTGCAGCGCTGCTGACAAACGCTGGCTCCAGGCGGCGAGGGTTAGCGAGCCGCCGCCACGCAGCGGCTTGGCGGCCTGGGCCGCCAGCGCCCACAGGGCGGCCGCTGCAGCGGGCAGGCGCTGCGGGTTCACCGACACGGGTCGTGACCACTGCTGGCGTCGCAGCGTGTGTTCGAGCACCGCGACCGCCGTGCCATCGACCACACTGATCGGCCATGATTTGACCGCGTCCAGCACCTCGTCCACCGTGGCGGTTAGCGACGCCGCCCGCAGCAGCGCCATCACGCCCGCTGCCGCGCGGGTGGTCGACAAGGTCCAGCCGGTTTCGTCGCGCAGCGGCACGCCTTGTCGGGCCAGCAGCGCGCGCACCCGGCGTGCCAGCAGCCGGTCTTGCGCGATCAACGCGACCGGTGTGCCGTGCTCCGCCACGTCGGCCAGCACCTGCGCAGCAGTGCGCTGCGCCTCGTCCTCGAAGCCGCGGCACACCTGAACCTGGAGGCGCGCCTGTGGCGCCACCGCGTGGATGGCATCGTCGCCGGGCGGGTCGGCATCGATCCACAAGGCGGGGACGGCGGCTTCGTCGACGAGCCGCTGCGTCAGCGCATCGACGCCGCCCGCCTGCACGACGATCCAGGCCGAAGGTCGCCATGAAAACAGCACATCGGTCGGCGCTGCGGGCGTCGCCGCCGCCCATTCGAACGCGATGCGCGCCAGATGGCGCTCGGTGCTGCCCACGCCACTGGAACCACCGACCGCACCCAGCGCGGCCCGGCCGACGGCGCGATGCGGCTCGCGTTGCGAAGGCGGCACCGCAGCCAGCGCGCGGGCGATGGCCTGGGCCGTCTGCGCCAGCGTCTGGGCTGCCTGATCGAAGGCGCGGGGATCGCGGCGCAGCCAGGCGGCAAAGACCGACTGGCTGCGCAGCAGCCGGCGCGCTGTCAGCGTGTCCAGCGCGGCATCGAAACGGATGTCGTCGCACGACGGGGGTTCGACCGGGGCGATGCTGCGGGCCAGCGTCTGTGTGGTTTCGACGCGCGGCATCCAGAGATCCATCGCCGCCCAGGCCGCGCGCGCCAGCGGCAGGTGCTGAGCAAAAGGAACCAGGAACACCGCATCGCGCAGCACCACGCCGTGCTCGTCGGCCCAGCGCACGGCGGACGCCACAGCAGCAGACCAGGGGTCGCCACGCTCGTCCCAGAGAAATATTTTCATCATCGTGGCGATATGAAAGCAGTCGTGTCGCCAAGCCTTGCGCCGCGAAGCGATGGGCCTCATGTGTCAAAATCATTGTGCCTTGTCGCCCAACTTTGGGCCCGCTCGTACCGAGGATCCATCATGAGCAGTGAACTGATCACACACACGTCTGACGCGTCTTTCGACAGCGACGTCATCCAATCCAGCAAGCCCGTTTTGGTGGACTATTGGGCCGAATGGTGCGGCCCCTGCAAGGCCATCGCGCCGATCCTGGACGAGGTGTCGAAGGCCTACGACGGTCGTCTGCAGGTCACCAAGATGAACGTCGATGAGAACCGTGACGTCCCGGCCAAGTACGGCATCCGTGGCATCCCGACGCTGATGCTGTTCAAGGACGGCGCGCTGGCGGCGACCAAGGTGGGCGCGCTGACGAAGGCTCAGTTGACAGCGTTCATAGACGGCCACCTATAATTCTTTGGGTTGGGCAGGGTTCTCCACCCCGCCCATACAGTCGCCACCAACCTCATTCTCGGGTCCAGGCGCAGCAGCGATCCCGCCAAACGAGCAGTCGGCGGCTCCACTCCCGCCCTTCGGTTTTACAGCGCATCATCATCGACTGCGCTTTGCACAGGTCCCCTTGACAGAGGGCGCCACAGCATCCGCCCCCACCTCTGCCCTCCTTTCTGGTTAAGCCTCCATGCACCTGTCTGAACTGAAAGCGCTCCACGTTTCCGAACTCATCACGATGGGCGAGGCGCTGGAGGTCGAAAACGTCACCCGCCTGCGCAAGCAGGAGCTGATGTTCGCGATCATGAAAAAGCGCGCCAAGGGCGGCGAGCAAGTCTTCGGTGACGGCGTTCTGGAAGTGCTGCCCGACGGCTTCGGCTTTCTGCGCGCGCCGGACGCCAGCTACATGGCATCGACCGATGACATCTACCTGAGCCCGAGCCAGATCCGCCGCTTCAACCTGCACACTGGCGACGACGTCGAAGGCGAGGTGCGGGTGCCCAAAGACGGCGAACGCTACTTCGCGCTGGTCAAGGTCGACAAGATCAACGGCCTGACGCCCGAGGAGAGCAAGAACAAGATCATGTTCGAGAACTTGACGCCGCTCTTCCCGAAAGAGCAGTTCAAGCTTGAACGTGACATCAAGTCCGACGAGAACATCACCGCCCGCATCGTCGATTTGATTGCGCCGATTGGCAAGGGCCAGCGCGCACTGCTCGTGTCGGCGCCGAAGAGCGGCAAGACGGTGATGATGCAGCAGCTCGCGCACGCCATCGTCGCCAACTACCCCGAAGCGCACCTGATCGTGCTGCTGGTCGATGAGCGGCCGGAAGAAGTGACCGAAATGCAGCGCACCGTGCGCGGCGAGGTCATCAGCTCGACCTTCGACGAGCCGGCACAGCGTCACGTGCAAGTCGCCGAAATGGTGATCGAGCGCGCCAAGCGGCTGGTCGAGATGAAGAAGGACGTGGTGATCCTGCTCGACTCGATCACGCGCCTGGCCCGCGCCTACAACAACGTGCTGCCGTCCTCCGGCAAGGTACTGACTGGCGGCGTCGATGCGAACGCTCTGCAGCGCCCGAAGCGTTTCTTCGGTGCGGCGCGCAACATCGAGGAAGGCGGCTCGCTCACCATCATCGGCACCGCGCTGGTTGATACCGGCAGCCGGATGGACGAGGTGATCTACGAAGAATTCAAGGGCACCGGCAACTGCGAAATCCACCTGGATCGCCGCATGGCCGAGAAGCGTGTGTACCCGTCGATCCTGCTGAACAAATCAGGCACGCGGCGCGAAGAGCTGCTGCTGAAGCCGGAAATCCTGCAGAAGACCTGGATCCTGCGCAAGTTGCTGTACCCGATGGACGAGATCGAGGCGATGGAATTCATCCTCGACAAGATGAAGTCCACCAAGACCAACCATGACTTCTTCGACATGATGCGTCGGGGCGGGTGAGTGGCAGCGAGCTCCTCCGATGGACGGGGCCGACATATAATCAAAGGCTTTCCTCACATCGGCAAGTGCGTCGAACGGTTCGACGTGGCTCCCGCTACACAGCACAGAGGTTTCCATGAAAGACGGCATCCACCCCAACTACCGCGACGTCTGCTTCGTCGACTTGTCCAACGGTTTCAAGTTCGTCACGCGCTCGTGCGCCACGGCGAAGGAAACCATCAAGCTCGACGATGGCCGTGACGTGCCACTGTTCAAGCTTGAAACCACCAGCGAATCGCATCCGTTCTACACGGGCACGCAAAAGAGCGTCGACTCGCTGGGCGGCCGTGTCGAGAAATTCCGCAACAAGTTTGCGCACCTGAAGAAGTAAGCCGGATCGCACACCAGCACGTTCAGAAAGGCAGCCTCGGCTGCCTTTTTTTGCATGGCCCACTCCTCACTGAATCCCGCTCTGGTTTCGCAGCGTGCCGTGCAGCGTCTGCCGCGCTGGGCCTTGCTGCTGTTCTGTGCCGCCTACGTGCTGCCGGGGCTGTTTGGGCGTGACCCGTGGCGCAACGCCGATGTGACCGCGTTCGGCTACATGGTCGGCATGGCCGACGGCCGGTCGCCGTGGTGGATGCCGATGGTGGGCGGCGTGGCGGCCGATCCGGCACCCGTGCCTTATTGGCTGGGTGCGATCTTCATCCGATTGCTCGGCCCGTGGATCGACCCGGCTCTGGCGGCCCGGCTGCCGTTTGCGTTGCTGCTGATGTCGGTGCTGGCGCTGACCTGGTACGCCGCGTATCACCTCGCCCGCTCCGAAGCCGCCCAGCCCCTGCCCTTCGCTTTTGGCGGCGAGGCCGACCCGGTCGATTACGCGCGAGCGATGGCCGACGGGGCCTTGCTGGCGCTGATCGCGACTCTGGGGCTGCTGCAGCTCGGGCATGAGACGACACCCGAGTTGGCGCAGCTCGCCTGTGTGGCGCTCTACACCTACGCCATGGCGGCCAGCCCCACGCGCGGCAGCCATTCGAAGTTCGCCGTGATGATCGGCCTGCCGGCCTTGGCCGGCAGCGGCGCACCGAGCATTGCGTTTGCGCTCGGCCTGGCGGGCAGCGTGGTGTGTGCACGATCAGCCTACCCGCTCGTGCGACGCTTCACGCCGTGGGTCGCAGGTGCCACGGCACTGACGGCGGCGCTGGCCACTGCGTTCGGCCTGTGGACCTGGCAGGCCGGCAGCTACCGCACCGCGGACAGCGTGACCGCGGTGGCGCGGCAGTGGCTGTGGTTCTTGTGGCCGGTGTGGCCCCTGGCTTTGTGGACGCTGTGGCAGTGGCGCCGTCACATCCTGAACCGCCATATCGCGGTGCCGTTGAGCTGCGCGGCGGTGACGGCTGTGGCCAGCGTCGTGATGGGAGGGCAGGATCGCACCCTGATGCTGTCGCTGCCCGCCTTCGCACTGCTGGCGGCGTTTGCCCTGCCGACGCTCAAACGCAGCACGGCCGCAGCGGTCGACTGGTTCTCGGTGTTCTTCTTCAGCGTCTGTGCGATCGCGTTCTGGGTCATCTACGCCTCGCTGCAGATCGGCTTTCCAGTGCGCCCCGCACAGAACGTCGTGAAGCTGGCGCCCGGCTTCGTCTCGCAGTTCTCGCTGATCGCGCTGCTGTTGGCAGCGGTCGGCAGCCTCGCCTGGGTGTGGCTGGTGCGTTGGCGCACCGGACGCAACCAGCATGCGCTCTGGAAGAGCCTGGTGCTGTCGGCCAGCGGTATCGCGTTGTGCTGGCTGCTGTTGATGACACTGATGCTGCCGGTGCTGGACTACGCACGCAGCCTGCGCCCGCTGGTCACGCGCGTGGCCCAGCACGTGCCGCCCAAGGCTTGCATCGCGGCGCCTAACCTGCCCCGCAGCGTGTGGGCTTCGCTTGAGTATTTCGGCGGCTTCCAGGTCGACGGCCTGACTGGGCCCGCTGACACCCGCTGCACCTACTTGCTGCAGCCCGAACGAAAATCTGGCAAGCACCCCGCGCCGCCGGGCTGGGCGCTGGTCGCTCGCGTCACCCGGCCCACCGACCGCACCGAGTGGGTGGCGATTTACCGCCGCCCTCCGACGGACGCGGCCCAGCCGGGGGCGCGCCGACCAGCGGCAAGGTGACCGAGGGGTCAGCCCGCGATGCCGACCACGTTGTCAGCACCCGGATGCAACGCCGCAGCGTCCGGCTCCGGCGATTCCAGCGGTGAGGTGATGGTGGCCCGAACACGTGCGGCCGGAAACACCAGCCTGAAGCTGGAGCCCGTGCCCGGTTCACTGCGAATCTCCAGCTCGCCGCCATGCCGTTGCACGACATGCTTGACGATCGACAGACCCAGACCGGTGCCGCCGGTGTCGCGTGACCGGCTGCCGTCAACGCGGTAGAAGCGCTCCGTCAGTCTGGGCAGATGCTCCTTCGCGATCCCGATGCCCGAGTCGCGCACCTCGAGCTCACCGACCCCATCAGCACGCACGACCCACGACACATGGACCGTGCCACCACTCGGCGTGTAGCGGATGGCGTTGTTGACGAGGTTCGCAATCGCGCTGTGCAGTTCCTGCTCGGCCCCGGCGATCAGGTCACTACCCCCCTCCGGCGCGACAGCGCTGCCACAAACGAGCGTGTGCCGCCCAGCCGACAGCGCTTCGGCCGTGGCGCGCACCTGCGTCAGCAGCTGCTGCACCGGCACCCAGCGGTCTGCCGGAGGCCGCGGGCTGCCTTCCAGCTGGGCCAGCGTCAGCAGGTCGCCGACGAGGTGCTGCATGCGCTGCGCCTGCTGCGCCATCAGCTCGATGACCCGACGCCGCTCGACCTCGGTCAACTGCAAGCTGGCCATCGTCTCGATGAAGCCCGAGAGCACCGTCAGCGGCGTGCGGATCTCGTGCGACACGTTGGCGACGAAACCGCGTCGCATGCTGTCGCTGCGTTCGCGCTCGGTGATGTCTTGCGACAGCACCAGTTTCATCGCCTCGCCATAGGGTTTGATCAGCACCGACACTGTGCCACGCGAGCCCGGACCGGGAAAGCTGACCGCCTCATCGAACTGCCCGGCTTGCAGGTAGGCAACAAAGATCGGCGCGCGAACCAGGTTGGTGATCGGCTGCAGGCGATCGCGTTGTGGATCGATGCCGAAATGATCGGCAGCCACCGAGTTGCACCACTCGATCTGGTCGTTGACGTCGAGCATCATCACGCCGTTCGGAGAGGCTTCGATGGCCGACAGGAACTGCTCCAGGCGGGTCTGTTCGAGGTCGATCTTCTGTTCGAGCGAACGCGTTGAACGTTCGACGCGGTAGCTGACTTCGCCCCAGAAACCACTGTCCCTCGGAGGAGCCATCGCACGGCGCGATTGCAACCACTTCAGGAAATGCTGTCCGCGCAACGCATCGATCAGCGCATACGCCTGCACGCCCAGCACAGCACCCACCATGGTGCCCAAAACCGGAAACTGCCAGGCGCCACCAACGAGCCAGCCGGCCCCGCCGGCCACCAAAACACCCAGCGTAGCGGCCAGCAAACGAGGGAAAAGCCAGCCCATTCCAGTGACGCTCGCTCAACTCAGCTGGACAACGCCTGCACCTGTTGCGTGAAGCGGTAGCCCGCGCCACGAACTGTCTCGATCATCCGCGAGCAGCCCACAGGCTCCAGCGCTTCACGCAAGCGCTTCACATGCACATCGACCGTGCGCTCCTCGATGAACACATGGTCACCCCACACCCGGTCGAGCAACTGCGCGCGGCTGTGCACCCGTTCAGGATGGGTCATGAAGAAATGCAGCAGGCGGAATTCGGTCGGCCCGACTCGCACCTCGCGGTCGTCGCGCGCCACCCGGCGCGTCGACGGATCCAGCTTCAGACCGGCCACGTCGACAAGCGTGTCCAGCGCCTCGGGCGACTTGCGGCGCAGCACCGCGCGGATGCGTGCGAGCAACTCGTTGGTCGAGAAAGGCTTCGTCAAATAGTCATCGGCGCCGGCATCGAGGCCGGAAATCATGTCGCCTTCCTCGGCACGCGCGGTCAGCATGATGATCGGCAATTCGCGGGTGCGTGTCTGACTGCGCCAGCGCTTGGCCAGCACCAGCCCCGATTGCCCGGGCAGCATCCAGTCCAGCACGACCAGATCAGGCAGCACGCCGTCGACCTCGATTTGCGCCTGATCGGCATTGGATGCGATCGTCACGTCGTAGCCGGCGTGGCGCAGGTTGATGGAAATCAGCTCGGCGATTGCCGACTCATCTTCGACGACCAGAACGCGGCTCATCTTGGGCTCCCAGGCAGGTTGCTCATCGCACCATGGTCTCGACTTCTTCGACGGTGTTGTGCCTCACATCCGTCCCCTTGACGATGTAGATGATCTGCTCGGCCAGGTTCTTGGCGTGATCACCGACGCGCTCGATCGCCTTGGCGACGAACACCAGGTCGATGCTCGATGAAATCGTGCGCGGGTCTTCCATCATGAAGGTGATCAACTTGCGCATCAGCCCTTCGAATTCCTGATCGATTTGGTCGTCCTGCTTCAGGACCTCCAACGCCTTCTCGACATCGAGGCGCGCGAAAGCATCCAGCGCCTTGCGCAATTGCGCCACGGCGAGTTCGGATTCGAACTTCAGATCAGCCACTGGCAAGCGCAGGCGGCTCGACACGCCGGTGTTGATCAGCCGTTGCACCGTGCGCGCGACGCGGGCGGCCTCGTCGCCGACCCGTTCCAGGTTGGCGATGGTCTTGCTGATGGCGATCAGCAGGCGCAGGTCGCGCGCAGTCGGCTGGCGCCGCGCGATGATGCTAGACAGGTCGCGGTCGATCTCGACTTCCATCGAGTTCACGGTCTCTTCGAGCACCAGCACTTGAGACGCGGTTTCGGAGCTGAAATGCGTCAGCGCATAGACCGCCTGCGCGACCTGCGACTCGACCAGGCCTCCCATCTCCAGCACCCGGGTGGAAATGCCGCTGAGTTCGGTGTCGAACTGGGTGGAAAGGTGTTTTTCAGTCATGGTGACTCCCTGTGTGTTCCGTGCGCTTCATCAACCGAAACGTCCGGTGATGTAGTCCTCGGTGTCCTTCTTCTTCGGCTTCATGAACAACTCCGAGGTCGGTCCGAACTCGATCAGGTCACCCAGGTACATGTAGGCGGTGTAGTCCGAGCTGCGCGCTGCCTGCTGCATGTTGTGCGTGACGATCAGCACGGTGTAGTCGGACTTCAGCTCGTGGATCAACTCCTCGATCTTGCCGGTGGATATCGGGTCGAGCGCTGAACATGGCTCGTCGAGCAGCAGCAC
>JANMXL010000102.1:0-11180 GCA_031380885.1 Burkholderiales bacterium | reverse complement strand
CCAGCGTCGACCGAAACAGCTCGGTGATGCCGACCTCGCGCGGGCCGTGGATCAGCTCGAAGGTTTCTCCTGCCACCACCGTGCCCGGCACGCGCACGGCCAGGTAGAAGCCGCACCAGGCATTCGCCACCATCAGCTTGCCGGCCTGGTTGAAGCCCATCACCGCGTTGAACTTGACGCACGGAAAGCGTGGCTCGCTGACCGCCAGTTCGCAGTTCGCAAAGCGCAGCACGTCGCCGATGCAGACCTGGGTTTCAAGTAACCCGCTGATCGTCAGGTTCTCGCCCATGAAACCGTGCGGCAGCGGCTCGTTCCACGCGGCGACCTTGGCCTGCGCGCGCACCGTCTGCCAGAAGGCGTAATGCTCGATCGGGTAGGCGTAGACCGCCTTGCCCAGGCCGCCATGCACCGACAGGTCGGCCTGCTCGTCACCGACCAAGCCCAGCGCTTCGACCCCGACCTGGCCGCTGACGCTGCGCTTGTTGATGCCGGTCAGCGCCTGGCGGCCATTGATGTCGATTTCACGGGCGGTGGCGATGTTGGTGCTGAGGACGTGCATGGTGCGATGCGTGGCGGGTTGGACGCGTCGAGCGCGATCTGGGTTGGCGTTGGGGGGCGGCAAGGCGGCCTCATGGTTTTTGAATGCGCGCATCAAGCCGCCTGAAGACTTGCGCCGTGTCGTCCTTCTACAGTACACCTCACTGCATGACGCCACGCCCGAGCACAGCATGACCCCAGCCCCACCGACCCGCTACACCGCGACGGCCATCGCGCTGCACTGGCTGCTGGCTTTGGCAATCGTCGGCGCCTTCAGCCTTGGGCTCTACATGGCAGACCTGCCGCTCTCGCCGCAGCGGGTCAAGCTCTACAACTGGCACAAGTGGGCTGGCGTCACCATCCTGGCGTTGTCGGCGTTGCGGCTGCTGTGGCGCCTGACGCACCGGCCACCACCCGACGCGCCGATGCCCGCCTGGCAGCAGCGTGCCGCTCACCTGGCCCATGGCGGGCTGTACCTGCTGTTCTTCGCGGTGCCGTTGATGGGCTGGGCCTACAGCTCGGCAGCGGGTTTCCCGATCGTCTGGTTCGGCGTGCTGCCGCTGCCTGATCTGCTGCCCGTGGACAAGGCGCTGGCGCAGGCGATCAAGCCGGTGCACGGTTGGCTGGCGTGGACGCTGATGGTGGTCGTCGCGCTGCACGTGGCCGGTGCGCTGAAGCACCAGTTCATCGAACGCGACGGGCTGATCGCCCGCATGTGGCCGGGTCGCGCCAGCGCCTGAGCGGCAACAGCATCGATCAATTGGGGGGGAACACCACACCATGCACTTGTCTCACTTTTCCACTGCACTGGCGCTGACCGCGCTGTTCGCTGCATTGCCCGCGCAGGCACAGCAGAAGCTGCTGCCAGCGCAAAGCGAGATGACGTTTCTGACCCGCCAAATGGGCGTGCCCGTGGACGGCCGGTTCCGCAGATTCGATGCACAGGTGGCTTTCGACCCGAAGCAACCCGCCGCTGCCAAGATCAGCCTGACGATCGACCTTGGCAGCGCCGCCATCGGCACCGCCGAAACCGAAGCGGAATTGCTGAAGCCCGACTGGTTCGACACCCAGAAGTTTCCGCAGGCCAGCTTCACCTCGACGGCCGTCAAGCAGGTCGGCGCGGGCAAGCTCGAAGTCGCCGGCACGCTCAGCATCAAGGGCAGCCGCCAGGCTGTGACGGTGCCGGTGCTGCTCGCGCAGGCGGCAGGCATCACCACGGCCACCGGCTCGTTCACGCTGAAACGGCTCGATTTCAGGATCGGCGACGGCGACTGGAGGGACACCTCGGTCGTCGCCAACGAGGTGCAGGTCCGCTTCAAGCTGACGCTGACCGGCGTCGCCAGGCTGTGAGCCCCCTCTCGCCCCGCCCATTTCCAGCGTTCTTCCAACACCCCTCCACAGGAGACTCATCATGAAATCCCTCCCTCTGATCGCCTTCGCCACCACGCTGCTCGCGGCCACCGGCATCGCGCACGCTGAAAGCGCCACCTACAACCTCGAACCCACGCACACCTACGTGACATTCGAGGCGCGCCACTTCGGCACCTCGACCAACCGCGGCCGCTTCGACAAGAAGGAAGGCTCGATCACGCTTGACCGCGCCGCCAAGACCGGCAAGGCCGAGATCACCATCGACACCGCGTCGATCAACACCGGCCTGGCGCTGTTCGACAGCCACCTGAAGGGCGACAACTTCCTGAAGGCCAAAGAATTCCCGACCGCGAAATTCGTCGGCGACAAGTTCAGCTTCGACGGCGACAAGGTGACCGCGGTCAGCGGCACCCTGACCCTGCTGGGCAAGACGCTGCCGGTCACGTTGACGGCCACAAACTACAACTGCTATGACAGCCCGTTCTTCAAGCGCGAAGTCTGCGGTGGCGATTTCGAGACCACCATTCAGCGCACCGACTACGGCATGGGCTACGGCATGCCGATCATCCCGGACGACATCAAGCTGCTGATCCAGATCGAGGCCATCAAGCAGTAAGCCAGTCAACGACGCGACGCGCTCACGCGCCGCTCGTGCCCTGCGCCGGGTGAACCACCTGGCGCAGGGCACGCCGCCAGAGCGCTCCCTGCGCAGCCTCGTCCTGAGGCTGCCGCTGCTGCGACTTGCCAGCACCGAAGCGCCGCCGACCCGGGGCCTTTTGTGTCCGCTTTCCCCGCGGTGCAAGCAATTGTCAGAAGTGGCCTTCAACGGCACCGAGCCTGCATGGAAGACCACAGGCTCATGCAGCGCCGTTGATGTTGTGAACCCATTCACAACCACCGACAAACAGCGCTCCGGGCTGACGTTTCAGGGCCCGGCCCGCGGCCGCGAGTGACGATTCCGAGCAGGTTTGTAAGCAAATGGAGGATTTCCGATGCGCACAGGAAACGAGTTGATACGAAGTGATTCGGCAGCGGGGCGATCCCGTCACTGGGCCGCGGCGCTGTGGGCGGGCGGCGCCTTCATGACTGCTGCGGGGGTGAGCGGCGCCGCGTCGGCAGCACCAACCAAGCAGTGGGTGACGGTCGCCAGCGAGGGTGGCAGCTTCAGTACCCGCGGATCCCAAAGCGTGCGATTCGGCGTGAGCGGCCAGTGGGTTCAAAAAACGCGCTCCGGCTTGGTGGCATGCACCAACGCTTCCTTTGGCCGCGATCCGGCTTATGGCACTGTCAAGCACTGCGAGGTCTACAAGGCGTCGGCCTCTGTCGCCCCACCGGCGGCGGCCCCCGTGGTGACGATCCCGGCACCAGCAGTTGCCACCGATGCTGCGACCCGCAACGCATCCCGGCTGGCGATGCAGGCGAGCTTCGGCAACACCGAGGCCCTGACAGCCGAGATCAAGGCGAAAGGCGCGTCAAGCTGGATTGCCTCACAACTGCTACTGGCCTCGTCGCGCTACAGCAGCGGCGGCAACGCCTCGGTGCACCAGAACGCCAGCCAGACGGATTACTGCGACTTGGCCGCGCATGCTGGGGAGAATTGCTGGCGAGACAACTACTCCACCACGCCATTGGTTTGGGACTTCTACCGCAACGCCATGACGCGGCCCGACCAACTGCGCCAACGTGTGGCGTTCGCGCTGCAACAGATCGTCGTCGTGAGCGGCATTGACGCCGACGGAACCTACGGGTTTCGAAACTACCAGAACACGCTGCTCGACAACGCCTTCGGCAACTACCGGCAGGTGCTGAAGAAGGTCGCGCTGTCACCCGTGATGGGCGATTTCCTGGACAACGTCAACAACGACAGGGACGCGCCGAACGAAAACTTCGCGCGTGAGTTTCTGCAACTGTTCTCTGTGGGCACCTGCTTGCTGAACGCCGACGGCAGCCTGCGCAGCGGCGCCTGCGCACCCACCTACGACAACGACACGGTGCGCGCCTATGCCTATGCGCTGACCGGCTGGACCTACCCGGCGGGCGGCGCCACTTCCTGGGGCTGCTGGCCCGAGGGCACCCATTGCCGCTTCCACAATGGCGACATGGTGGCCGTCGCGTCGCGGCACGACACGTCGGCGCGCCAGCTGCTGTCGGGCACGTCGCTGCGGGCGGGCCTGACTGCCCCTGCGGCGCTCGAAGTGGTGCTCGACAGCCTGATGGCGCACCCGAACACCGCGCCGTTCATCGGCAAGCAGCTGATCCAGCACCTGGTCAGCAGCAACCCGTCGCCGGCCTATATTTCGCGCGTTTCAGCCGCCTTCACCTCAGGCAAGTACGCCACCTTTGGCACCGGCCAACGCGGCGACCTGGCCGCCACCGTCGCGGCGGTGCTGCTGGATGCGGAAGCACGCAGCACGACCGTCACGGCGACTGGCGGCAAGCTGCGCGACCCGGTGCTGATGTTCACCAGCGTGCTGCGCGGGTTGAATGGTCAGAGCGATGGCGATGCGCTCGGTTGGTGGTGGGGTGAGGGGCTGCGCGAGCATGTGTTCCGCCCGCCGTCGGTGTTCAATTTTTACTCGCCAACCTTCCCCGTGGCGGGCACCACCTTGGTCGGGCCGAGCTTTGGCATCCACAACGCCGTCTCGGCTGTGGAGCGCCTGAATTTCCTGACCTACCTCCTGGAGTGGGGCGGCTCGGACAGGGCGTCCGATGTGCCGAACAGCACCGGCACCAAGATTGATCTGTCCCGCTTCACCGCCGACGCGGCCGACGCCGGCAAGCTGGTCGATCGCCTGTCGCTGATCGCCACCGGACAGGCCCTGCCGACCGCAACACGCACCGAGATCATCAAGGCCGTGTCGTGGTGGACCGCCTCGACCGACAAGGCGAACTGGCAGTCCAACCGCGTCAAGACTGCGGCCTACCTTGTTTTCGCCACACCCAATTTCCAGGTCGAGCGCTGAGCGCTGCACAAGGATCCACCATGAACAAAACCTCCACATTCGATGCGCGCCGCCGCTGGCTTTTGCAGTCTGGCGCCAGTTGTGCCAGCGCGCTGGGCTTTGGCAGCGTCGGCAACCTGTTGCTGGGCACACAAACTGCCCATGCAGCCGACTACAAGGCGCTGGTCTGCGTGTTCCTCTATGGCGGCAACGATGGTTTGAACACCATCGTGCCCACTGACGCCGCACGCCATGCGCAGTACAGCGCGGTGCGCGGGCGACTGGCCATCCCGCGAGCGTCGCTGGTGGCGCTGCCCGGCACCGAGTTCGGTTTGCACCCGTCGCTCGGTGCACTGTCGGGGGCAGCCAGCGCCGGACACATCGCGCCGGTGTTCAACGTCGGCCCGCTGTATGCGCCGCTCACCAAGGCGCAGTACCGCAACGCGCCCGACGGCACAACGCTGAAACCAGACGGCCTGTTTTCACACTCCGACCAGCAAATACTCTGGGAAACGGGTACCACGCGTGCGCAGGAACGCACCGGCTGGGGCGGTCGCGCGTCGACGTCGCTCGGCACCGTCAACCCGGTGATCTCGGTGGGTGGCAATGCGCGCTTCGGGCTGACCGCACTGCAATCGCCCCTGGTACTGCCCGGACCTGGCAGCACTTTCGGGGCCTACGGATTACAGCCTGAAGACCTCAACTGGGCGCCACGCCGCGCCATCAAGAACGCGGTCGACGCGATGTACGCCCAATCGCAGGACACGGTGCTGGCCGACGCCTATGCGCGCATGCAGCGCGATGCGTTTGCGGTCTCGCAGCGATTGGGCGCACTGGTGAAGATCGAACCCGGCAAGAGCGGCGCCAACCCGGCGATCGACGCCGCCTTCGCCCCGATCACGTCGGGCGGACGCATCACGAGCGCCCTGGGGAGACAGCTGTACCAGGTGGCCAAGCTGATCGCCGGCAACGCGACGGTGGGCGGCGACCGGCAGATCTTCTTCGCGCAGGCCGGCGGCTTCGACACCCACGCTGGGCAGATCGCGGGCAGTGCCACTGACGGTGAACATGCGCGCCGCCTGCAGGAGGTGGGCGACGCGCTGGGCGCTTTCTACGCCGCGATGCGCAACCTCGGCCTGGGGCAGGCGGTCACCACTTTCACGCAGAGTGACTTCGGGCGCACCTTCAAGCCGAACAGCAGCACCGGCACCGACCACGCCTGGGGCAATCAGCACCTGGTGATGGGCGGCGCGGTGCAAGGGCGCGCCACTTATGGCAGCTATCCGCAGCTGGTGCTGGGCGGCGACGACGATGTCGGCAGTGACCCGTGGGAGCTGGAGGGCCGCTGGATCCCGACCACCTCGGTCGACCAGTACGCGGCGACCTTGCTCGGCTGGTTCGGCGCCAGCGATGCGCAACTCGATGCGACCTTGCCGAACCTGCGCAACTTCGGCACGCGCCGACGGCTGGGCTTTGTTTGAGTGGCTTGGCGGTGGACGATCGGCTGCCAACCGCCGATGTCGCGCCTCGCCGCTTCAGTTCACAGCGGCTTGATTCTTTAACCCTACAGAGGTCACTTGTGCAGCCAGCATGGCGGGAGAACGCGCAGCGGCCGCGTCACACCGCATGGGTCTCTTGCCTGCCGCGCAAAACCCTGCCGAGGGTCTTGTAGGTCGTGTCCATTTGCCAGGCGCCTGCCGTTCGGCTGGCCGCCAGCAAGACTGCGTGGCCGGCGCCAAGACCGAGGGGCTGCTGCTGCGGGTCGTTGACGATCCGCTTGTGGATCTCCGCGCGCTCCAAGCAGAAGTGCTCGCGCTGCGACACGGCCTTGGAATCCGCGTGCAGGCGAAACCACGCACACGCCCACTTGTTCTTACTGTATTGCACTCGCGGGAAGCGTTGCAGGTCGTGAATCAGCAGGTGCAAGTCAAAGCGGTAGTGCAGCGTCGGATTGATTCCTACCTCGCGCAGGGCGGCCGCTCTCAATCACGTTCCGGGTTGGGGCCATCAAGTGCGGCGGCAGCCGGGCTCGAGCGGCATGCGCACGAAATCGAGTGCAGTGAGGTTGCGGCTGATAGGCAGTTTCTTCAATCACTACCGTGAGGCGCAGCAGCGTGCCCGGATTAGGCGGAGGTGGCGACGCTGGAAATTCCGACCAGCCGGGGGCCATCTTTCCGGGGGTCGCTAGTGGCGGCGAGGGGAAGTAATTCTTCGCCGACAAGCTGATCGGGCGAACCGCCCCCGCAACCGCTCCAGGCTTGGGGGAAGATGCCACCCGCACGGACCGCGCGGCTTCAAGTCGCAAGCGCAATGCCTTGGGTTGTCCGCCGAGCTCAACCAGCCCTAGTGCCGCAGCCCGAGGACACGCCTGAGCTTGAACATAAGCCGTCTGGGCCCTTGAAGAATTCTCGACTCCCGCAGTTTGAATCGCGCCGTGAACGCGGCAGGAAGGAGTCGGTACTCAGCCAGCGCGACTTTCATCGAGGCTTCGGTCGAGATGTGCTGACGCGAGCAGTACCAGCCAAACAACCGCTCGAGCCGGTGATTGCGCTGTACCTCGGCCTGTGGCGACTGCGTGCGGCCGAAGTGATGGTTAGCGCCATGCACCCGGTAGCCGATCCTGAGCGAGGGGATGTACAGCTTGCGTGCGCCAAGCAGCGACGCTCCGAAGCCGATCACGTCGTCCGCGCGAATCCGCCAGTCAGCCTCAAAAGGATATGGAAACAGCTCACGGTACAGGCGCCCGGTCAAAGCGATGCATGTCGTCGGCGCACAGAACCACCACTTGCAGCGGCGCACCAGTGCGGAGGTGCATGGCAGCGCCACGTCCTCTTGGGCTGAGTAGAGCGCCGTGGCCAGACGCGGATCGCGCGGCGCCGAAAACTCCGACGTCTCGCAGTAGGACAAGTCCGTTGCGCCAGCTGCGTATCGGGGCAGCAGCCGCTCAAGGTAGTCGGTCGGCAACACATCATCCGCATCGCACAAGACCACCACGTCATCGTCGTGCACGTAAGGCAGGGCTGCGTGAAAGCAGGACAACTGGCCGCCATTCGGCTTGAACACCACTTCAAGGTTGTCATGGCGCGCACGCAAATCCTCTAGAACACTTCGAGAGTCGTCGGTCGATCCATCGTCGACCACGACGACCGCGTCAAATGCCGAGGTCTGAGCCAGTACGCCCGCCAGGCACTCTTTCAGGAACCGTCCGTAGTTGTAGTTGTTAACCAAGCAAATCGACCGCATATACCGCCGCTCCTGTCCGGCTTGGTTGCAAGCCGCGTCTTCAGATTTATTCAAAATTCCGCCCCAGCGGCGGCGAGCCCGTCGCAAGTCGCCGTCAATCGCCAATGAACCAGCTTCGAAAGCTTTCGGCAACCGAGTGTTCTGAAGCACGGGGGGCTGTCCGGAATCACATGGCCAAATTTCTGAGTCCCGATAATCATTGAGCTCAAACTCAGAGAAATATCTATAGGTACCTGGAAATATTAAGCAGCCTCCGGATTATAACAAAATTCACATCGCGAACGCTGTGATATATCAAAAGATATTTGTTGATTTACATATTTTTATAGAACAGTTTCGATGGAAATACACAGTCTCAGGCGTCAGCTGATTTATCTTGGCAAGATCTTTGATGACCCTAGAATAAATCTATATGCAATAGACACTGACGGGCATGTCTTCAATCTTTTTTAAACTGAGCGCCTCTATGATACTGTCCGTTCACTGCCGATAGTGAATTCATACGCTATTTTGACAGAACAAATTATGTTCCCGCAACGCCAATCTAGAAACCAGCGCAACGTCTTCAAAATACCTTCATACAGCGAACCGCAACTCCGCGCCCCATAAATTTCACTTTGAAGTTTTTTCATCACGTATCCATCCCCCCCCCTCTTTCCATAGGGTCCCTTGAAAAGTAATTCCTGATCATCAAGAAGAAAACCTGGAGGACCGTCAAAGGTGGCCAAGTGATTCTCTCTAGCACTTTGACTATCAGCGTCAGGCCTCCATCGATTGCAGTCGCACATGATCAAGTCAGACGAATGGGATGCGATTATTTTTTTAAACAATCCACTGCGCCTTGCGAAACGACGTCGGCCGGATCTACAAACCACAATTAATCCCCAGTGGCTGCGTCTGCAAGTCTGTTTCTCGCAGCTGCCGCGCCCTATCGCAAATATTTCGCAGCAATTCCTGATGATATCTTAATATCATTCAATGTCGAAAATTAATTATTCGACGACTGATCGTCAACGACAATAATTTCAACCCTTTTAAGGCTTTGAACAAGGGTTGATGCGGGACAATATTCAATGTATGAATCGACGTTGTAAACCGGAACTAAAATACTCAGCCAGAGAATCGTTTGTTTGACCTTAAATAGAGGTTTAGACAAACGTCCGGCCCTTTGAAATTGCCCGATTTGCCCATCAATTTGGGCAACAGCTCCCCCGCACCTTAGGCGGGGTCTGTGTGCGCCGATGGCCCACAGCCAAGAGGCGCCGGGGAGCAGGCGCTTTGCACGTGGGCGCTCCCGCACGCGCGTCAAGGGCGGAAACGGTGGGGCATCGGCCCTGGCGCGTGCCAAGTCGCCACAGCACTCACGCACGCGAAGCCGTAGTCGATCCCCATGATGGCGCGCGCCGGGGAACCTGTTCCAGCCGGAGACGCACGGCGCGGTCCAGATCATGGATCCGCTCCGCGAGGCAATGCAGCACCACCTCACTGCGCACCTTCTCGAAGTGCAGGACGTTTTCCCACTCGATGACGACACTGATCTCCGGTGCAGCGTTCACAACCCTGGCCTCGCGAACAGGAAGGCGCGGAGCAGACCGCTCCACGCTTTGCGGGACCACGGACGCAAGCGCACCGCTCGCGCGTAGCAGGCGCGAGCGGTGCGAATTCGGCCGATCCGGCACATGGCGACGCCGGCTTTGCGCCACCGCTTTTCGAGCGTTCGGCGCCGGAACGCGGCAGGCAGGCACGTGCACCCGAGTTCGTCGGCGAGCCCTTCATACATCCGGGCCCACATCAGTTCGTGGTCAGGGTATCTCTCGTGCAGGTGGCCGGCTTCCCCGAATGTCCCCGCGTGATGCCGCAGGAATGTCACCGGCTCACCAGGGCAATGGAGCCACGCTCCGAGGAGTGCGACGCGGCAAAAGAGCACGCAGTCGTGCCCGGTGGCAACCTGCTCGGGGTAACGGCCGGCGGCGATCACCGCAGTTGCGCGAAAGACGGTGCCCGAACCGACGCCGGCATCGTGGCCGAACATCCACCTGACGGGGTCCTGTGCGAGAGGACCGAGGCTGTCGAGGATGCGACGCCCAGCTCGCAGGTCGTGAAGCAGGCGATCCGCGCTCGCGGCAACGGCCTCAGGTTGCCGCCCGAGCGCCATCGCTGCCCGCGCGAGGAAATCGGGCGGCCAGCAGTCGTCGGAATCGACGAAGGCGACGAGGGGCGCATCGCCGATGGCGGCAAGGCCGGCATTTCGCGCCGCCGCGGCACCTCCGTGAGGCCGCCTGAGCAGCTTCGCGCCAAGCGCGCTGCCATGCTCGCGTATCCACGCATCGACGCTTTCGGCGGTGCTGTCCGTCGAACCATCGTCCACCACGACGACCGATTGAGGCGCGTGGGTCTGTGCCCGGATGCTCTCCAGGCAACGCAGGACAAGCCCTGCGCGATTCCAGACGGGGACGACAACTCCAACAGCGAGATCGGGTGGGCTCATGGGCGGGCAGGCATCGGCATGGCGAAGAAAGGTTTCGGCCCTTCCCGCGCTGCTGGCGTTGAAGCGGCTGTCGGCACCACAGTGCCGGGAGGGGCGAGGCGAATTCCGATCAACTCATCCGAAAAATTTTCCTTGGACATTCTGTACGGCGGCATCGATCTCGCCAAGACCGTTTTCGCGGTCTACGGCGCCACCGTCTGGCGAACCGCGTGCTCCCAGCGGCCCATCAGCTCGGCCACGCGGTCGCTTTCCATGGCGGGCTCAAAACGGCGTTCGGCCCGCCACAGCGCGCTGAGTTCGTCGAGCCCGGCATACACGCCACAGCTGAGGCCAGCCAGGTACGAGGCACCCAGTGCCGTGGTCTCGATGACCTGCGGGCGCACCACCGGGATGCCCAGCAGGTCGGCCTGGAATTGCATCAGCAGGTCGTTGACGCAGGCCCCACCGTCGACCCGCAATTCCGCCACCGGCGCACCGCCCGCGGCCACCGCGTCGTGGCCCATCGCCTGCAACAAGGTGGCACTTTGAAACGCGATGCTTTCCAGCGCCGCACGGGCGATGTGCGCGACCGTGCTGCCGCGCGAGAGCCCGACGATCGC
>JANMXL010000282.1:0-2622 GCA_031380885.1 Burkholderiales bacterium | reverse complement strand
TCCGGCGCGAGCCGCTTCAGCCACGCGTTCTTGTACGGCGTGAACACGCCATACGGGGTGCCCGATCCGGTCAACACCTCGCTGCGCTCGAACACCACATGGTCCTTGCTGGTGTGCAGCGCGATGCCGGCATCGGCCAGCCGGCCGCGCACCTGCGCATCGCGCGCCAAAGCCGCTGGTTCGTCGTCGTGGCTGGCGTAAACCGCCTGCACGCGCAGCTGCTGGGCCAGCGCCGGAACCTCGTCGCGCGCCCAGCCGTGGCGCACGATCAGGCCGGTGCCTGCCACGCCCTGCGCCGCGCCGAGTGTGGCCAGTTGGGTGTGCAGATCGGCCAGGCTGTCCAAAATGAACTCGACCCGGCGGTCGGCGCGTGGCAGCGGGTCGAGGATCTCGCGGTCGAGCACGAACACGCACCAGACGTGGCGTGCCGAGCGCAGCGCATGGTGCAGCGCCGCGTGGTCATCGGTGCGCAGGTCGCGCCGAAACCAGACCAGGGCAGCGTCAATCGAAGGATGCATCGCCGCAGTGTGCCGCAGGAATAAAATGCAGCCATGAGTTCCGGCGGCATCAACCTCACCAACCAGTTCCTGATCGCCATGCCAGGCATCGGCGGCGACACCTTCGCCGGTGCGGTGATCTACCTGTGCGAGCACACCGACAAGGGCGCGCTCGGCCTGGTCATCAACAAGCCGATCGACATCAAGCTGAAGAATCTGTTCGAGAAAGTGGAGCTGTCGCTCGATCGCGTTGATCTGGCGGAATCGCCGGTTTACTACGGCGGGCCGGTGCAGACCGAGCGCGGGTTCGTGCTGCACGAACAGATCGATGGCGACGGCAGCCGCTTCAACTCGTCGCTGCGCATCCCTGGAGGCCTCGAAATGACGACCAGCAAGGACGTGCTGGAGGCGCTGTCCAGCGGCACCGGCCCGACCAAGATCCTGGTGACCCTGGGCTACAGCGGTTGGGGCGCCGGCCAGCTCGAAGAAGAGATGGGTCGCAACAGCTGGATCAACGTCGAGGCGCAGCCCGAGATCATCTTCAACACGCCGGTTGAACAGCGCTACGACAAGGCGCTGTCGCTGTTGGGCATCGACCTCACCATGCTCAGTGCCGACGCCGGGCATGCCTGAACTGGCCGCGAACCCACAACCCTTGCCGGCGCCGGGCGGCGCGCAGCGCATTCGCACTTATCTGGCCTTTGACTTCGGCCTAAAGCGCGTCGGTGTCGCCAGCGGCAACACGCTGACCGGCACCGCGCAGCCGCTGCGCACCGTCGCCGCCACCGGCGACGCACGCTTCGCTGCCATCGCACGCCTGGTCGATGAGTGGCAGCCCGATGCCTTGGTCGTCGGTGTGCCGTTCCACCCGGACGGCGCCGAGCATGAGAACACGCTGCGCGCGCGCCGCTTTGCCCGCCAGCTGCACGGCCGCCTGCGCCTCGATGTGCACGAGGTCGATGAGCGTTACACCACCACCGAAGCGCATGCCGATGGCGCGGGCGATCTCGATGCCGCGTCAGCCGCGCTGATCCTTGAGCAATACCTGCGGAGCGTGTCTTGAAAAGAGTCCGGTCATGAGTTCGCTGCACCTCGACGCCGAAGCGCTCTACGGCGATCTGCTCACCGGTGTGCGCAGCCTGCTGCAGCCGAACACTGTGCTGGTCGGCATCTGGTCGGGCGGCGCCTGGCTGGCCGAGCGGCTGCAGCGTGAGCTCGCGCTGGAAGGGGAGCACGGCGTGATCTCCAGCGCCTTGCACCGCGACGATTTCAGCTCGCGCGGCATGACCGCCAGCGCCGACCACACCCGGCTGCCGTTCGAGATCGAAGGCCGCCACATCCTTTTGATCGACGACGTGCTGTTCACCGGCCGCACGATCCGCGCTGTTGTCAACGAGCTGTTCGATTTCGGCCGACCGGCCAGCGTGACGCTGGCGGTGCTGGTTGACCGCGGCGGCCGCGAGCTGCCGATCGCAGCGGCTTATTCAGCCGCCCGCATCACGCTGCCGGCACATCAGAAGCTGTCGCTGGTGCGCGACGACGCCGGCCGCTTCAGCTTTGACATTCGGGAGCGTGCCGCGTGAACCTCAGCCGAAATCCTCAGCTCAACAAGCATGGCGAGCTGATTCATCTTTTGTCGATCGAAGGGCTGCCGCGCGCGTTGATCCACCAGATCCTGGACACCGCCGGCACCTTCCTGAGCGTCAATGACCGCGAGGTCAAGAAAGTACCGCTGTTGCGCGGCAAGAGCGTGTTCAACCTGTTCTTCGAGAACAGCACCCGCACCCGCACCACCTTCGAGATCGCGGCCAAGCGGCTCAGCGCCGATGTGATCAATCTCGACATCGCGCGCTCCAGCGCCGCCAAAGGCGAGAGCCTGCTCGACACCATTGCCAACCTGTCCGCGATGCATGCCGACATGTTCGTCGTGCGGCACAGCGAGAGTGGTGCGCCGTACCTGATCGCGCAGCACTGTGCGCCGCACGTGCACGTGGTGAACGCCGGGGATGGACGCCATGCTCACCCGACGCAGGGCCTGCTCGACATGTACACGATCCGCCATTTCAAGAAAGACTTCACCAACCTGACGGTGGCGATCGTCGGCGACATCGTCCACTCGCGGGTG
>JANMXL010000054.1:0-17911 GCA_031380885.1 Burkholderiales bacterium | reverse complement strand
ATGGATCATCCGCAGCGCCAGCACCGCACAGAACGCGCCCCAGCCAGAGACCGCAGCCGCCTGGTTCAGGAAGGTGGCGGACGGGGGGACGTTGGTGGCGAGCAGGGCGGCTGGCACGATGGCCAGCACTGCAGCGATGGTGAGAAGCAGCCACTGGGCCCGCGGCGCGGCATGCTGGGACTGCACTGAGGCAGCCTGCGCCAGCGGACGCGCCGAGGTCACGCTGTCAGCCACCGCACAACACCTGGCCTTCGGGGCGAAGCTGGGGAGTGCTCGGTGGTACGGCCATGTCGCTTCCTTTCGAAGGTGACGATCGTAATGCGGCCCCCGGTGCCCGACTGACTGGGCCATCACCTCACCGTCCGGATTCGGGGATGGGCGGGTTTTGTTTCAGCCAGTCTTGCCAGTCGCGCTCGATCGCGGCGTATACCTCCGGGCGATAGAGGCTGCGTATCGTCAGCAACTCGTGCTCCGCTTCCGGCATCCGGCCGCTCAGCGCCAAAGCCTTGGCGTAGGTGAAGCGCGTGGGCAGCAGGTGAAAGCGACGCGACAGCCGGCCGAGCTTGTCGATCTGGTCTTGTGGCATCCCACGGCGCGGCTCGAAGTGCGCCGACTCGTTGAGCAAGCCCAGTTGATCCAGTACCCAGGGCGCCGTTGGCGGCTCATGCGCCTCGGTGCCGACGAAGTTTGCCTTGTCGAAGCGCAAGCTGCGGAACTCGGTTTCGAACTGGAAATAGTCGACCGCCGTGGCCGCCAGCAGCAGCGCCGTGAACGCCGCCAGCGCCTGCGCCGGGCGACTGGCAGTGACACGCCAGGTCGCTGGCGAACCACGGCCCGCCATCACCGCACCGGCCAGCAAGGCGGCTGGCAGCAGGAAATAGGCGTGAGCGTGCGGATACTCCAGCATCGCATGGCACAACATGGCCAACCACAGCGCGAACACGCCGTGCCGTTGCACCCACAAGCCGGTGTCAGAATCGCGGCGCAGCCAACCGAGCATCCAGCTACCCAGCGCCAAACTCAAGATGAGGCCGAGTGGGATGCCGACCCAGGCCATCAAGTCCAGCACCAGGTTGTGGGCATAGACGCTGTTGTAGTGCGACTGCACCGACCCAGCCGCTTCGCGCATCGCCAACACGCCCTGCCCGAAGCCATAGCCCGTCCAGGGGTGCGCCAGAATCGCAGCCCAGAACTGCAGCCAGATGCCTTTGCGCGGGCCCACTTCAAGCGGCGGGCGAAGTGCATCCACCTTCAAATACAAAGCGTCTTCGATGAGGCCCAGCGATCGGTAGACCGCATAGCCGATGGCCAGGGCCAACAGCACGTCGATCACCCGCAGGCGACTCGGCACGCGGCGACGCGTCAGGAACCAAACTGCGGTGACCGCCAGCATGCCGAAGGCATTGGCGCGTGATCCGCTGATCAGCAGGCACCAGCCAAAAAACAGCAAGGCCAGGCCGTGGCTCAGTCGGCTTTCCACCACGTGCATTTCGAACAGCATCGTCACGCTGACGATGCCCATCACCATCAACAAGGCGAAGAGGTTGGGTTGCCCGAGGTTGCCATAGGGCCGGTCGTTGATCAGATCCATCGCCCACCAGCCCGGGGTCGGCAATCGCACCCACTGCACCAGGGCCAACCAGCCAGCCGCGAGGCTCGCGAGCACGATCGTCAGGTGCAACGCTTTAACGACTGTCTTGGTTCCGGCCTGAAGCGCCCACAGGTACCCGGTGTAAAGGCCCAGCACGACGCCCGCGCCATAAAGAAAGCCCAGCCCCGCGTCACCGCGAAACACCAGCTCGCCGGTCGCGTATTGCAGGGTTGGGATCAGCGCGATCGCCAGCCATACCCGTGCGGCAGTCGGCAACGGTACACGGGTACAGCCCGGTGTAGCGGACACCTTGCCAGAAGCTGGCGACGACGCGAGCGAACGCCAGACCACGCCCACGAACAGCAGGCAAAGGCCTATCGCAGACAGCAGCTCGGAGTGAAACGTGGTCCACAGCGGGTAATGGTTGGGCAGATTCCAGCCCAAGCCAACGCCCGCCAGACCCGCAATCAAGAAAATGCAGCGCATGAAAAAGCGGCCCGAAGGCCGCTCCGTTCGTCAGCGAGTGGTCAAGATCAGCCGCCTTTGCACGAACCGGGAAGGTACTTGAGGATGGTGCCGCTGGTTCCGTCGGTCGTAGAGCCACACCGCCAGGAGGTGATCACTTGCTGCCCGTTGCTAGTGGTCAACGCCGTACCGTTGATCAATGGCACCAAGGTAACCACCTTCGTGTCAATGTCCGTGTCGAGGAACCCCTGCGCGGTGACCGTGATCACGCCGGCTGTGGTCGTCTCGACCTTGTTAACGTACTTTGTACCGGAGCCGGCGGTCACTTCACAGCCCCAGCCGTTGGCGAGGACCGAGAGGACGTTGCTGGACGCCGTTTGAACCGCTTCCGTGATGGTGGTGCGGCACGACGATGCTGCCAGAATCACTTCCGACATCTTGGCTTTCTTGGTGTACTGCTGATAAGCCGGCAGCGCAACCGCTGCCAGGATGCCGATGATCGCGACGACGATCATCAATTCGATGAGGGTGAAACCTTGTTGAATTCGACGCTGCATGGTGAGCTCCTGTGTGGGGTGGGGGTAAAGACGGAGCATTAGTCGCATGCCGCATGCCACCAGTTTTCCGCGTGAAGAATGGGCATTTCAGCGGTGATGGCGACGCAAAGGGTCACCAGAGGCGGCAGAAATCGGAGCGTCGGGCCTGACGGGTGACGCAAATTGTCAGATCAGACCAGCCGCATGTCGTCACCGGCGCTGAGGGCGCGCACCTTGTGCGGCAGGCGCAGGCGGCCGATCTCGGCCATCACCGCGTCCATCTCGCCGGGCTTGATGTGGGTGATGCGCACATCGACGCTGCCCGCCAGTTGCGCCAGTTCCTGGCCCAGTGTGGTCGGGCACAGGTGGCGGCTGATGTCGGCGAGCTGGCGCTCGTCGTCGCTGAACGCGGTTTCGATGACCAGGTGGGCCACCGTCATCGTGCGCAGCCGTTGCCACAGCGCGGGGTTGGGGCCGGTGTCGCCGCTGTAAACCCAGCGCCCGTCATCGACTGCAAAGCCGACCGCGGGCACGGTGTGGGCCGCGCTCAGCACCTCGATGCGGCGCCGTTTTTTGCCGACGCCGGTCAGCACGTCGCCGACGGCAAACGGGATCAGGCGCAGCACGGGGTTGTCGGCGCTGGGCAAGCGGGTGAAGTCGGGCCAGATGACGCCGTTGAAGATGTGCGTGCGCAGCGCAGCCAGGGTTTCGGGCAGCGCATGGACCTCGATTGGCCCGCGGCCCTGCGCCAGCCGGGCGCGCATCACGCTGTCGGCCAGCAACGCAATCGACAGGATGTGGTCGAGGTGGGAATGGCTGATGAACACATGGTCGATGCGTGCGAGCGCGTCGAGCGACAGGTCACCGACGCCGCTGCCGGCATCGATCAGCACATCGTCATCGAGCAGGAAGGCGGTGGTCTTGCAACCCGCCGCGATCGAGCCTGAGCAGCCGAGCACGCGCAGGGTCATGGGATGGGGGGTGAGGCAAGGGCGGGCACGGCGCGAGACGCATCGGGGATCGCGTCAAATACTGAGGCCGCGCGGCAGTGCCGGCAAGGGGCGAAAGTCGCGTTTGCTGCGGGCTCACGCAGCGCCGCGTCACCGGGCTGCTGCGGCCGTGAAAAGCGTCACGGCTCGCGCAGCAGAAAGCTCCCGGCCTCTCAGCGGTTGATGAACTGCATTTGTGTACCGGCGAGCTCGATCACGTCGCCGTCGCGCAGCTGGGTGGTTTCGGTGACCAGCGGGTTGCCGTTGACGGTGGGGCGGGCCGATCCCTCGACGTGGGCGAACACATAGCCGGTGGGCCGCTTGGTGATCGATGCCACCTGCACGCCTGGCTTGCCGATGGTGGTGACCACCTTGGTCAGGCTGACTTCGCGGCCCGCAGCGGCGCCGTTCAACACCTTGATCGATGCGTCGCTGCCCAAAGCGCCGAAGCTCGAAGGGCCGCCGAAACCGGAGGCGCGCTGCAAGCCCGGGGGCTGCTGAGTCTGCACGCCCGTGCGCAGGATCTGCGTGGCTTCGTAGTCGCTGCCGTCGGCGACCAGGAACTTGATCTTGTACTTGCCGATTTCGACGGTGTCGTTGTGCGCCAGCAGCTGCTTCTTGACGGCCTTGCCGTTGATGTAGGTGCCGTTGGTGCTGTTCAGGTCTTCGATGAAGACATCGGCGCCCAGCATTTGCAGCACGGCGTGCTCGCCGCTGACGGCCAGGTTGTCGATGACGATGTCGTTGTAGGGCCGGCGGCCGAGCGTGGTCTTGTCTTTGGTGATCTGCACTTCCTTGATCACCACGCCATCGAGCGATACCACCAGTTTGCCCATGCTTGACCTCGTCTTTTGTTTTGTCTTCAGCGTTTGAACGGCCACCAGGAGCGGGTGGCTCCCGTTGCGCCCTGAACGCGCGCCAAGATGACGGCAATGTTATCTTTTCCGCCGGCGTCGTTGGCCGCGGCAATCAACGCATGGGCCAGCGCCTCGATGCCCTCGCCTGACTGCAGCAGCTCGCCGATGTGCCCGTCGTCGAGCATGTCCGACAGCCCATCCGAGCACAGCAGCACCAGATCACCGGGCAGCAGCTCGTGCAGGTGCGACTCCAGCATCACGCTGTCTTCGACACCCACGGCGCGGGTCACCAGGTTCTTGTTCGACGAGAAGGCGGCCTGCGCTTCGGTGATCAGGCCGGCATCAATTTGCTCTTGCAGCAGCGAATGGTCGTGGGTGATGCGCATGAACTTGCCGGCGCGCAGCCGGTAGCCGCGCGAGTCGCCGACATGGCCCAGCAGCAGCCGGCCTTCGCGGAACACGCCGACCACCAGCGTCGTGCCCATGCCGGCGTACTGCGGGTTGGTGCTGGCGGCGTTGAAGATGGCGCGGTTGGCGTTGTCCACGCAGATGTCCATCGCGCGGCGCACGTCGGCATCGGTCGCGTTGGAGGCGGCTTCGGTGAGCCAGCGGCCGAGTTCGGCGCTGATGAAGGCGGTTGCCATCTGGCTGGCAACTTCACCCGCGTTGTAGCCACCCATGCCATCGGCCAGCACGACCAGCGACGATGCGGTGTCGATCGCGACCGAGTCTTCGTTGTTGTTGCGCGCGCGGCCGGTGTCGGTGGCGCTGAAGAACTCAAACGGCATGGGAGCGGCGTGGAAAGAGGCAGTGAAGGGCGACGCGTCAGCACCGACGCAAGTCGCGTTGCCTAACCCGCTGCCACGTTGGCCAGTGCAACGGAAGGCGGTGTCGACAAACGGTGCAGGCAGGGGCAATCACAGGCCGGAATTGTGCCCCGGATCGGGGCGTGACAATTTCACGGTGGCGGCCAAAGCACCCACTTCGGGGGTGGCCGCAGCGCTCGGAGGCAGCGCATCGGGCCACAGTGCAGCCACCTCGTTGAGCGCCTCGGCCAGCTGCAGCCCGTTGGCGTGCCGCGCTTTCACATCTTTTGCCAAAGCCTGCGCCAGCACACCGGCCAGCGCAGCGGGCACCTCGGGGCGCAGCGTGCGCACGTCAGGGGCCGCCTCGTTGACGATGCAGTACATCAGCCGGGCCATCGACTCAGTGCGGTGCGGCAGCACGCCGGTCAGCAACTGGAACAGCGTGACGCCCAGCGAATACAGGTCGGCCCGCCCATCGACGTGCTGCCCCGACAGCTGCTCGGGCGACATGTAGGTGGGCGTGCCCAGCAGCATGCCGGTTCGGGTGCGGCACGCGTCGGCGATGTGCGCGATGCCGAAGTCGGCGACTTTCACGGCGCCGGCTGCCAGGTCGATCATCACGTTGGCGGGCTTGATGTCGCGGTGCACCACGCCCTGGCGGTGCGCATGGGCCAGCGCGCTGGCCACCCGGCTGCCGATGTGCACGACCAGCGGCAGCGGCAGCCCATCACTCACCGCGGTGTGGCGTTGCAGGTCATGGCCGGCGACGTACTCCATCGCGATGTAGGCCAGGCCGTCGTCTTCGCCAACGTCGTAGACCGCCACGATGTCCGGGTGCTGCAAGCGGCGGGCGGCATCGGCCTCGCGAAAGAAGCGCTGCCGCGCCTCGATCAACGCATCGCTGGAGAATTCGTCCGACAGCGACAGCGTCTTGATGGCGACCCGCTGCCCGCTCTCGGTGTCGCGGCCCAGCACCACCGCGCCCATGGCGCCGCGGCCCAGCAGGCGTTCGATCTGGTACCGCCCCAGCCGGTCGCGATCGAAGCCTGAGGCCACCGCCACCTCGCTCAGCCCGTGGCGCTGCGCCGCACCTGCAGGCCGCGGCCGACCGCATAGACCAGCAGCGCACCGGTCACACCGGCGGCGTACTTGATCCAGCCCTCGTCCGGCAACTTCGGCAACTGCGGCATGACCTCAGGATTGACCAGCGCCGGGTCGCTCACCGCCATGGTGCCGGCGATCCAGCCGAGCAGCATCGCGCCCGCGGTGATGATGAAGGGGTAGCGGTCCATCAGCTTGATGACCAGCTGGCTGCCCCACACGATGATGGGAATGCTGACCACCAGGCCGAAGATCACCAGCGGCATCGTGTGGTCGCCGCCGGCCGTTTCAGCGGCACCGGCAATGGCGATCACGTTGTCGACGCTCATCACCAGGTCGGCCACGATGACCGTCTTGACGGCGCCCCACAGCTTGTCGCTGCCTTCGATGTTGGCGTGGCCGTCCTGGTCTTCAGGCAGCAGCAGCTTGACGCCGATCCACACCAGCAGGATGGCGCCGACGAGTTTCAGGAAGGGGATCGCGAGCAGCTGCAGCGCGAAGAAGATCAGGACCACGCGCAGCACGATGGCACCTGCCGTGCCCCACAGGATGCCCTTGCGGCGCTGGGCCGGCGGCAACTGGCGGCAGGCCAGCGCGATCACCACCGCGTTGTCGCCGCCGAGCAGGATGTCGATCATGATGATCTGGCCAACGGCGAGCCAGAACTCGGGGGTCATCAACGCTTGCATGGGGTGTCCGGTCAGCCGGTGGTGGGTAGAGGCGGCAGTGTAGGGGCCGCGGTCTGGGCGTTCGCAGGCAAACCTGGGCGCTGCACCCACAGTTGCGTCAGCCCCCGGTACAAAGTGTTGCCACTCCAGTGCGGCGCGGCAGGCGCGGTCAGCGCCAGGTCGGGCCAGCGATCGAGCACCTGCGCAAAAACGGCCTGGGCTTCCATCAGCGTCAACGCCGCGCCGATGCACACATGCGGGCCTTGGCCAAAGGCCAGCGGCGGCGCGGCACGGCGGGTGATGTCCAGCGCGTCCGGCCGCGCGTGGCGCACTGGATCGCGGTTGGCCGCGCCGATCAGCGCGACCACCAGATCGCCGCGGTGCAGCGTCTGGCCGTGCAGCACCACCTCGGTGGCCACGCGGCGGCCGGTGTACTGCACCGGGCTGTCGTAGCGCAGCAGTTCGCGCACCGCGCCGGGCAGCAGTGACGGGTCCTGCTTCAACTGTTGCCACTGCTGTGGATGCGACAGCAGCGTGCGCAGTCCGTTGGCCAGCAGGTGGCGCGTGGTTTCATGGCCGGCGAACAGCAGCATCACGCACTGCGCCAGCAACTCGGCGCTGCCGCGGATCTGGCCATCGCACTCGGCCTGCAGCAGGCGGCCGATCACGTCGCAACGTGGCTCGGCGCCACGTTTGACCGCTGCGCGACGGCGCGCCAGCAATGCATCGAAATGGCGCGCCATCGCGAGCAGCGCAGTCTGTGCGCTCAAGGCCTGGGCACGGCTCGGCGCCGGGGCGCCGATGAAGTCGGCGAGTTCGTCCGACCAGGCGACGATATCGGCCGGCGCATCGCCCGCGGCGTCGTCCAGGCCCATCAACAGGCCGATCACCTCGGCCGGCAGCGGCCGCGCCACGGCGCTGACAAAGTCGAACGGTTCGGCACCGACCGCTGCCAGCCGATTGGCCACGGCCTGCTCGATGCGCGGCGCCAGGCGCTGCAGATCGGCCGGGCGGAAGGCGGCCGACATCGCCTGGCGCACGCGGGTGTGGTTCGGCGCATCAAGAAAGATCATTGCCCGGGCGAACAGGCGCTGGAAGCCTGTCAGCTCGGCGCGCCCTGCGTGGCGATCGGTGTGCGCCGCATCGACCGGCCGCATCACCCAGCCGCCGGTGCGCTGCGCCGAAAAGCGCGCATCGCGCAGCACCAGCTCGACATCGGCATGGCGCGACACCAGCCAGGCGCCGCCGAAGAATTCGTCACTCCAGACCAGCGGTGCCGCCTCGCGCAGCGCAAGGTAGGTCGGATAGGGATCGCGCAGGAACGCGGCGTCGAGCAGCGAGTGCCCAAGCAACGCCCGGGCATCGAGGGGCCCGGCGATCGGGGCGCCGGGCGGCGCATCACACGCCGACGCCCGGCGCCCGTGTGGCATCAGAGCAGCTTCTTGAGCAGCCGGGCCATCTCGGATGGGTTGCGCGTCACGGTGAAGCCGCTGGCTTCCATCACCGCCAGCTTGGCGTCGGCCGTGTCGGCACCGCCCGAGATCAGCGCACCGGCATGGCCCATGCGTTTGCCGGCCGGGGCCGTCACGCCCGCGATGAAGCCGACGATCGGCTTCTTCATGTTGGCCTTGCACCAGACGGCGGCTTCGGCCTCGTCGGGGCCGCCGATCTCGCCGATCATGATCACCGCATCGGTGTCCGGATCGTCGTTGAACAGCCGCATGATGTCGATGTGCTTGAGCCCGTTGATCGGGTCGCCGCCGATGCCGACCGCGCTGGACTGGCCAAGACCGATCTCGGTGAGCTGCGCGACCGCTTCGTAGGTCAGCGTGCCGGAGCGGCTGACCACGCCGATGCGGCCCTTGCGGTGGATGTGGCCCGGCATGATGCCGATCTTGATTTCTTCCGGCGTGATCAGGCCGGGGCAGTTCGGGCCCAGCAGCAGCGTCTTCTTGCCGCCCTTGGCTTCCTTCTGGATCATCTTGTTGCGCACTTCCAGCATGTCACGCACTGGAATGCCTTCGGTGATGCAGATCGCCAGGTCGAGGTCGGCCTCGACCGCTTCCCAGATGGCCGCTGCGGCGCCCGCCGGTGGCACGTAGATCACGCTGACGGTGGCGCCGGTGTTCTTCGCGGCGTCCTTGACGCTGGCGAAGATTGGGATGCCTTCGAAGTTTTCGCCGGCCTTCTTCGGGTTGACGCCAGCGACGAAGCAGTTCTGCCCGTTGGCGTAGTCGCGGCACATGCGGGTGTGGAACTGGCCCGTCTTGCCGGTGATGCCCTGCGTGATGACCTTGGTGTCTTTGTTGATCAATATGCTCATGGTGTGTGTCCTTGGTCGCGGGGCGCTTATTTCTTCAGCGCGGCCATCACGGCCTGCGCGGCGTCGGCCATTGAATCGGCACTGATGATCGGCAAGCCGGAATCCTTCAGCATCTTCTTGCCGATGTCCTCGTTGGTGCCCTTCATCCGCACGACCAGCGGCACCGTCAGGTTGACCGCCTTGCACGCGGCGATCACGCCTTCGGCAATCGTGTCGCAGCGCATGATGCCGCCGAAGATGTTGACGAGGATCGCCTTCACCTTGGGGTTGCCCAGCATGATCTTGAAGGCTTCGGTCACCTTCTCGGCGGTGGCGCCACCGCCCACGTCGAGGAAGTTGGCCGGCTCGGCGCCGAACAGCTTGATGGTGTCCATCGTCGCCATCGCGAGGCCCGCACCGTTGACCAGGCAGCCGATGTTGCCGTCGAGCTGGATGTAGGCGAGGTCGAACTTGCTGGCCTCGATCTCGGCCGGGTCTTCTTCATCGAGGTCGCGGTAGGCGACGATCTCGGGGTGGCGGAACAGCGCGTTGCTGTCGAAGTTGAACTTCGCGTCCAGCGCGATCAGGTTGCCTTTGCTGTCGCAGTTCAGCGGGTTGATCTCGACCAGCGAGGCGTCCGTTTCCATGTAGCAGCGGTACAGGTTCTGGAACAGCGTCACGGCCTGGGCGTGCGAGCCCTCGGCCAAGCCGATGGCGATGGCCAGCTTCTTGGCTTGCGCGTCGGTCATGCCGACCAGCGGGTCGATGAGTTCGGTAACGATCTTCTCGGGCGTGTCGTGCGCGACCTGCTCGATGTCCATGCCGCCCTCGCTCGACGCGATCATCGCGACCTTCTGCGACGCGCGGTCGGTCACCAGCGAGACGTAGAGCTCCTTCTTGATGTCCGCGCCTTCCTCGATGTACAGCCGCCGCACCTTCTGGCCGTCGGGGCCAGTCTGGTGCGTCTTCAACTGCATGCCGAGGATCTCGCCCGACAGTTTCTTCACCTCGTCGAGCGAGCGCGCCAGCTTGACGCCACCGCCCTTGCCACGGCCACCCGCATGAATCTGCGCTTTCACGACCCAGACCGGGCCGCCCAGCTTTTGTGCTGCTTCGAGCGCCTCATGGACGCTGAACGCCGGATAGCCCTTAGGCACCGGGATGCCATAACGGCTCAGCAATTCTTTGCCTTGGTATTCGTGGATTTTCATTCGGGGGCTTTCTGACTGGGAAGAAATCAGCCGAAATTATCGGTGCAAGCGAGGGATATCCCGACATTCGCCCAGACGGGGCCGTCGTGACGGTCGCTGCGCGCGGTGCTGCCGAGGGCGTGGGGTGACCGGCTCCGCTCCTGTCACCCGGGCCGGTTCACTGCCCAGGCGCTTCGAGTCGAATCGATCCGGCCCTCCTTCTTTACTTCGCTGCGCCGGTCACCCCACACCCTCGGCAGCAGGCACCGTTGTCGCATACGAAGGCTTCAAACCTTTGACCGCTTCGGTGGTGGCAGGAGCGCTGCGGTGGGCCGCTGTGTGGAGTGAAGTCAAGGGGGAGGGCCGAATCGACTTGATTCGAAGCGAAAGAACAGCGAACCGGCCCGGGGGAGCAAGCCCGGACACAAACAGTCCAGTGGACTGTTTGTGCCTGGCGAGCGCCCGGGGCCCCTGCCCCGGGCATGAACGCAACACAGTGGCCCGCCGCAGCGCTTGAAAGCCGACCTCAGTTCAATGGGTATGTTTGAACGCGAGCTGACTTCAATCGCCGTCGCTATCAGCGGCCCCACGCAAAACCTGCCAGACCACCTCGGCCGAGAAACCCCGCCCGGCCAGAAACCGGGCTTGTCGTGCGCGGTCGGCTGGCGTGGACGGTGGCGAGCCGAACTTGCGCTGCTGCACCTCGCGTGCGCGCGCTTTTTCGCTGTCGCGCAAATCGCCAGCGATCGCAGGCGTGAGTTCGACCCCGTGCTGCGACAACTCCTGGCGGATGCGCAGGTTGCCGAAGCGCGAAGCTCGCGCGTGAACCCGGCTTTCGACGAAGCGCTCGTCGCTCAAATAGCGGTGGGCATGCAGCCAATCGAGCACGGCGTCGACCTCGGCCTGGCGATCGGCCGGGGTGCCTTGCACCCCGGTGTCGTCGCGGCGAGCATCGTCGCGCAAGCGCCGCAGCAGCTTGCGCCGCAGTTCCAGGCGGCTGTGCTCGCGCTGCGCCAGCAGTTGCAGCGCCCGGCCTTTCAGTGACAGCTGCGGCTTCATGGCGCCGGGCACCCTGCCGCCACGCGTTGAGGCCTTGTCATGTCACACCACAGCGCGGGTCACGCTTTGGCAGGCTTTTCCTTGGCGGCGGCCTTCGGCGCCTCGCTGCCATCCTGTGGTGGCAAGGCAGGAATGCCGACGGCTACACGCACCAGGTTCTCGATCTCGAAGGCCAGCGCCGGGTTTTCGCGCAGGAATTCGCGGGCGTTGTCCTTGCCCTGGCCGATTTTTTCGCCCTTGTAGGCGTACCAGGCGCCGCTCTTTTCCAGCACCTTGGCTTCGACGCCCATGTCGATGATTTCGCCCTGGCGGCTGATGCCTTCGCCGTAGAGGATGTCGAATTCGGCGGTCTTGAACGGCGGCGCCACCTTGTTCTTGACGACCTTGACCTTGGTCTCGTTGCCGATGACCTCCTCGCCCTTCTTGATGCTGCCGATGCGGCGGATGTCGAGGCGCACCGAGGCGTAAAACTTCAGCGCGTTGCCGCCGGTGGTGGTTTCGGGGCTGCCGAACATCACGCCGATCTTCATGCGGATCTGGTTGATGAAGATGACCATGGTGTTGGTCTTCTTGATGGTGCCGGTCAGCTTGCGCAGCGCCTGGCTCATCAGCCGCGCCTGCAGGCCGGGCAGCGAATCGCCCATTTCGCCTTCGATTTCGGCCTTGGGCGTCAGTGCAGCGACCGAGTCGATGACGACCAGATCGACCGAAGCGGAGCGCACCAGCGCGTCGACGATTTCGAGCGCCTGTTCGCCGGTGTCGGGTTGGCTGATCAAGAGCTCTTGCAAGTTCACGCCGAGCTTTTGTGCGTAAGCCGTGTCGAGCGCGTGTTCGGCATCGATGAAGGCGCAGGTGCCGCCCACCTTCTGCATTTCGGCGATCACCTGCAGCGTCAGCGTGGTCTTGCCGCTGGACTCCGGGCCGTAGATCTCGACGACGCGACCACGCGGCAGGCCGCCGACGCCGAGCGCGATGTCGAGGCCGAGCGAGCCGGTGGACACCACCTCGATGTCGTCGATCACTTCGCCTTCGCCCAGCCGCATGATCGTGCCCTTGCCGAACTGCTTTTCAATCTGCGCGAGCGCGGCCTGCAGGGCTTTGGCTTTTTCGGTGTTCAGGGCTTTGACGGGTGCGTCCATGCGGTTCTCCAAGGTGTAAATTCGATTATTGCAAAAGCTGGATGTTTGTACAGTATTTTATGCATCGACGATCACTGTCACTTAGGGGGGCCTGGGCATGCGGGTTCTGATCGCCGAAGACGACCAGGTGCTGGCCGACGGCCTGCTGCGTTCGCTGCGCAACGCGGGCTATGCGGTCGATCAGGTCAGCAGCGGCAGTGAGGCCGATGCGGCCTTGACCTCGCACGAATTCGACATGGTGATCCTCGACCTCGGCCTGCCCAAGGTGCATGGCCTGGAGGTGTTGCGCAAGCTGCGCGCGCGCGGGTCGAGCGTGCCGGTGCTGATCCTGACGGCGGCCGACAGCGTCGAGCAGCGCGTCAAGGGCCTGGACCTCGGCGCCGACGACTACATGGCCAAGCCGTTCTCGCTGCAGGAGCTGGAAGCCCGGGTGCGGGCGCTGACGCGGCGCGGCCTGGGCACCGCATCGAGTGTCATCAAGCATGGGCCGCTGACCTTCGACGCCACCGGCCGCGTCGCCTACATCAACGACCAGATGATCGAGCTGTCGGCGCGCGAGATCAGCCTGCTGGAAGTGCTGCTGCAGCGCGCCGGTCGGCTGGTCAGCAAGGACCAGCTGGTCGAACACCTGTGCGAATGGGGCGAAGAGGTCAGCAACAACGCGATCGAGGTCTACATCCACCGGCTGCGCAAGAAGCTCGAACCGGGCCCGGTGCGCATCGCCACCGTGCGCGGGCTGGGCTACTGCCTGGAGAAAATCTCGGCCTGAGAAGTTTCGATGGCCAACACCCCGCGCGAGCAACGTTCCCTCTTCGGCGAGATCCTCGATTGGATGCTCGCGCCCTTGCTGGTGCTTTGGCCGATGAGCGTGGTGCTGACCTGGCTGGTGGCGCAGGGCATTGCCAACCGGCCTTACGACCGCGAGCTGGCCGACATGGTGCGGGTGCTGTCCAAGCAAGTCGCGATCACCGCCGCACCCGGCGCCGCCACGGCGGTTTTCACGCTGCCGGCCGGCGCCTCGGAAATCCTGCGTGCCGACGAGGCCGATGATGTGTTCTATCAGGTGCTGGGCCTGCGCGGCGAGTACCTGAGCGGCGACCGCGCGCTGGCGGTACCGCCCGAAGAAGAGCGCGCGCCGCCCGGCGAGCTGCGCTACCGCGATGACACGGTCCACGACGAGAGCGTGCGCGTGGCCTATTTGTGGGTCGACGTGCCGGGCCGCCCAGGCGATGCAGCGCCGCTGGTGCAGGTGGCCGAGACGCTGGGCAAGCGCTCGCGGCTGGCCACCGAAATCATCAAGGGCGTGATCCTGCCGCAGTTCGTCATCCTGCCGCTGGCGGTGCTGCTGGTGTGGCTGGCGCTGGTGCGCGGCATCGCACCGCTGAATGAATTGCAGCAGCGCATCCGCAAGCGCGACAGCAGCGACCTGAGCCCGATCGACGAACGCGATGCGCCGGAAGAGGTGTCGCCGCTGGTGCGTGCGATCAACGACCTGCTGGCGCGGCTCGACCGCTCGATGGGCTCGCAAAAGCGTTTCCTGTCCGACGCGGCGCATCAGCTGAAGACGCCGCTGGCCGGCCTGCGCATGCAAGCCGAGCTGGCGCAGCGCGACATCGACGCCGGCCGCAGTGCACCGGCCGACATCAAGCGTTCACTGCAGCAGATCGCGCGGGCCAGCGAGCGCGCGGCGCACATGGTCAACCAGCTGCTGTCGATGGCGCGCGCCGAAGGCCGCGACCACACGATCGCGTTGGTGCCGGTCGATCTGGCCGAACTGGCCGTCGAAACGGTGCAGGACTTCGTGCCACAGGCGCTCGACAAGCGCATCGACCTGGGTTACGAAGGTCCCGAGGTCGCCACGCCGGACGGCGGTGTGGCGAGCACATCCGGCAGCCTGAAGGTCTGGGGCCACCGGCTGCTGTTGGGGGAGCTGATCCGCAACCTGGTTGACAACGCGCTGCACTACACGCCGGCCGGTGGCGTGGTCACGGTGCGGGTGATCGACGACCCGGTCGGCCAGACGGTGACGATCGAGGTCGAGGACTCCGGCCCGGGCATCCCGCTGGCCGAGCGCGAGCAGGTGTTCCGCCCGTTCTACCGGCTGCTCGGCACGCAGGTGGACGGCTCCGGACTGGGCCTGGCGATCGTGCGCCAGATCGCCACCCAGCACAGCGCCGAACTGCTGATGTCCGACGCCAACCTGCCGCCCCGCGCGCACCCGGGCGACCTGTGCGATGCCCCGTTTGGCCCCGGTGTGCGATTCACCCTGCGCTTCGCCGCGGTACGCGAGGCGGCTGCTGGCGATGGCACTCCTACACTGGCGTTGAATTCACCTGGAGAGCGCTGATGAACGCCCGCGACCCTTCGTTGCCTGAGCCCTCACCGTCGGCAGCCGACCACGCCGCGGCCATCGCTGCGTTCTGCGATCGCAGCTGGGACGAGGCCATCGTGCCGGCACTGATCGACTACATCAGGATCCCGGCGAAGAGCCCGCTGTTCGATGCCGACTGGCTGGCGAACGGCCACATCGAACGCGTGATCCGCGACGCCGCGCAATGGGTCGAGCGGCAGCCAGTGGCCGGGCTGCGGCTGGAAGTGGTGCGCCTGCCGGGCCGCACGCCGGTGATCTTTTTCGAGGTGCCAGCAACCTGCGCTGGCGGCAACGCGCGCGATGCGCAAACCGTGCTGATGTACGGCCACCTCGACAAGCAGCCCGAGTTCAGCGGCTGGCGCAATGACCTCGGGCCCTGGACACCGAAGCTGGAGAACGGCTTGTTGTACGGTCGCGGTGGCGCCGACGATGGTTACGCGGTCTACGCTTCGTTGACGGCGATCATGGCGCTCGATGCGCAGGGCACCCCGCGCCCGCGCTGCGTCGGCATCATCGAAAGCTGCGAGGAAAGCGGCTCGTTCGATTTGCCCGCCTACATCGATGCGTTGAAGCCGCAACTCGGCCGCGTCGGCCTGGTGGTGTGCCTGGACAGCGGCGCCGGCAACTACGACCAGCTGTGGCTGACGACCAGCCTGCGCGGCATGGTCAGCGGTGTGCTGAAGGTCGAGGTGCTGACCGAGGGCGTGCACTCGGGCGATTCGAGCGGCCTGGTGCCGTCGAGCTTTCGCATCCTGCGCCAGGTGCTGGACCGCCTGGAAGACTCGAAAACCGGCGAGCTGCTGCCAGCCAGCTTCCACTGCGAGATCCCGGCCGACCGCGTCGAGCAGGCCCGGGCCACGGCACTCGCCCTCGGCGACGAAGTGTGGAAGCGCTTTCCGTGGGCCTGTGGCGCCGACGGCGGGCCCACATTGCCCACCACCACCGACCCGCTCGATGCGCTGATCCGCCGCACCTGGAAACCGACGCTCAGCGTCACCGGTGTCGACGGCTTCCCCGAGATGCGCAGCGCCGGCAATGTGCTGCGCCCGTACACCGCCTTCAAGCTCAGCCTGCGCCTGCCGCCACTGGTCAACGGCAACGAGGCGGCGGCGAAGTTGAAAGCGCTGCTCGAAGACAACGCGCCGTACAACGCGAAGGTGACGTTCAGTGCCGATGGTCGGGCAGGTGGCGGAGTGACAAGTCGCCCCTCTGGAGCGACGGGCTGGAACGCGCCCGCGCTCGCGCCCTGGCTGGCCGACGCGCTGAACACCGCTTCACAACACCATTTCGGCGCCGACTGCGGCCACATCGGCCAGGGCGGCACGATCCCGCTGATGAGCCTGTTGCAGCGCGGCTTCCCGGCCGCGCAGATGATGGTGTGCGGCGTGCTCGGCCCGAAGAGCAATGCGCACGGGCCAAACGAGTTCCTGCATGTGCCCTACGGCAAGAAGCTCACCGCGGCCGTCGCGCAGGTGATCGCAGCCGCGGCAGCTCAAGCCGCCGCCTGATTCAGAACCGCCCGTCTGGCCGCCGGTGCGCCAGCGCAGGCAACTGCGAACGCACAGCCGCAAGCCGCTCCACATCGAGCTCGGCCAGCACCACGCCCTCGCCTTCCGGCTGCACCGCGAGCACCTCGCCCCACGGGTCGATGACCATGCTGTGGCCCCAGGTGCGCCGCCCGTTCTCGTGCAGCCCGCCTTGCGCCGCCGCGATCACGTAGCACTGGTTCTCGACCGCGCGGGCGCGCAGCAGCAGCTCCCAGTGCGCTTGCCCGGTGGTGTGGGTGAAGGCGGCGGGCACGGCGATCAGGTCGCAAGGCGGCTGGCCGGGCATCGCCATCAGCGCGCGGTACAGCTCGGGAAAGCGCAGGTCATAGCAGATGCTCAGGCCGACCCGGATCGGCGCGGGCGACCCCGCCACTGCCCCGGCCACCGCGGCGCTGAACGCCACCGGCTCGCTGCCCCCGATCAGCACGCGGCCCTCGTCGTAGCGCTCGCGGCCGTTGTCGAAGCAGAACAGGTGGATCTTGTCGTAGCGCGCGGCCTGCATGCCATCGGGCCCGTAGACGCAGCAGGCGTTGTAGACATGGTCTGCATCGTTGCTGCGGATCGGCAGCGTGCCGCCGATCACCCACAGGCCATGCCGACGGGCTGCGGCGGACAAACTGTCCTGGATCGGCCCGGCGCCGGCGACCTCGGCGATCGCCAGCTTGTCACGATCGTGGTGGCCCATCAGGCAGAAGTACTCGGGCAGCGCGACCAGCGTGGCACCCGCATCGGCCGCCTGAGCGATCAGCCGGGTGGCCGCCGCGAGGTTGCGCTCGACGTCGGGCGTGGCGACCATCTGCAGTGCGGCGATCTTCATGGCTTTCCTTCGGAGTCAATGGCCGACGAGGCCGCCGGGATGGGCGGAGCGGGTGCCACGCTGGGCGCCGGGATGTTCGGCACCGCGTCGGTGAAGCTGCGCTCGACCTTGTCGACCTTCGGCTCGGCCCACGAACCGGTGATGCGGAATTCTCGCGTGCTGGCAGCGATCAGGGGCTTGCTGAACAGCGTTTGCGCGAGAAACGCGCCGAGGCCGATGGCGGGGTTGATCGCCGCGTAGGCGAGCGAGGCGGTGCCCGCATCGATCTCCGGCACGACGATCACCCGCAGGTCCTGCGTTTCCTGCTCGATGTCGGCCTTGCCCTCCATCAGCACCGCGGCTTGCACGCCGCGCATGCGCAGGTTGTTGGTTTGTGCCACGCCACGGGCGATTTGCAGGTCGCCGCTGATGTCGTCGAACGCAAAGCCTTGCTGAAACACGTCACGGAAGTCGAGCACGAAACGCCGCGGCAG
>JANMXL010000278.1:0-18294 GCA_031380885.1 Burkholderiales bacterium | reverse complement strand
CGGATTCGCTGATCTGGCCGACGCTTCCGAAAAATCAGCACGGAACAACCTCGACGCAGCAATTCTCGATGCGCTATTGGCAGCACCGGGGAGCGGCTTCCTTGATGCGGGTCAGTTGATGGCGGCGTTCAACACCGTTCGACTAGCGTTCGTGGCAGCGGGTTTTGCCTCTGAGAAGGCGGCTACGCATATGAAAGTTGCTGCCGGTCCAAACATCGCTACCCTCTGCGCTGCTGCCGCGAATGTGATGCAGGAAGGTGTTCGTCGTTCTGGTGAGTAAGCGGATCGAAGATCGCTGGAACGTGGCACGGACTAGCCTGCAAACGGCCCCCGCCACCATACGTGACCTTGAAACTCGACCGGGGTACACGGGGGAATCGTCAAGCCACGCATCTCATGATGCCCTCAGACAAATTTGCTGCGGAAATTCCTTGGCCCTAGAAACATGCCGGTATTGGCGGGCAATGCTCAAACGTCTTTGAGTCGTGGTCCAGTAGCATCCTTAATGAGGCGCTTCCCTTTTGGTAGTGTTAAATACTCGCTCGCCTGTTCGGGAGTCAGCCCAAAGGTAAAGCTTGCAGGGCCACGGGTGGTTTTCCCAACGCCATATCCACTGAGCATGCTTAGGCCGTTGAACGCCAAGATAGCTTCGGCACCGTCATTGCAGCGAACCTTGGCTTCACCCGTCTTACTCCCGGTGTACCGAAAGCTGCCGACACATCTAGTCTTGGAATCTGTGACCGAATGGATGTCAATTGTTCCGGTTCTATCCATGTACCCGACTGCCTCACCAACAAAGAGGTCGTCATACAAGACCGCCAGCACGGGAGCCGTGGCCGAAGTCAGGCCCATACGTGCACCGCTTTCGTTGGCACATCCTGAGACGAGGAGTGACACGGCAATGATTGGTAAGCAGATGTTCATTGCCAATCATAACCACGGCCAGCGACGTGTTCGAAGAGCGGCTCCCTTTACTTTATGTTCCGGGAGCAACTTGGCTGTTGTTAGCTTCCTGGGCCAAGGCCAGCAGGAGGGCCTCACGGAGGTTTCCTGGGGCACGCAGGGCAGGCGTCAGAGGCAACGTAGGGGCGGTCACCAAGGCGTCATAAGCACGGATCACCTGAAGGTGGAACTTCGGGCTGATCCACATGGCGTAGGCGTAGACCAGTTCCTTGACTACATAGGTGCCACGGTCGGGGCCACCGTTGACCACCCGGACGGGGCCAATGGCGCACTCTAGGTTTTCCAAGAGTGCATCGATTAGGTCGTTCGTGCCCTTGTTCTGGAGGAAGAACGCAGGCTGGTGCCGGGCTTCGCCGCCTGCTGCCTTGTGGAGGTCGTTCAGGCAGTAACGGCCTTCGGTGTCCTGGCGGATCGAGGTGTTGCAGATGGTCCGTAAATGCCTGTTGTGGGTGGAAGTGTGTATGCGACGTATTAGGCAACAATCTTGTTCAGGTCAATGTCATACCCTGCCTTTTTCAGTTCGCTAGCCAGTGATAATTTCCAGCCGTTCGATTCTTCAATGGGGTGGTATACGACTCCAAGTATGTCCGAGGGCAACTCGACGCCGCCCTTATAAAGTACACAAACGCTTTCCCTCTTTAGTCGGCCTATAAAATAGCCCATCTCTAGAACTACATTCTGCCTAGCACGCGGCTGCTTTTTATCTTCTGATCCCAGTGGATGCCCAATATCGTCGGGAGTAAATAAGACTATAGCGAAGGCTGCTTGGGCAGAATACTCCTCGAATTTTTCAATTATAGTCATCCCTTGGCTTACCTTCTCATGGAGAATGATAACGTCCAAGCCCAGTTTCTCTAAGAAACGTGCGACTTTTTCCTTAGTCCCTTCGTCGTGACCATGAACCAGGAAAATAGAGTTGGCAACCGGTTTAGGTTTTGCCGTTTTACTTGGTCTGTGCGCCGAAAATAAACCCGCCGTCCCAATCGAGGTATTCCATTTACCTTCCAGCTTATCATCCGGAGTGAGGTGGCATTCTGCTTGGATTGTTCCTAGTTGAAGATGACTCGCGCCTCGGTTTGGAGTTAAGAAAAAACTGAAAGAATCACCTTTACTGATGCCCTGTAAGCTGTACTCATATGATCCCAGGGCTGGCTCGTGGAACTTTCCGCTTCCATATATTCTGTCGCCTTCGTGAACAATTTCGAGAAGCATTCCTCCGGAGTTAGTTCCGGTAAGCTCTCCAGCCCATGTACCTGTTATATTAGTGGACATAATTAATAAGTAAGTTAGGTGTAGGAAATTTAACCTATCACATAGTGGTCAACCGCGCCTAAGATCGGCAGGATTGGGTGGCTGCGAGTGAGCGACTTGTTAACCATTTTCAACGACCAACTATACGAACGTCCACATTAATTTGCTTCAAAACGGAACGATGAATTCCCTCACTGCCCGCCTCTTTTTCATCGCAATCGTGCCACTCGCTAGCTATCAATTAGCGAGCGCACAACCTCAGTCTCTCCCCGCAGCATCCCGCACGGTCTACAAGTGCGTCGTCAACAACAAGATCGTCTACACCGACGAACCTTGCCTCGGTGCTCAGGTGGTGAACGTGGAGCCGACGAGGGGTCTCAATAAGTCCACGGGGCGGGAACTCACGGGGGCTGATGTCGCCAGGGAGAAGGGCCGGGAACAGTTTGCCGAAGCAGCGAAGCCGATCACCGGCCTGAATCCTCAGCAGATGGAAGTCAGGAAGCGAAGGATCAAGCTCCCGGGAGAAGCTCAGGCGGAATGCAACAGGCTGGATGGTTCCATTGCTCAGTCAGAAGCAGACGAACGGGCCTCCAGTGGTGATGCCAAGACGGACATCCAGCGCAACCTCTTCGTGATGAGGAAGAGGAGCAGGGACCTCAGGTGCTAACTGCGGCGGGGAGGGCGTCCAGGGCCGTTCGGTTGACCACCTTCTGCAACCACTCCTCCCGAACCTTCAGGGTGTAGCCATCCCCGTAGTTCTCACCTTCACCCTTGACGACCCAGCCGCCGATCCGAAGGCGAATGTCTGCGGGACACTGCACATTCCGTAGCCGGTCTGCCATCGTGTGCCGGAGTTCGTGGATGGTGTGGTCCAGGCCCACCGGCTTGCTCTTCAACCACTTGTTGAGGACTCCGCTGGCGCTGTTTGAGGTGGTCTTCTTCCCCTTGTTGTATCGAGGGAAGGCGAAGGTTTGGCCCGTAGCTGCGGTTTCCTTGACCCTCTGAGCAGCCCACAAAGCACAGCCCACAAGTGGCACCAAACGAGCACTTTGCTTGTTCTTCAGGGTGCGCCAGGGGTGAACCTTCAGGACCAGATGTGGGGTGTCGGCATCGAGCTTGATGTCAGAGAGGGCCAGTCCCACTATCTCACCGAGGCGGGCTCCAGTGTCAGCGATCATCGCCACAACCCAGCGAGCATCATCGTCGGCGGCCTTTGCGCATTTGATGACCTGGACTACTTCTTCAGCTGTATACGGGACAGCGGTTTCCTCATCGTCTCCCTCGTCGGGAATCGTGACGTTGGCGAATGGGTTGGCCCGATGAATTTCTTTGCTGGTGAAGTACGCATTCAGGACCGCACGGGCCGTATTCAGCCTCCTTCTGATTGATCCTGAAGCGAGGCCCTCTGCCCCTAGCTTCTTCACGAAGGCGTAGGCGTCGTCCCGGCTAGTCTCCGCAATGGGCTTGTTCCCAATGATCGCGGTGACCCTTGCGAAGGCGCTTCGGGTCTGGTTGCAGAACGTCTGATTGTTCTTTTTCCTGTGTCTTTCGAGGTACAGGTCGAGGGCGTCGTTAAGACAGGGCTTCGCAGTACCGGCCAGGAGCTTCGCCGCTTCAATCTCATGCGGCGTCAGGTAGTCGCTGCCGCTTGCCTCGCGGTAAGCCTCTTCGTCACCGTTGGCGAACTTCTCACGCTTGAGGTCGAGGCTGTCGAAGAAGGCTGACTCGGCAGATTCGTCGTTATCAGCGCCCCCGGCCGGGCTTAGGCCCCAAGAGGTCAGGAGGGCTGCTGCTCTGCTCTTGATGGGCTGCGGAGGGGATGCATCGGGGGCAGCGCGGAGGGAGGCCCATTCGGCTTCCGTCTCACGGTTTGCTTCTTCGATGCGCCGTGCTATCAGTTTGAGGTTGGCTTTATTGCTGCCATCGTCAACTTTGATCTTGACGGTCTTAGACCCGTAGTGCGCCTGTAGGTCTGCAGGTACGCCCCGTTGGTAGTACGTCGAATTCCCGCGCGGATACGAGTATTTGATAGTCACGCGGATGAGGCCGATGGAAATCTTCATGGGCAATTACCACAGTAATTACCACACGCTAGCCATCTCTCCCTTGTGATTTTCGACCTAAATCATCAACTAGATCAATGACTTAGGCGACTTGCGGGGCTCGGAAACTGGTGCCGGAGAAAGGAATCGAACCCTCGACCTTCTCATTACGAATGAGCTGCTCTACCAACTGAGCTACACCGGCGCAGCCCGCCAGTATAGCTGGGCGCCTTCAACTGAGGCCGTTCAAACGGCCTCCTGGTGGTAGCGCGTCACCCGCTCGACTTCGTTCTTCGAGCCGAGCATCACGCTGACGCGCTGGTGCAGTGCGTCGGGGGCGATGTCCAGAATTCGCTGCTGGCCGTTGGTGGCCGCGCCGCCGGCCTGTTCGACGAGGAATCCCATCGGGTTGGCCTCGTACATCAGCCGCAGCTTGCCGGCCTTGCCGGGCTCGCGTTGGTCCCAGGGGTAGATGAACACGCCGCCGCGGGTCAGGATGCGGTGCACATCAGCCACCATGCTGGCGATCCAGCGCATGTTGAAGTTCTTGCCGCGCACGCCATCGGTACCGGCCAGGCACTCGTCGATGTAGCGGCGCATCGGCGGCGCCCAGTGGCGCATGTTGCTCATGTTGATCGCGAATTCCTGGGTGTCTTCGGGAATCTGCACGCCGTCCTGCGTCAGCACCCACGAGCCCTGCTCGCGGTCCAGTGTGAACATCGCGACGCCATCACCGACGGTCAGCACCAGCGTGGTCTGCGGCCCGTAGACGCAGTAGCCGGCCGCGACCTGTTGGCGCCCTGGTTGCAGGAAGTCGGCCTCGGTGACCGGGCGGCCGGAGTCGTCGCGCTTGAGCACGGAGAAGATGGTGCCGATGCTGACGTTCACATCGATGTTGCTGGAGCCGTCGAGCGGATCGAACAGCAGCAGGTATTCGCCCTGGGGGAAGCGATTCGGCACGACATAGACGTCTTCCATCTCCTCGCTGGCCATCGCAGCCAGATGTCCGCCCCATTCATTGGCCTCGATCAGCACCTCGTTGGCGATGATGTCGAGCTTCTTCTGCACCTCACCCTGCACGTTCTCGGTGTGGGCACTGCCCAGCACGTCGCCTAATGCGCCCTTGTTGACGCTGATGCTGATGCGCTTGCAGGCGCGCGCTACCACCTCGATCAGCAGCCGCAGTTGCGCAGGGATGTTGCCGTGCTGGCGTTGCTGCTCGACCAGGTACTGCGTCAGGCTGACTCGTTTGCTCATGTTTTCTCCTTCAACTGGCCAGTGCCCGCGACACGATCTCTCGCACATCGCTCGACAGGTCGGGTTGGGCCGCGACGCGGCTGATGGCCCCGCGCGCCGCACTGCGGTAGGGCTCGGCGAGGCGGCTCCAGCGGTCCATGATGCGGGCCATGCGCGCGGCCAGCTGTGGGTTCGCCGCGTCGAGTTCGAGCACCCGATCGGCCCAGAAGCCATAGCCCGCGGCGTCGGCGCGGTGGAAGGCCGCCGGGTTCATCATGCACAGCGACGCGATCAGGCTGCGTGCGCGGTTCGGGTTGCGGATGGAAAAGTCAGGATGCGTGAGCAACTGCTGTGCCCGCGCGAACACCCGGCCATCGACCTCCGGCGCGGTGGCCTGCAACGCAAACCATTTGTCGATGACCAGCGCCTCGCCTTTGAACATCGCATGAAAGCGCTCCAGCGCCGGTGCGGCCAGCTCGGCATGCGCGTTGACCAGCGCCGCCAGAGCGCCGAGGCGATCAGTCATGTTCGCCGCGTCCTTGAAGCGCTGGAACGCGCGGCCGGGCCAGATCGCATCGCCGCGCGCCACCGCATCCAGGCACAGCATGGACAGCGCCTGATTTGCCAGTGAGCGCTTGCCGGCCGACACCGCGTCGGGCGTGTAGGCGCCTGCGACCTGGTGCTGTTCGTAGGCCCAGGCCCAGTCGTCGCGCAGCGCGGCCGCCAGCTGCGCGCGCATCGCTTCGCGGGCGCTGTGGATGTGCTGCGGATCAACGACGGTGAGCTTCTCGGCCACATAGGCTTCGCTCGGCGGCGTCAGCACCATGTCCTTGAACGCGGCGTCGAGTGCCGGGTGGCGCAGGATGTCGCGCATCGCGGCGATAAAGGCCTCATCGAGCGTCAGTGCGCCACCGTCGTGGGTGGCCGCGAGCAGGCGATTGAGTGCGAGCCGCTGGCCGGCCTCCCAACGGCTGAAGGGGTCACTGTCGTGCTGGAGCAGCACCAGCAGATCGGCGTCGCTCAGGTCGTCGGACAGGATCACCGGCGCCGAGAAGCCGCGCAACAGCGACGGCACCGGGGCGCTGGCGATGTCGGTGAAGGTGTAGCGGCTGTGGGCGGCGTTCAGCACCAACACGCGATGGGTGCCTGTGGGGTCGGCATCGCCGTCCGGCCGCAAGGGCAGGGCGGCACCGTTGCGTGAGATCAGCCCCATCGCCAGCGGCACGACGAACGGCTCCTGGCCCGGTGCCAGCGTCTGCTCGACGGTCAGCGTGTAGGTGTGTGCTTGCGCGTCGAAGTGACCCGTGGCGGTCAGGCGCGGTGTGCCGGGTTGGGCATACCAGCGCTTGAAGGGCACGAGGTGCGCGGCGAGCGCGCTGTCGGGGTTGGCGTCAGCGATCGCCTGGGCGAAATCATCACAGGTCACCGCCTGGCCATCGTGGCGCTCGAAGTACAGCGTCATGCCGCGCGCGAAGCCGTCGCGGCCGACCAGCGTCTGCATCATGCGCACGACCTCGGCGCCTTTTTCGTACACGGTGGCGGTGTAGAAATTGTTGATCTGCTGGTAGCTGTCGGGGCGCACCGGGTGCGCCATCGGGCCCGCGTCTTCGGGGAACTGCAGCTGGCGCAGCTGCCGCACGTCCTCGATGCGCTTGACCGCTCTCGCGGAGGCGCTGCCCGCCATGTCGATGCTGAATTCCTGGTCGCGGAAGACCGTCAGACCTTCCTTCAGACTGAGCTGGAACCAGTCGCGGCAGGTGATGCGGTTGCCGGTCCAGTTGTGGAAATACTCGTGGCCGACCACGCTCTCGATGCCGGCGTAATCGACGTCGGTGGCGGTGGCTGGCGTGGCCAGCACGAACTTGGTGTTGAAGATGTTCAACCCCTTGTTCTCCATCGCGCCCATGTTGAAGTCGCCCACCGCGACGATCATGAAGCGGTCGAGGTCCAGTGGCAGCTTGAAGCGCGCCTCGTCCCACACCACGCTGGCGATCAGCGAGTTCATCGCGTGCTCGGTCTTGTCGAGGTCGCCTCGGCGCACGTACACCTGCAACAAATGGTCGCGCCCAGCGCGGGTGCGGATGTGCTGCTCGCGGGCGACCAGGTCGGCAGCCACCAGCGCAAACAGGTAGCTGGGTTTCGGGAACGGGTCGTGCCACACCGCCTGGTGCTTGCCGCCGTCGAGGTCGGTCTGCGCGACCAGGTTGCCGTTCGACAGCAGCACCGGGTACGCGGCCTTGTTGGCGCGCAAGGTGACGGTGTAGACCGCCATCACATCGGGGCGGTCGAGGAAGTAGGTGATGCGCCGGAAGCCCTCGGCTTCGCACTGGGTGAACAGGCCGCCGTTCGAGGTGTACAGCCCCGACAGCTGCGTGTTGCGCTCAGGCGAGCAGGTGTTGCGGATCTCCAGCATGAATGGGCCTTCGGGCATGTTCTGCAGGCTGTCGAGCACCAGCAGGCCGCTGTCATGGCGAAACGACACGCTCTCGCCGTTGACCAGCACCCGCGACACCGACAGCTCATCGCCGTGCAGCTTGAGCGGCTGCGGTAGCACGCCCAGGTTGCGTTCGAGCTGCATCCGGCTCGTCACCAGCGTGCGCACCGGGTCGAGGTCGAAGGTCAAATCGACGGTCTTGATCCAGAACGCCGGCGCGCTGTAGTCCTCGCGGCGGATCAGTGGGGCAGTGCCTTCACGCATGGGGAATCAGCTCGAAAAATCGTGGATGACCAGGCCGCTGCGTTGCGCGGCCCGGGCGAGTTGCTTGTCGCTGGTGGCGATGTGGCTGCAGCGGTACTGCAGCGCGCTTCCAAGGTGCAGCGCGTCCAGCGTGGCCAGCGGCAGGCCCAATTCGCGGATCAGTCGAACAGCGTCTTGAAAGGCGGCAGGCTCGAAAGCCTGAACCTGCCACAACGCGGCGGCCATGTCGTGATTGAACAATGCTTGGGCACGTTGCAGGAAACGCTTGTCGAAGTCGCGCTGCCGCAGCCGTCGATGGAGCACCGATTCGAATTCGGTGAGGGTCAAGGGGCTGATGAACAAATCGTCGTCAGCGGCTGTGACGAACGCGTCGAACGCGGCCGACGAGGGCTCGTGGACGTAGCGCTTGACCAGCGCACTGGTGTCGACATACACGGCCATGAATGTCAGCGCCGGTCGCGCTCTTCGCGGATCAGCACCTCCGAGGGCACGCTCACCATCTTCATTTTTGAGCGATGGTCGGCCAGCGACGCGGCATGCCGCTTCTGGGGTATCGGCAAAATGCGCGCCACGGGTTCGCCGTTGGAGACGAGCACCAACTCGTGTTCCAGCGCCAGGGTCTCGCGCAAGCGGGGGATTTCGCTGCGCAACTCGCGAACGTTGATCGTTTTCATGTGTGACACCGATTTTCTGTCTGTGACACGCACTATAGCGGAGCGATGCGCTTCAAACACCTTGCTTCAAACTGGCTTCAATGAACGGGTCGAGGTCGCCGTCCAGCACCTTCTGCGTGGCCGACACCTCGTAGCCGGTGCGCAGATCCTTGATGCGGCTCTGGTCGAGCACGTAGCTGCGGATCTGGTGGCCCCAACCCACGTCGGTCTTGGTGTCTTCGAGCTTCTGTTGCTCTTCCATGCGCTTGCGCATCTCGAAATCGAACAACCTCGAGCGCAGCCGCTTCCAGGCCACGTCGCGGTTGCTGTGCTGGCTGCGCCCGTCCTGGCACTGCACCACGATGCCGGTGGGGATGTGCGTCAGGCGCACCGCCGAGTCGGTTTTGTTGATGTGCTGACCGCCGGCGCCCGAGGCGCGGAAGGTGTCGGTGCGCACGTCGGACGGGTTGATGTCGATCTCGATTGAGTCATCGACCTCGGGGTAGACGAACAGGCTCGCGAACGAGGTGTGGCGGCCACCCGCCGAATCAAACGGGCTCTTGCGCACCAGCCGATGCACACCGGTTTCGGTGCGCAGCAGACCGAACGCGTACTCGCCCTCGACCTTGATGGTGGCGCTCTTGATGCCGGCGATGTCGCCGACCGTTTCGTCTTCCAGCGTGGCCTTGAAACCCTTGCGCTCGCAGTACTTCAGGTACTGGCGCAGCAGCATGCCAGCCCAGTCGCAAGCCTCGGTACCACCCGCCCCGGCCTGGATGTCGATGAAGCAGTTGCTCGGGTCGGCCGGGTTGTTGAACATCCGGCGGAATTCGAGCTGGGCCACGGTCTCTTCAAGCTTCGCCGCATCGGCCTCGATGGCCAGCAGCCCGTCGAAGTCGCCGTCGGCCTTCGACATGTCGTACAGCTCGGTGTTGTCGGCCAGGTTGCTGGTCAGGTGGTCGATGGTCTGTACCACCGATTCCAGCGTGCGCTTCTCGCGCCCCAGCTCCTGCGCCCGCTTGGGCTCGTTCCAGACGCTCGGGTTTTCGAGCGCTGCGTTGACTTCGTTCAGCCGCAGTGCTTTGCGGTCGTAGTCAAAGATACCCCCGGAGGTCTTGCGTGCGGTGGCTCAGGTCGGCCAATCGGTTGCCTATCGCATTGATGTGTTCGACGTCCATGAGGTGACAACCCTGTTCCAATTGCAAGACTTGATTCTCTCATGCGACCCTCTGCTGCGATGAGCATGCTGACCTGCCCATCCCCCACAGACCGACACGATGCCGTGGACTGACAGACACCAGGCCCACTGGCGCCAGAACCTGCGCATCACCGCGATCTTGCTGGTGATCTGGTTCGTCGTGACCTTTGTGCTGACCTTCTATGCCCGCGAGCTGAGCTTCAACTTTTTCGGCGGGCCGTTCAGCTTCTGGGCCGCAGCGCTGGGCGCGCCGCTGGTGTACGTCATCATCGTGGCGTACTACGCCCACCACATGGAACGACTCGACCGCCAGCACGGCCTGGCCGAAGACGACCACGATCCCGCATGACCGCAGACGCTTCTGAATCCTTTTCCATCCGCAACGCCGAATTGCGCGACGTCACCGCCATCGTGCAGCTGATCCGCGAACGGGCCGAATTCGAGCACCTGGCGCACCTGTTGCAGCGCTTCGGTGCGTGAGCGGTGACCGTGGGCAGCCGTGACTTGATATTACCCTGATTGAATATAAAAATGAGACTCATCGGTATCAGCTGCGTTCGCGACGAAGAAGACATTATTGAATCATTCGTGCGCCACAACCTTGTCTATCTCGACAAGCTTTATATCGTCGATAACCTGAGCAAGGACAAAACCGTAGAAATCCTGACCGCGCTGGCAGATGAGGGGCTCGCCATCGAGGTGTGGAATAGCACCAGCTGCAGTAATCAGCAGGAACGCGCAATAACCGCCGCGCTGAACAAAGCAACAAAACAGGACACAGGCACTGACTTTGCATTTCTGCTGGATGCCGATGAATTTCTAGGCGCCGCGGATCGCCAGTCGTTGATTGCTGATCTCGAAGAGGTTGGTCTCAACGGATACGGGATCATGCCGTGGAAAACCTATGTCCCCGTCGAGGATGATCTGGAAAACCTGAATCCTTCGATTCCTGCGACCGTGCGCATGACGCATAGACGAAATAAGGAAGGTTATCAATTGTTTAAATCAGTGATTCCAAAGGCATTGTTCGGCAAAGTACGGATCCCCGCAGGGAGCCACTCCATCAAGCGCTTGGACGGGGGAAACTGTCAAAAAGTTGTACTCTCAACCCCCTTGGCCCATTTTCCGATTCGCAGCTCGAATCAACTGATAGCAAAAATAATACTCAACGAACATTCTCTGAAGATGAAAAAAGACAGCTCGCCGAACGAGTCTTTTCATTGGGGGGAAATGTCGGCATCGATCCGGTCAAGAAACTTTAGGGTCAGCGCGGATCAGATCAGGAATTATGCATTGACGTACTCGGTGCGTTCGACCGATGAAAAACCAACAGATTACTTTCATGACCCGCTGCCGAGGCATTCCTCAGTGGTTGTCAAATACGGGGGCGCTGAAAATAGCTCCATACTGCATCGGTTCGACCAATACATCACTCGACTGCGGGAAAATAATTCTATTGTGCCCAGGGCGGAATCTGAGTTTGAGAAAAATGAATTTCACCTGACCGGCGAAGTACGTGCATCGTTCAAACACTACAAGCGCTGGGTGAAACGCCGACTCGGGTTGAGTCGTAAAACCTAAAGAAACTCGATGAGCCGCAAAGAACACGCCGCTGAAACCCCTGCCACGCAACTGCTGAAGCGCCGCGCGGTGGTCTACACCGGGTATCTGTACGACTACGTCGACAACGGGGGCACGGCCGAATCGGCGCGCCAGCTCGGCGTCGATGAGCACCATGTGGTGAAGACGCTGGTGATGGAAGACGAGTCTGCGCAGCCGCTGGTGGTGCTGATGCACGGCGACCTGCAGGTCAGCACCAAGAACTTGGCGCGCCAGATCGGGGTAAAAAAGGTGCAGAACTGCAAGCCCGAGGTCGCGCAGCGGCACAGCGGCTACCCAGTCGGGGGCACCTCGCCCTTCGGCACGAAAAAGGCGATGCCGGTGTATGTCGAAGCCACGGTACTGGAGCTGCCGCGCATCTACATCAACGGCGGCCAGCGCGGCTACCTGGTCGGCATCGACCCGAAGGTGCTGGTCACGTTGCTGGGTGCGCGGCCGGTGCAGTGCGCGACCGGTGGCGCGGTGCTGGCGCAGGGGCCGCTGAAATCGCAGCGTTGACCCGTGCCCTGCTAAGCCAGGGCGCAAAATCAAGGTAGACCTGACCACCACACCCGCATCGCATCCCGCATGGAGCCTTTCCTTTCCCTCATTGCCGCATTGGCGGCCTACCTGATCGGCTCGCTGTCATTCGCTGTGCTGGTCAGCCGCGCGATGGGGCTGGGTGACCCGCGCCGCTACGGTTCAGGCAACCCGGGCGCGACCAACGTGCTGCGATCGGGCAACAAGGGTGCTGCGGTGCTGACGCTGGTGCTCGACGCCTTGAAGGGCTTCATGCCGGTGTGGGCGGTGGCCGCATTCGGTGCCCCGTGGGGCCTCGGCGAAGGCACGGCGGCTCTGGTCGGCGTGGCGGCGTTCCTCGGGCACCTGTGGCCGGTGTTCTTCGGATTCAAGGGCGGCAAGGGTGTAGCGACTGCTGCGGGCGTGCTGATAGGGCTGAACCCGTGGCTGGGGCTCGGCACGCTGTTCACCTGGCTGATCATTGCGTACTTCTTTCGCTACTCGTCGCTGGCGGCGATCGTCTCGGCGGCGTTTGCACCGTTCTATCAACTGTTGATCTGGGGCCCGGGGCCGACGGCGATCGCGTCGGGCGTGATGGGGCTGCTGCTGGTCTGGCGGCACGCTGCCAACATCCAGAAGCTGCTCGCCGGCACGGAGAGCAAACTGGGCCAGAAGTCGGGTTCGGTGCCGCCCGCCGCAGCGCCACGACACGGCGCGAAGCGCTGACGAAAAATGCGATGAGGAGTTTTGAGTCATGCCCCAAAGCCTGAAACGTTTTCATGTCGACGACCGGCTGTCGGAGATGGCCGTCTTCCAGAATGTCGTGTACCTCGCAGGCCAGGTGCCCAGCGACACCACGCAGGACATCGTCGGCCAGACGCGGCAGGTGTTGGCGATGGTCGATCGCCTGCTGACCGAGGCCGGTACCGACAACGCGCACATCCTGATGGCGCACATTTATCTCGCCGACCTGGCCGACTACGACGCGATGAACGCCGTCTGGGACGACTGGGTGCCGCCGGGTGATGCGCCGCCGCGTGCCACGGTACAAGCTCGACTGGCGCGGCCGGAATGGAAAATCGAGGTCGTTGTGACCGCCGCCGTGACGGCCAGTGCCTGAGAACGCCATGCCACCCGAGTCGCCCAACCCCACCCCTGATGCCCCTGCGAGCGACAGTCCAGGGGCTTCCACCTCGCGCCGCCGCCCGTGGCTGCGCCCACTGGTGATCGCGTTGGCCGCCTGGGCTGTGCTGCAAAGCTGGCAAAACTACCGAGACCAGCACGCCGGCGTGGCGTTGGCCTCGCTGGCCAAGCCGGGCGACATCGTGATGTTGTCGTCAGAGACCTGCGCCTATTGCAAGAGCGCCAGCCGCTACATGACCGAGCACCAGATTCCTTACACCGAATGCTTCATCGAGACTGATGCCGCTTGCGCCGAAAGCTACCGCGCGCAGCAGGCGCCCGGCACGCCGACATTGTTGGTGCGTGGTCAGCGCCTCGTCGGCTTCGACCCGGAGCGCATCGCGAAGGTGCTCGGCGGCTGACCCCGGCGCCGGGTCAGCCGGCTTCGGCCTGCAAGCCCAACGTCGCCGGGTCACCGCGGCCCAGGCGCAGCAGCACCGGCGTGTCGCCGGTCAAGTCGACCACCGTGGTCGGCTGTGCCGCGCAGGCGCCGGCATCGACCACCGCCTGCACCCGTTTGTCGTAGCGATCGCGGATCTCGTCTGGGTCATTCAGTGCCTCGGTTTCGTCGGGCGGGATCAGCGTCGTCGCGACCAGCGCCTCGCCGTACACCGCCAGCAGCTCCTGCAGCATCTTGTGGTCGGGCACGCGCAAGCCGATGGTGCGGCGCGACGGGTGCGAGATGCGGCGCGGCACCTCCTTCGACGCTTCCAGAATGAAGGTGAACGGCCCTGGGGTGCCCAGCTTCAGCAGCCGGTATTGCCGGTTGTCGACGCGCGCGTAGTTGGCCAGTTCGCTCAGGTCGCGGCACAGCAGCGTCAGGTGATGCTTGTCGTCGACACCGCGGATGCGCCGCAGGTTCTCGACCGCCGCCTTGTCGTCGAGCCGGCACACCAGCGCATAGCTCGAATCGGTCGGCACTGCCGCCACACCGCCACCCTGCAGGATCTGCGCGGCCTGCTTCAACAGGCGCGACTGCGGGTTGTCGGGGTGGAGCTCGAAGTGCTGGGACATCGCAGGATTGTCAGCGGCGGCGTCAGCGCCCTGGGCAATGGGTCGCTTCTGGCCAGCCACTGATATTCTGCCTTACGATGTAAGTCAAAATAGAATGTGGTGACTTGTTGTCTGCGTGGGGAGTTGAAATGTCTACCTTGCTCGTCTCATCAAAAGGCCAGATCGTGCTGCCTGCGGCGCTGCGGCGGCGGCTCGGCATGGGTGCGGGCGCCCAGATTGAAGTGCTCGAAGAGCCGGACGGCCTGAAACTGCGAGTTGTCCGCTCTGTGGCCACTGTTGATCTGAGCGGAATGGCCGGCATGGTCAAGGCGAAGCCGCGCGGCGCACCGCGTCGGCTGGAAGATTTCGATCCGGCATCGCTGCTGGCCCGTTCGCGCAAGGGCCAGCCATGAGGGCGCTGGACACCAACGTCCTGGCCCGTTTCTTCGTCGACGACGCTGATGACGCGCAGGCCGCCAAACAGCGGCCTGCTGCCGTCGCCGCCTTGTCGGAACGGGCTTTCGTCTCGGTCACCGTGCTGCTGGAATTCGAGTGGGTGATGCGCGGGTTTTACGGCTTCCCACAGAAAGACATTTCACGGGTGTTGCGTGCCCTGAGCAGCATCGAGCACCTCACCCTCGAAGACCGTGGCGCGGTCATGGAGGCCCTTGATGCTTTCGATCAAGGGCTTGACTTTGCCGATGCTCTGCACTTGGCGCGAAGTTCGCGCGCTTCGACGTTTGCGACGTTCGACCAGCGGCTGGCCAAGCGCGCTAAGAGCGTTGTGATGACGCCGCCCGTGGAACTGCTGAGCTGAACGTCCCTTCCTCGCGACTCCTCGCAGCTGGCCTACGCCGCCCGCTGCACCCGGTCCATCAGCGCTTCCCACACCGGACTCAGCCGCAGCGGCAGCGCCGGCAGCGTGCCGAGGTCGGTGCGGCTTTCGTCGGGGCTGTGGAAGTCGCTGCCGCGCGAGGCGAGCAGGTCGAACTCGATCGCCATGTCGGCGTATTTGGCGTAGTCGGCGCTGGTGTGGCTGCCAGTCACCACCTCGACACCGCGCCCGCCATGGGCCTTGAATTCGGTGAACAGCGCGTATTCCGCGTTGACGCTGAGCTTGTAGCGGCCCGGGTGCGCGATGACCGCGATGCCGCCGGCCTGCGTGATCCACTTCACCGCGTCACCCAGCTTCGCCCATCGGTGCTCCACATAGCCCGGCTTGCCTTCCACCAGGTACTTGCGAAACACCTCGTGGGTGCTGGCGCAGTAACCCATTTCCACCAGGTAGCGGGCGAAGTGGGTGCGGGAGATCAGCTCCGGGTTGCCGGCGTAGTTCAGCGCGCCCTCGAACGCGTCTGAGATGCCGACCTTGGCCAGCCCCTCGGCCATTTCCTGCGCACGCAGGATGCGCCCGTCGCGGGTGTCGGCCAGGCCTTGCACCAGGGCGGGGTTGCCGACATCGAAGCCGAGGCCGACGATGTGCACGGTCACGCTGGCAAAGGTCACCGAAATTTCGGCGCCAGTCAGGTAAGGCAGGCCCAACGCCAGGGCGGCATCGCGCGCCCGTTGTTGCCCGCCAATCTCATCATGGTCAGTGAGCGCCCACAACTCAACTCCGTTTGCCTTCGCGCGGGCAGCCAGGACATCGGGCTCCAGGGTGCCGTCCGACACGCAGGAATGGCAGTGCAGGTCGGCGTTGGTCCAGGCGGCGGGCAAGTTCACTTTTTCATTGTAGGGAGCCCCTGCAGTGCTGCACGGCCACGAGGTCGGCGCACCGCAGGGTCATCGGCCGAAAGTCACGCCGGGGAATGGATTGGCGGCGCCGGGTCGCTGGCTGGCTGCGCGGCTTCCACGATCATCTGCAGCCGCTGGCGGCCGTTGTAGTCGTCAACGCTCAACCGGTAGGCGAGCGTCACGCGGGGCGGCAGCGGCTCAACGCGGCCGAACCAGATCGCATCGCGCAGCGTGCCCCCATGCCGGATGCTCAGCTTCAGGTGCTTCTCGCCAACCAGCCGCTGGCTGACGACCTCGACCTCATCGCTGAACAGCGGCGCTTCGAACGACGGCCCCCACACCTGGGCGTTCAGCGCCTGCACGACGTCGGTGGTGAAGTGCTCGATGCCGAGCGGCCCGTCGCTCAGCAGCCGGCGCTCCAGCGTCGCGGCGTCCAGCCCCTCGCGCGAAACCTGCTGGAAAGCGGCATCGAAAGTTGCGAAATCGGCCTCCTCCAGCGTGCAGCCGGCCGCCATCGCGTGCCCGCCGAATTTCTTCAAAACACCCGGGTGCCGCTTGCTGACGAGGTCCAACGCGTCCCGCAGGTGAAAGCCGTCGATCGACCGCCCCGAGCCCTTCAGCAGGCCGTCTTGCCCGCGCGCGAACACGAAGGTGGGCCGGTGCACCTGCTCTTTCAAGCGCGATGCGACGATGCCCACCACGCCTTCGTGGAAGTCACGGTTGTAGATTGCAAACGCGGGGGGCAGGGTCTTCGCATCGTTGTGCTGTTGCAGCAGCGCTGCCAGCAGCGACTCGGCCTGTTCGCGCATGCCGGCCTCCACGTTGCGCCGTTCGCGGTTGATCGCGTCAAGCTGCTGCGCCAGTTGTGCGGCGCGTGCCGGGTCATCGGTCAGCAGGCACTCGATGCCGAGCGTCATGTCCGACAAGCGGCCCGCCGCGTTGATGCGCGGGCCAAGCGCGAAGCCGAAGTCGAAACCCGCGGCGCGCGACGCATCACGCCCGGCAGCGGCGAACAGCGCGGCCACACCCGGCTGCATGCGGCCGGCGCGGATGCGCTTGAGCCCCTGCGCGACCAGCCGCCGGTTGTTGGCGTCGAGCCGCACCACGTCGGCGACGGTGCCGAGGGCGACCAGGTCGAGCAGGGTGTCGAGTTTCGGTTGTGCCGGCGCCGAATGTTGTCCAGTTGAAGCATCGGCATAGACGCCCCGCGCACGCAGCTCACTGCGCAGCGCCAGCAGCACATAGAAGATCACGCCGACGCCGGCCAGGTGCTTGCTGGCGAAGCCGCAGCCCGGCTGGTTCGGGTTGACGATCACATGTGCATCAGGCAGCACGATCTCGTCGTTCAGCTGCGCCGGCAGGTGGTGGTCGGTGACGACGACGATGAGACCATGCGCACGCGCGTGGGCCACGCCCGCGAGGCTCGCGACACCGTTGTCCACCGTGAGCAGCAGCTGGGCACCCTGCGCCAGCGCCAGGTCGACGATGGTGGGCGTCAGGCCGTAGCCGTGCACTGCGCGGTCGGGCACCACATAGCCCAGCCGGTCGGGCGCGGCACCCAGCAGCGCCAGGCCGCGCAAAGCGACCGCGCAGGCGGTGGCGCCATCGCAGTCGTAGTCGGCGACGACGCACACGCGCAGCTGGTCGCGCAGCGCGTCGGCCAGCAGCACGGCGGCCTGGGCGGCGCCCCGCAGTTCGGACGGCGGCAGCAGCCGCGCCAGAGCGTCGTCGAGTTCATCGATGCCGCGCACGCCGCGTGCAGCGAACAACCGCGCCAGCAGCGGCGGCACGCCCGCCTGTTCGAGCGTCCACGCGCTGCGCGGAGCGAGGGGTCGCAAGGTCAGCGTTGGGGTGCTCATCACAAGGCGCTCAGCACCACGTGCGGTTCAATGGTTCTGAAGCGATCGCCGAGCCGCTGCCACAACGAGCGCTGCACGGCGTCGAAGCGTTGCCAGCCGCGCTCGCCGCACAGCGTGAGCGAAACCGGCTCGCCTTGCGCGGCGCGTGACACCAGCGGCTTCAGTACCTCGGCATCGAGCGCGCACCAGGCATCGGCCCAGCCGGCCCAGTCTTCGGCGAGCAACAGTTCGCGCAGGCGGTCATCCACCGTTACGTCAGCGGTGGCCGATTGCGCGGGCCCACAACCACTCAACCAGAACGAATTGACCGGCAGCGCGCCGCGCGCTTCGCGGGCGTCGTTGACCGGGTGCTGGTGCAGCAGCATCT
>JANMXL010000241.1:0-11275 GCA_031380885.1 Burkholderiales bacterium | reverse complement strand
GGCACCGTGCGCGACGGCACGGCGCCGGCCACCGCGCCGACCTTCGAGCTGGCCTCGCCTCCGTTGGCCGAGGTGGTCCGCGACATCAACAAGTACAGCAACAACGTGATGGCTCAGCAACTGTTCCTGACGCTGGCGCTGACGCAACGCGGCCTGGGCACGCCGGACGGCGCGCGCGACGTGCTGCGCGGCTGGCTGGCCACACGCTACGGCGACGCGGGCCGCGCGGCAGTGATCGACAACGGCTCGGGGTTGTCACGCGAAACGCGCGTCACCGCGGCCTTGCTGGCGAGGTTGCTGCAAGACGCCGCGGCCAGCCCGCTGATGCCGGAGCTGATGGCCTCGCTGCCGGTCAGCGGCGTCGACGGCACGCTGCGGCGCACACAAACGCTCACCGGCCGTGCGCACTTGAAGACCGGATCGCTGCGCGATGTGACCGCGGTGGCCGGCTATGTGCTGGCGCCGAGCGGGCGGCGCTACGTGCTGGTGGGCATCGTCAACCACCCGAACGCGGCAGCAGCGCGGCCGGCGCTGGAAGCGCTGATCGAGTGGGCCGCAAACGACGGCTTTTCTGAGGCCCCGGCCCGCAGCGCCGAAAGCAGTGCGGGAAACAGCGCGAACCCCAGGCGATGAGCGACCCCGACTGGATCGATCTGCTGGGCTATGCCGCCGCGGCGCTGACCACGGTGTCGTTCATACCGCAGGCCTGGCTCTGCTTTCGCACTGGCGATGTCAGCGGCATCTCGCTGGGCATGTACAGCTGCTTCACCGTCGGTGTCGCACTGTGGCTGGCCTACGGCGTGGTGCTCGGCGCCTGGCCCATCGTCGCCGCCAATGCCATCACGTTGGCGTTGGCACTGGCGATCCTGCTGATGAAGCTGCGCGGGCGACAGGGCAGACGGCCCCGCTGACAGACGAAGGCGTTACAACGGCAAGCTAGTCGCCAGATCGACCGCGTCGTTGCCGATCAAGATGTGGCCGGCGGCGCTGAAGTTGATGTTGCCAGCCCATATGTGGTCGGTGGATGTCGCGCCAGAAACAAGCGTGTTGTTCGTGCAGGTCAACAGGTTGACGGGGTCCAGGCAGGCTGCAACGGTGACATTGGTGACGTTAGAGTTCGAGACTGACTTGCCCTTCCGTACGAAATCGATGATGTTTCGGAACCGTTGAGCAGTATCGAGAAAGGCATTGCTCCGCCCATTGATATCAACCGTACTGCGCATTGCATTGTTGAAGCTGGTGGTCAGCGAGTTCAAAAGCGACTGATCAGCAAGCGATTTACCCACACCGAAAGGCGTCAAACCCACTTCAGGAACCGTGGAGTACATCACCCGGCCCTGCTTGTTCTTGCTGTTGGTAAGCCGGTTGATCTGCGTGCCGAACAGCTTGCCACGGCGTTCCGCTTCAGCCACCGCAGCGAGCTGCGTCATCGCCAATGCGTTCACGCTGTTGTACAGCTCGACGACGTCATTGGTGCCGACCATCATCGTGATCAGATCGGTGGGCACGGGGGCGCTGGCCGCCAGAAAAGCATCGACCGCTGTGGCCAGATCGGCCACCTTGGCACCGGCTGTGGCGCGCATCTGCGCCGTTGCCGTCGCGTTGGCAGGATTGCATTCGGCGAACACCAGGCTGTATTCATCCGCCAAATACTGAACCCACAGCCGGTTCGCGTTGAAGCAATCGATCACCGTGGTATTGGTCGCGTTGAACCCGTTGTTGGTGTATTTGCGCGCATCGTTGCCGCCGGGGGTGGTCGGCACCAACAAGCTGGCCTCGTCACCGAAAACAATCATCCGCGTCGGCTTGAACCGCTTGGACTGGCCGGACTGGCCGCTGCCACCGCACGATGACAGCAGCAACGCGCCCACCGTCGTCAGGATCACCAGGCTGCTGCGCAGCGCCACGGCGCGCCATCGATCGACTCTGAAATTCATGCGGTCTCCAAAGGAAAAAGGGGTGGCCGACGGTCACTCCGCGCAGGCTCGCGTCAAGCGATCCCGCACACCGTCCCACTCGGGGCCTGCCGGCGGTTCTTCGACCCAGATCAGTTGGGCACCCAGGTCATCGAAGCGGCGCAACACGGTGAACAGCTCGTGGGCCGCGAGGTCGGCACGGGTGGGCATCACCTGATGGGCCACCGCAGATCCGCTCGGCACAGGCACGCGCGAATATACCGCCAGCGGTACGGCCGACTTGGGCGCTGCGGCATCGGCGGGCACGCTGGCCAGCAGTTGCAGCGCTGAGCGCAGTGGGCCGGAGGCCATCAGCCTGACCTTGGCGCGCGGTGCGTAATGCGAGGCCAACGTGCCGGACGCGCGGGGCGCTTCCGCATCGCGGTCTTCCAGCGGCTGGCCGAGCACCGCTTCGATCGCACCGCGCGTCAGCGAGCCCGGGCGCAGCAGCACCGCGCGACCGCGCGAGCAGTCGACGATGGTCGATTCGATGCCGACGTCGCAGTCGCCGCCGTCGAGCACGCGCAGTTCGGTGCCCAATTCAGCCACGACATGCGCCGCCTGCGTCGGGCTGAGCCGCCCGAAGCGGTTGGCACTCGGCGCGGCGATGCCGCGCACACCGCGCACAGCGGCCGCGCGCAGCAGGGCCAGCGCCACCGGATGCGACGGGCAGCGCAGACCGAGGGTCGGCTGGCCACCGGCGCTGGCCGCGGCCATGCCGTCGGCGCGCGGCACGATCACCGTCATCGGGCCGGGCCAGAACGCCGCCACCAGCCGCTGTGCCAGATCGGGCCAGGCGGCGCAGAACGGCCGCGCGGCCGCAGCGTCAGCGACATGGACGATCAGCGGGTGGCCGGTCGGGCGGCCCTTGGCCGCGTAGATGCGGGCCACCGCGTCGTCGTCATCGGCCCGCGCCCCCAGGCCGTAGACGGTTTCAGTGGGAAAGGCGACGAGTTCGCCGGCGGCGAGCGCCTCGGCGGCCGCGGCGATCGCCACGGGGTCGTGTCCGTCCAGCAGCATGGCAGCGTGCGGTGAATTGGCGGGCGTCAGAACGCCGGCAGGCCCAGCGCCGCAGCGGCTTGCAGCGCCACGGCCCGCGCTTGTTCGGCGGTGGCCGCGGTGACGGTCAGGTGCCCCATCTTGCGGGCGCGGCGCGGTGTCGCCTTGCCATACAAATGCAGGTGCACGCCGGGCAGCGCCAGCACCGCGGCCCAGTCGGGCTCGCGCGGCGCGGCATCGCCGGAAGCGAACCACAGGTCGCCGAGCAAATTCAGCATCACCGCCGGGGAATGCAGCCTCGGGGCGACCAGCGGCGCTCCGGTCATCGTGCGCACCTGCAGGTCGAACTGCGACAGGTCGCAGGCATCGACGCTGTAGTGGCCGGAGTTGTGCGGGCGCGGTGCCATCTCGTTGGCGACCAGGCTGCCGTCTTTCAGCACGAAGAACTCCACGCACAGCACACCGACATAGCCCAGCGATTCGGCCACCCGCTCGGCGGCGTCGATCGCGCGCTGCTGCACCGCCACGGTCAGGTCAGGCGCAGGCACCTGGGTCACGGCCAGAATGCCGTCGCGGTGCAGGTTCTGCTGCAGCGGGAGGTGCACCACCTGCCCGACCGCGCTGCGCGCGACGATCACGCTCACCTCGTAGGCCAGCGGCAATTGCTGCTCGAGCACGGCCGACACACCGCCGAGCGACGCCCACGCCGCCGGCAGATCGGCCCGTGTCGCGACCCGCGCCTGGCCCTTGCCGTCGTAGCCCAGGCGGGTGGTCTTCAGGATGCCGGGGAACAGCGCCTCGGGCACCTCAGCGAGCTGTGAGGCGTTTTCGATCACCGCATGCGGCGCGCACGGCACATCGCAGCCCGCGAAATGCCGCTTCTCGGCGGCACGGTCCTGGCACACCGCCACCGCCTGTGCACCCGGCGCCACAGGCCGGTGCGCGCCGAGCGTCACCAGCGCGCAGGCCGGCACATTCTCGAACTCGGTGGTGATCGCTGCACTGCGCTGCATCAGCTGCGCCAGGCCTTGTTCGTCGACGTAATTGGCCTGGATGTGGTGGTGCGCGACCAGCCCCGCAGGGCTCGCGGGGTCGGCATCGAGCACGACGGTGAAGTAGCCCATCTGCTGCGCGGCGTGGACAAACATCCGGCCAAGCTGGCCGCCGCCCATGACGCCCAAAGTCGCGCCGGGTGCGATGAAGGGCGTCATCGTGAACTCCAGCCGAGCGTCGCCCCGCGCCTGAGCAAAGGTCTCATGTCAGTGGCCCCACCGCGCTTCGCGCGACCCGCAACGCATAAAAAGACCGACCGCTCGCGAAGCGAGCCTTCGACCCACTGCGGGCGTTCGTTGGCAGCAGGACTCGTTTGGCGAGAGAGCGCTGCGGCGCGGTGCCGTGTTCCGTTCATGTCCTCCGGGCCGGTTCACTGTTCCTTCGCTTCGGATCAAGTCGATCCGGCCCTCCCCCTTTACTTCACTCCACACGGCACCCCACCGCATCGCTCTGGGCACCACCGTGATGGTCGACGGCCGCTGCAGGCAACCGTGGCTGCGTGCGGAGGGTGCCGGGTGACCGGCGCAGCGAAGTAAAGGAGGAGGGCCGGATTGGTCTTGCCGGAAGCGATTGGGCGGTGACCCGGCCCGGGGGACATGAGCGGAGCCGGTCACCCGGCAGCCTCGGCCCGCGCGGAACGGCGCATGCTCTGGCGCGTTCCCGAACGCCCGCAGCGGGACGAAAGCTGACGTCGACACGGCAGGCGTCATTTCAGATCGGAAGTCATCGCGCGCGCGACCTCGGTCTGCCGGGCGCGGTAGGCCTCCAGCTTCGCGCGCAAGGCCGCGTCATCGACGGCGAACATCGCCACCGCAAACAGCGCCGCATTGGCGGCGCCGGCGGTGCCGATCGCAAAGGTCGCCACAGGAATGCCCTTGGGCATCTGCACGATCGAATGCAATGAATCAACACCCTGCAGATGCCGGCTGGCGACCGGCACACCCAGCACGGGCACGGTGGTCTTGGCGGCCAGCATGCCCGGCAGGTGCGCCGCGCCGCCGGCACCGGCGATGATGGCTTTCAGGCCACGCGACACCGCCGATTCGGCATAGGCGAACATGTCGTCCGGCATGCGGTGGGCCGAGACGACGCGGGCCTCGAACGGGATGCCAAACTCGGTGAGAATCTCGGTGGCTGTGCGCAAGGTCTCCCAGTCGCTGCTGGAACCCATCACCACACCCACCACCGCAGGCGCGTTCATGGCCTTGCTCCACTTCTTAGGAAGCCTTGAATTGTAGGCGGCGCGGCGTCATCTCCGAACTTCCGCTTTCGCCCGCCGGTACGCACCCGACCCTCCGCCATGATCAACATCACACTGCAGAATTTCAAAACCGACCTGCTCCAGGCGTCGGTCGACCAGGCCATCTTGCTCAACATTTGGGCGCCATGGTCCGAGCCTGCCAAGTTGCTCGCGCCGGTGCTCGAAAAACTCGAAGTCGCGTATGCAGGGCGGTTCGTGCTGGCCACGCTGAATTCCGAGAGCGAGACCGAGATCGCGTTGCAGCTGTCGAAGCTGTTCGGCGTGCGCACCATCCCGTTCTGCGTGATGTTCAAGGGCGGCCAGCCGATCGATGGTTTCGTCGACGCGCTGCCCGAAGCCGAGATCCGCCAGTTCCTCGACAAGCACGTGCCCAGCGTCGAAGAAATGGCCTCTGCCGAGGACATCGAAGACGCTGAGGCCCTGCTCGCCGGTGGCAACACCGACCATGCGATCGCGAAGCTGCTCGACGCCGTCGCGATCAACCCCAGCAACGACAGCGCCCGAGCCGACTGCCTGCGGGCACTGCTGATGGCCGGCCGCGTCGACGAAGCCCGTGCAGTGTTCAACCCGGTGGCAAGCCAGGTACTGCCCGATCCACGGCTGGTGGCTTGCGGCCTGTGGCTTGCGGCCTGCGATCAGGCGCCCCTGTCGCGCTCGCCTGATGTGCTGACGGCCGCGATCGCCGCGAACCGGCGTGATTTCGAGGCCCGTTTCGAGCTGGCCCAGCTGCATTTCGCCGCGCAGCGCTTCATCGAAGCGATGGACGAGCTGCTGGAAATCATCATGCGCGACAAGGCCTGGAATGGCGAGCTGGCGCGCAAGACCTACGTGGCCGTGCTCGACGTGATGGCCAAGCCGGCACCGGCCAAACCCGCCGCCGCGGCGCCGAAAGGCGCGCTCGAGATCGCCGGCAAGATCGACACCACGCCGGTCGACCCCGAAGTCGATCGCTACCGGCGCAAGCTGAGCATGGCGCTGTTCTGACGCACTGCCATCGGCGTTCGCAGCGCCAGCAGGCCGCGCCCGCACCGGGCTGATCGCTCAGGCCGCGCTGAGGTCAAACCGTTCCCCAATCTGCAGCGCCTGCCCTTGCAGGAACTGCGCGGCATTCAGCCGCTTGCCGCCGGGACGTTGCAATTCGGTCAAACGCAGCGCGCCCGACCCACACGCCACGACGATGCCGTCGGCAAACGCCCCGATCACGGTTGCGGGCTTCGACTCTGGCGGCGCGACGGGCAGCGCCTGCGCCTGCCACAGCTTGATCGCCTCGCCGCGCAGCCGCGCGACCGCCCCGGGCGCGGGGTTGAAAGCCCGGATGCGCCGCGCGAGGGTGTCGGCATCCAGCGTCCAATCCACAGCGGCCTCGGCCTTGTCAACCTTCTTCGCGTAGGTCACGCCATCGGTCGGCTGCGCGGTGGCGTGCAGGCCACCGCAGTCGGCGAGCGCCAACGCTTCGACGATCAAATGGCCGCCCAGCAACGCCAGCCGGTCATGCAGCGAGCCGGTGGTGTCGCCGTCGGCAATGTCGATGCGCTCGGCCAGCAGCATCGCACCGGTGTCCAGCCCGGCATCCATCTGCATCACCGTGATGCCGGTGCGCGCGTCGCCCGCCTCGATGGCGCGGTGGATCGGCGCGGCGCCACGCCAGCGCGGCAACAAAGACGCATGAATATTCAGGCAGCCCAGCCGCGGCAGGGCCAGCACCCACTCAGGCAGGATCAATCCGTAAGCCGCCACCACCATCGCGTCAGGCCGGCTGGCCTGCAAGGCCTCGCGGGCGGCGTTGGCGTCGGCAGCGTAGCGCCCATCGAGCCGCAGCCCCTGGGGCTGGATCACGGCCAGCCCGTGCTCTAGTGACCAGGACTTGACGGCAGACGGCTGCAGTTGCTGACCCCGGCCGGCGGGCCGGTCTGGCTGCGTCAATACCAGCGGGATGTCGAAGCGGGCGGCATGCAGGGCAGCGAGCGCGACGCGGGCAAACTCCGGCGTGCCGGCGAACGCCAACCTCATGGGCAGGGCGACGCGGCGTCAGCGCTCGTCATCGCGCCAGTGCTTGAGCATCTTGGTCTTGATGCGGGTGCGCTTGAGCGGGCTGAGGTAGTCGACAAACACCTTGCCCAACAGGTGGTCCATCTCGTGCTGGACACACTTGGCCAGCAGACCCTCGGCATCGAACTCGAACGGCTCGCCGTTGCGGCCCAGCGCGCGCACCCGAACCTGCGCCGCCCGCGAGACCTTGTCGTAGACGCTGGGCACCGACAGGCAGCCCTCCTCGTCGATCACCTGTTCTGCGCTGACCGACATCAACTCGGGGTTGACCAGCACCAGCGGCTTGGCGCGCGTGTCCGAGGTGTCGATGACGAGCACCCGTTCATGCACATCGACCTGGCTGGCCGCGAGGCCGACGCCATCGGCTTCGTACATCGTCTCGAGCATGTCGTCGATCAGGCGGCGGATGCGGTCATCGACCTGCGCCACCGGCTTGGCAACGGTGTGCAAGCGGGGGTCAGGGTAGCGCAGGATGGTGAGCTTCGGCATGGGGTGTGGCGGTCTGCTTTCGTTGCGACGGCAAGGGTTTACAGGCAGAATCTTCCAAATTGATTGAAGATTTTCGCTGAATTCCCAGCCACTCTGGCCGATACGGATTAGTGAGTATTGCGCACCCTTTTCCCGGCCCACCCATGACGCGTTGCCTGTCGCGACCCGTTCGGAGACTTCTTCCCATGACCCGATCCGTGATTTCCCTGCCTGCCCGCGGTCCATGCTTGGCAGCCTTCGGTCTGTGCATGTTGATCGCGCTCGGTGGCATCGCTCCCGCCCACGCAGAACCGAGTTTCCCGATCTCCGCTCAGCAGCGCGAGACCGCGCAGAAGGTGGCGAGTGCAGGGGTCGCGCTGTCCGAGCTGGCGCCCAGTGCGCCCGATTCGCACACGGTGAAGGCGGGCGACACGCTGTGGGGCATTGCGGGCCTGTTCCTGAAGTCGCCCTGGCGCTGGCCGGAGCTGTGGGGCATGAACCTCGACCAGATCCGCAATCCGCACCTGATCTACCCAGGTCAGGTCGTGTACCTCGACACCTCGGACGGTCGTGCACGCTTGCGCCTCGGCCAGGCGGTCGATGGCGGCGTGGTGAAGCTGTCGCCGCAGGTGCGGTCGTCGACCCTGAGCACCACGGCCATCGCGTCGATTCCGTTCAACCTGATCGAGCCCTTCCTGAACGAAGCGGTAATCCTCGACGGCAACACGCTGGACGACGCGCCGCGCATCGTCGCCACCCGGGAAGGCCGGGTGCTGATGGCGCGCGGCGACACCGCTTATGTGCGCGGCAATCTGGGCAAGGACACGGTGTTCCGCATCTTCCGCCAGGCCAAGCCGCTGCGCGACCCGACGACCAAGGAAATCCTCGGCTACGAAGCGCCGTATGTCGGCACGGCCGAGTTCGTGCGATCCGGCGACCGCAGCCGCGTCGATGAGAAGGAATCAACCGCCCCGGTGCCCGACAGTTTCATTGTCACCAGCATCCGGCAAGACGCCAACGTCGGCGACCGGCTGGCCCCGTTGACGGCGCGCCAGCACAGCAACTACGTGCCGCATGCGCCGCAGGGCGAACTGGTCGGCCAGATCGTCTCGGTCTACGGCGAAGCGTTGACGGCTGGTCAGAACCAGATCGTCACGCTGAACCGCGGCAAGAGCGACGGCGTCGAGCGCGGCCATGTGCTGGCTTTGTGGCAAGACGGCTCGGAGGTGATCGATCGCACTGGCTCCACCCCCACCCGCCTGAAGCTGCCCGACGAGCGCCATGGCATGTTGTTCGTGTTCCAGGTGTTCGACCGCATGTCGTACGCGCTGATCCTGTCGGTGAAAGAGCCCGTCAAGCCGGGCGACCGTTTCACCCAGCCCTGAACGCTTGAGCGTGCGCAGGCCAGTGCATCAGTGACGTGATCGACAGCGACGAACTGGCCGCCTGGCTGCGACTGATCGAAACACCCAGGGTCGGTCGGGAGTCGGCCCGCAAGTTGTTGTGCGCCTTCGGCTCACCCGAAGCGGTGCTTGCGGCATCTTTCGACAGCCATTGCCGGGTGGTCGGCGAGTCGGCCGCACGCGCGTTGATGGCGCCGCCAGCGGACTTCGATGCACAACTGGCGCGCACGCTGGTCTGGCTTGCCGACACCGCGGGTGAGGGCCGCAGGGCGGTCATCCCGCTCGGTGACCCACGCTACCCACCACAGTTGCTCGACACCGCCGACCCGCCGCTGCTGTTGTACGCGCAAGGCCGCGTCGACCTGTTGCACGCCGAGGCGATCGCGATCGTCGGCAGCCGCAACCCGACCCCCCAAGGCGCATTGAATGCACGTGACTTCGCCCGGGCCCTCGGGGAAGCGGGTTGGGTCGTGGTGTCAGGGCTCGCGCTCGGTATTGACGGCGCCGCCCATGAAGGCGCGTTGGCGGCAGCGGCCGGCACGGTCGCGGTGGTCGGCACCGGGCTGGACCGCGTCTATCCGAAGCGCCACCTCGCGCTGGCGCACCGCATCGCGCGCGACGGCCTGATGCTCAGCGAATATTCGCTGGGCACGCCCGCGATGGCGGCGCACTTCCCGCAGCGCAACCGGCTGATCGCCGGGCTGAGCCGCGGCACGCTGGTGGTCGAGGCGGCGTTGAAGTCGGGCTCGTTGATCACGGCCCGGATGGCGCTGGAAGCCGGACGCGAGGTGTTCGCGATTCCCGGTTCGATCCACGCGCCGCAATCGCGCGGCTGCCATGCGCTGATCAAGCAAGGCGCCAAGCTGGTCGAGTCGGCGGGCGATGTGCAGGACGAATTGCCCGCGTTGGCTGCGGCGCGCCCGCGTGCCGCAGCGCAAGCCACCGAAGCGACGCCCAGCGACCCGCTGCTGGCGGCGATGGGTTACGAACTGATGTCGCTCGACGCCCTGGTCGCACGCACTGGCTGGTCAGCGCACGCGCTGAACATCCGCCTGCTCGAGCTGGAATTGAACGGCCAGGTGGCGCGCCTGCCGGGCCAGTTGTTTCAGCGAATGGCAACGACCTGAATGCCGCCCGAGGGCTCGAACGCCTCGGGTATCATGAATTCATGTTCGATGTGCTTGTCTACCTGTACGAGAACTACTGGCGACCCGATGCCTGTCCGGATCATGCCCAGTTGGCTCGAAAGCTCTCGTCGGTCGGCTTCGAATCCGACGAGATCAAGGATGCCTTGTCATGGCTCGACGGGCTGGCCACCGCCGCTGAATCGTATGTGGGTGAGCAGGGCGAGCGCAGTCTGCGCGTCTATTCGCCCGCCGAGCAAGAGCACCTGGGCGAGGCCTCGATCGGCTTCGTCAGCTTCCTCGAATCGGCCGGCGTGTTGCCGCCCCCGATGCGCGAAATGGTGATCGACCGCGCCAGCGCCATCCCCGGCAGCCCGCTCGACCTCGAAGACCTGAAGATCATCGTGCTGATGGTGTTCTGGAGCCTGGGCGAAGAGCCCGATGCGCTGATCCTCGACGAGTTGTTCGTCGATGTCGAAGACCGGCTGATTCATTGACTGGTCTTTGCCACAAAGCGGCGCAGCCCTTCGCGGCTTCAGCCGCCCCTTAATTCAGCAATCTCGAAGGGTCACCATCGAGCTTGGCCATCGCGCTGCGCGTCGCCCGCACCGTCAACGACTCGTCCTGCGCCGGCACCAGCAACCCGGCCTGCAGGAAGGCCGCCAGGCGATTCTGCTGGAACAGCACACCACGGCCTTGTGGCGAAACAAACAGCGTCAATTGCCGGCGCATTCCCTGCCAGGCAAGTTGCATCGCCTCATTGCGGCTGCGGTAGTCGAGCATGTACCAGCTCCCGACTTGAAGTTCGCGCGCCCACGCGATCATGGCCGGCGTCGGCATCGAGCCGCCTTCGCCGACGACCTCGAGTTCCGAGCTTTCGTGGCCCGACAGGTCATGGATCATCGACTCGTCGATCTCCAGATCGGCGGCTTCCGGCAGCAGTTCTTCGAGCGTGTCCAGGCG
>JANMXL010000231.1:0-6244 GCA_031380885.1 Burkholderiales bacterium | reverse complement strand
ACACTTGGCTGGGCCGGATACAACTGGTCCGGCCAGTTTCGTTTTCGGTCTTGACGGGGCTGGTGGCCATCACTGCGATCGCCACGGGATGGTTCTTGTTTCACGGCGAGTACACCCGCAAAGCCCATGTGCTGGGCGTCCTGGTGCCCGATCAGGGTGTGTTGCGGCTGCCCTCGCCGCAGGCCGGCACGGTCGTTGAGCGGCGTGTCTCGGAAGGCGATTCGGTCCACTCTGGGGACATCCTGTTTGTCATTTCGGTGGACCGATCCACGGCGTCTGGTGATGCCCAGGCCACGGTACAAGGCAGCATCGACGCGCGCGCACGCAGCCTGAATGAGGCGAGCCGACAGAGTGAGCGCCTCGAAGCAGAGCAGGTGGCCGCCTTGTCGCGACAGATCGCTGACATGCGCCGCGAACTGACGCAGATGGATGCCGAGGGCGAACTCCAGCAGGAGCGCTTGGCGCTGGCGCAAAAGGCCCTGGCCCAACTTCAATCCCTGCAGGCCGACAATTTCGTCTCGGGGGCCCATGTGCAGACCAAGGCCGAAGAAATCCTCGGTTTGCGTGCACAGGCGCAAGCGCTGGTGCGCCAACGCCTCGCGCAGCAGCGTGAAATCGGCGTGCTTGAGGCGCAGCGTCACGAGCGCAGCTTGCAGGCGCAATCGCAGCGTGGCGGCATCGAGCGCAGCCTCGCTGAGCTGACGCAGGCCTCGGCTGAAAGCGGCGCCTTGCAGCGCATTGTGGTGCGAGCGCCGCGATCGGGCGTGGTCACGGCGGTGCTGGCGGCACCCGGTGACAGCGTCACCCCGTCGGCTGCGCTGGCCAGCCTGCTGCCCGAGGGCGCGAAGATGCAGGCGCAGTTGTTCGCCCCGTCCAGCGCGGTCGGCTTTCTGCGGCCTGAGCAGACGGTGCAGTTGCGTTACCAGGCCTTTCCGTACCAGAAGTTCGGCCATCACCCGGGGCAGGTGCTGCAGGTGTCGCGCGCACCGTTGCAGGCGGCTGAGCTGGCAAGCCTGCCACTGTCGGCCGGGGCAGTCACTCGCGCGAATGAGGAAGGCGCCGCGTCGACCGCTGAGCCGCTGTACCGCATCACCGTGGCGCTCGATGAGCAAACGGTGCAGGCCTACGGTGTCGCGCAGCCCCTGGTCGCCGGGATGCAGCTCGAAGCCGATGTGCTGCTCGACCGGCGCCGTCTGATCGAGTGGATCTTCGAGCCGCTGCTGAGCGTCACGGGTCGGCTGTGACGGGCACCGAGGCGCCGGGGTTCGGCGCGGCCGCCTTGTCGGCCCTGCGCATGGGCTGGGGCAAATCACGGGTGCCGATGCTGTTACAGACCGAAGAGGCCGAATGCGGCCTGGCGTGCCTGGCGATGGTGGCCACGCACCACGGGCTGAAGACCGACCTGCCCACCTTGCGCAAGCGCTTCTCGTTGTCGCTGAAGGGCGCCACGATGATGGACCTGACGCGCATGGCGGGCCAGCTGCAACTGACGCCGCGTGCGCTGCGTGCCGAACTCGAACACCTGCCGCAGTTGCAGCTGCCCTGCGTGCTGCACTGGGACCTGAACCACTTCGTCGTGCTGGTCGCGCTGCGTGGCGGCAAGGCGGTGTTGCACGACCCGGCGCGGGGCATACGCCGACTGTCGTTGCCCGAGTTGTCGAAACACTTCACCGGCGTGGTGCTCGAGCTGACACCGACACCCGAGTTCCGCCCGCGTGTCGAGCGGCAGTCGGTGACGGTGCGGCAGCTGCTCGGGCGGGTCAGCGGCTTGAAGCGCTCACTGTTCCAGATCATGGCGCTGGCACTGGCGCTCGAAGTGTTCATGCTGCTGTCACCGTTTTTTATGCAGTGGGTGGTCGACAGCGTGCTGGTCAGCGCCGACCGCGACCTGTTGGTCACGTTGGGTCTGGGCTTCACGCTGCTGGTGCTGGTCCAGGTGGCGACCGGCGCGATCCGGTCGTGGGCGGTGCTCTACCTGTCGGCGACGCTGAACCTGCAGTGGCTGTCGAACGTGTTTGCGCACCTGATGCGGCTGCCAGTGGTGTGGTTCGAGAAACGCCACACCGGCGACGTGATGTCGCGCTTCGCCGCGGTCGAGAAAATTCAGCAGACGCTGACCACCAGCTTCATCGAGGTGGTGCTCGATGGCCTGCTGGTGGTGCTGACATTGGCCATGATGGCGTTCTACAGCGTCAAGCTGACCCTGATTGCGCTGGCGGGCGTGACGGTGTATGCGCTGTTGCGCTGGGCATTTTTTCGCCCGCTTCGTGATGCAACGGAAGAATCTATTGTTCACGACGCGAAAGCGGACACTCACTTTTTAGAGTCACTGCGCGGGGTGCAATCGATCAAGCTGTTCAATCGACAGGAAGAGCGGCAGGGCCAGTACATGAACCGCGCGGTGGATGCGCTGAACGCCCACATCGTGATGCGCAAGCTCGACCTGACCTTGTCGGTGTCGCACAAACTGGTGTTCGGCCTGGAGCGCGTGGCGGTGATCTGGGTCGGCGCCTTGCTGGTGCTAGACCGCAGCTTTTCGGTCGGCATGCTGTTTGCATTTTTCGCCTACAAGGAGCAGTTCGCGCTGCGGGTCAGTGGCTTGATCGACAAGCTGGTCGAGCTGCGGATGCTGAAGCTGCAAGGCGAGCGGCTGGCCGACATCGTGCTGACCGCGCCCGAGGCCGACGTGGCCGCCTCGGTCGATGTCGACAAGCTCGGGGCGCAACTCCAGCTCAGTGGCATCCGCTTTCGGTACTCGGACGGCGAGCCCTGGGTCATCGACGGGCTGAGCTTGACCATCGAGCCGGGCGAATCGGTGGCCATCGCCGGGCCCTCGGGCTGTGGCAAGACCACGCTGCTCAAGCTGATGCTGGGCACACTGGAGGCGCAGGCCGGCGAGGTGCGTGTCGGCGGCCTGCCGCTGGCGCGGCTCGGCGCGCGCGCCTGGCGCGACATGATCGGCACGGTGATGCAAGACGATCAGCTGTTCGCCGGCTCGATCATCGACAACATCAGTTTCTTCGATGCAGCGCCCGACAACACGTGGGTCGAGGAATGCGCCCGGCTGGCCGCCGTCCATGAGGAGATCGAGGCGATGCCGATGGGCTTCCACACGCTGATCGGTGACATGGGCACCAGCGTGTCGGGCGGTCAGAAGCAGCGCATCCTGCTGGCCCGCGCGCTCTACAAACGCCCACGCATCCTGTTTCTGGACGAGGCGACCAGCGCGCTCGATGTCGACCGTGAGCGGCTGGTCAACCAGGCGGTGCGCCAGCTGGATCTGACGCGCGTCATCGTCGCGCACCGGCCGGAGACGATCGCCACCGCCAGCCGCGTGATCGTGCTCCACGAGGGGCGCATCGCGCAGGACTTGCGCAGCGTGCCGGTCAGTGGCATGGGCCGCTGAGGGCGCCTGCCGAGGCGCGCTCAGGCCGCGCGCTCCCTACAATCGGCAACTGCTCAAAAAATAGGCAACACCATGTGGTTCCCGCAAGTTTTCGAGGTCATTGTGATCGGTGGCGGCCATGCCGGCACCGAGGCGGCGCTGTCATCGGCGCGGCTCGGCTGCGCCACGCTGCTGCTGACGCACAACATCGAGACGCTGGGCCAGATGAGCTGCAACCCGTCGATCGGCGGCATCGGCAAGGGGCATCTGGTCAAGGAGATCGATGCGCTGGGCGGCGCGATGGCCGCGGCGACCGACGAGGCCGGCATCCAGTTCCGCATCCTGAACGGCTCGAAGGGCCCCGCCGTGCGGGCGACTCGCGCCCAGGCCGATCGCGTGCTGTACCGCGCGGCGATCCGGCGGCGGCTCGAAAACCAGCCGAACTTGTGGTTGTTCCAAGGCGCCTGTGATGACCTGATCGTCGAAGATGATGCTGTGGCAGGCGTTGTCACGCAAGTGGGCGTTCGCTTCAAGTCGCGTGCCGTGGTGTTGACGGCTGGCACCTTCCTGAACGGCAAGGTGCATGTGGGTCTCGACCACCACGCGGCAGGGCGCGCCGGTGACCCGCCGGCGATCACGCTGTCGTCGCGGCTGAAGGAGCTGAAGCTGCCGCAAGGCCGGCTGAAAACCGGCACGCCGCCGCGCCTCGACGGGCGCACCATCGACTTCAGCCGCTTGACGCCGCAGCATGGCGACGGTGTTCCGGGCGCCGATGGCAGCGCACCTGAAACGCCGATGCCAGTGTTCAGCTACCTCGGCGACGCGTCACAGCATCCGACGCAAGTGCCGTGCTGGATCACCCACACCAACGAGCGCACGCACGAGATCATTCGCTCGGGGTTCGACCGCAGCCCCATGTTCACCGGCGTGATCGAAGGCGTCGGGCCGCGCTACTGCCCGAGCATCGAGGACAAGGTCAATCGCTTCGCCGACAAGACCTCGCATCAGATCTATCTGGAGCCCGAAGGCCTGACGACGCACGAGTTCTACCCGAACGGCATTTCGACCTCGCTTCCCTTCGACATCCAGCTGGCTGCGGTGAACTCGATGGTCGGCCTGGAGCAGGCGCACATCCTGCGGCCGGGCTATGCCATCGAGTACGACTACTTCGACCCGCGCGCGCTGAAGGCCAGCTTCGAGACCAAGTCGATCCGTGGCCTGTTCTTCGCCGGGCAGATCAACGGCACCACCGGCTACGAGGAAGCGGCGGCACAGGGCCTGTTCGCCGGCTTGAATGCCGCCTTGCAGGTGCGCGATCAACCGGCCTGGACGCCCGGCCGCGACGAGGCTTACCTGGGCGTGCTGGTCGATGACCTGATCACCAAGGGTGTGACCGAGCCCTATCGCATGTTCACCAGCCGCGCCGAGTTCCGGCTGCAGCTGCGCGAAGACAACGCCGATGCGCGGCTCACCGAGCACGGCCGTCGGCTGGGCCTGGTTGACGATGCCCGCTGGGCAGCGTTCAGCCGGAAGCTCGACGCGGTTTCACGTGAAACACAGCGTTTGAAGGCGACCTGGGTGCGGCCGCAAACCTTGCCAAGGGCCGAGGCAGAGCGCTTGCTGGGCAAGCCCTTGGAGCATGAATACAGCCTGATGGACCTGCTGCGTCGCCCCGAGGTCAATCACGATGTCCTGAGTTCGGTGTCCGCCATTGCTTGTCCGGATGAGGTGGTTTCACGTGAAACCTTGCAAGCTGAACTGGGGGTGGTGCTGGCCAATGTGGTGATCGAGCAGATCGAGATCAGTGCGAAGTACGCTGGCTACATCGTCAAGCAAAACGACGAGGTCGAGCGGGCGGCACGCTATGAGCATCTGGCGTTGCCGGCCGAGTTGGACTATGCCCAAGTGACAGCGCTCAGCTACGAAGTCCGCCAGACGCTGGGCCGACATCGGCCGGAAACCTTGGGCCAGGCCTCGCGGATGTCGGGTGTCACGCCCGCCGCGGTGTCTTTGCTGCTGGTGCACCTGAAGAGGGGGCGGTTTGCAGGTTTTGCCGATCTCGCCCATGCCGCTTGAGCGTGTGGGCCACCCACTGCGTGGGCCGCTGACCGAGGCCGTTGTTGAACTGGGCCTGCCGGTCTCGCCAGAGGTTGTCGAGAGCTTGTTGGGCTACCTCGATCTGCTGCAGCGCTGGAACGCCACTTACAACCTGACGGCAGTGCGTGAGCCGCACGACATGCTGCGCCTGCACCTGGCTGATTGCCTGGCAGTCGTCGCACCGATGGCGCGCCAGCTGGGGCAGGGGGTCAACGAACGAGGCAGCAGCGCCCCTGGTGCATTGCGCGTGCTCGATGTCGGCAGCGGGGGCGGCTTGCCCGGTGTGGTGCTCGCGTTGATGTTCCCGCACTGGCAGGTGGTGTGCATTGATACCGTCGGCAAAAAGGCGGCCTTCATCCGGCAGGTGACGGCGGAACTGGGCTTGCGCAATCTGGGTGCCGAGCATGCCCGCGTGGAAGCACTGAGCAGTGCGCCGTTTGATGTCATTGTGTCCCGTGCGTTCGCATCGCTGGACGACTTCACTCGGCTCAGTCGCACGCTGTTGGCAAACCAAGGCGTGTGGATGGCCATGAAAGGCAAGACGCTGGCGGACGAGTTGTCTGCGCTTCCTGATGACATCGAGGTGTTTCACGTGGAACCGTTGTCGGTGCCCGGCTTGAATGCCGAGCGCTGCCTGGTTTGGATGCGTCCGACGGGCGGCGAACGGCCCTGATGCCTCAAACCCGCTTCCTATAATCGCTCCTGTTGCCGAGGCTTGGAAAAGGCACCTTTCCATCTGAATGCGGCACGCCGCCCCCCCCC
>JANMXL010000159.1:0-2790 GCA_031380885.1 Burkholderiales bacterium | reverse complement strand
CGCATCACGCTGCAGCAGCAGGTCAGCGAACAGCTCAAATCGCACTTCGGCAACAAGGTGTTCGACACCGTGATCCCGCGCAATGTGCGGCTGGCCGAAGCGCCGAGCTACGGGCTGCCAGGCGTTGTCTTCGATCCAGCGTCCAAAGGTGCGCAGGCCTTTGTGGCCTTTGCTCAGGAAATGGTCAGTCGAATCGATTCGATGTGAGCGTTTGCTTTCGGCCTGAGTTCGACTGAACCTAGATCAAAGACCCAGGCCTTCGTCGAGGCCGAGGTGCACATTCATCGCCTGCACCGCCGCGCCGCTCGCGCCCTTGCCGAGGTTGTCCAGCCGCGCCATCAGCATCACCTGGGTGTCGCTGGCGAACACGAACAGATCGACCCGGTTCGTGTCATTGCAGCCTTGCACATCGAAGAAGCCACCCGCCAACGTGGCCTCGTCGCACAGCGGCATCACGCGGATGAAGGGCTCGCCTGCATAGCGTTGCAGCAGTGCCGCATGCAGGTCGGCAGCACCCACTGAGCCACCCAGCTGCGAAAGATGTAAGGGCACACTGACCGTTAAACCCTTGTAGAACGGGCCAACGATCGGCATGAAGACCGGCGGCGAGGCCAGGCCGGTGTGGGTTTTCATCTCGGGCAGGTGCTTGTGGGCCAGCGCCAGTGCGTACGGGCGCGGTGCTGCCAGTGGGGCATCCGGCGCGGGTGAAGGGCCGCCGGGTGCCAGCGCGGCTTCGTAGTCGCGGATCATGCTTTTGCCGCCGCCCGAGTAACCGGTGATCGAGGTCGCAGTCACCGGCGTGGTGGCCGGGATCAGCCCGGCATCGATCAGCGGCCGCAACAGCAGGATGAAGGCGCTGGCGTGGCAACCCGGGTTCGCGATGCGCTTGCTCGCGCGGATGGCTGCCCGTTGCCCCGGCGCCAGTTCGGGCAGGCCGAACACCCAGCCGGGCGCGGTGCGGTGCGCGGTGCTGGCGTCGATCAGGCAGGTGTGGCGGTTGCTGACCAGTGCGGCCGCCTCGCGTGAGGCGGCATCGGGCAGGCACAGAAAGGCCACGTCGGCCGCGTCCAGCAGGCGGGCGCGTTCGGCAGCGTCTTTGCGCCGCTCCGGGTCGATGCGCAGCACCTCGATGTCGTCGCGCTGCGCGAGATACTCGTGGATGCGCAGGCCGGTCGTGCCCTCCTGGCCGTCGACGAACACACGGTGTTTCATGAAGCGCTCCCAAAGACTGAGCGGCGAGGATAAGCGAGCATGACGAATCTGCTCCGGCCCAAAGAACGTCCCACGGCATGACCGAGAAATCCAAATCCCGCGTGCTGCTGCTCCCCGGCTGGCAGGACTCCGGCCCCGCCCACTGGCAAAGCCGCTGGGAGGCGCGGCATGGCTACCGCCGTGTCGAGCAAGACGATTGGCTGTGGCCGCGCCGCGGCGACTGGATGGCCCGGCTCGACGAGGTGCTGCTCGAAGACGAGACACCCGCCGTGCTGGTCGCCCACAGCCTGGGCTGTCATCTGGTCGCGGCCTGGGCGGCACACACGCAGCACACCGCGCGCGTCCGCGCCGCCTTGCTCGTGGCGCCCCCTGATCTACAGCGGGACGACACGCCGCCGAACCTCTGCAACTGGCGGCCCATCGTGCGTCAGCGGCTGCCGTTTGCGAGCCTGTTGGTCGCCAGCAGCGACGACCCGCTGTGCAGCCCGGCGCCGGCCGCGGCGCTCGCGTCCGACTGGGGCAGTGCCTGGTGTCTGCTCGGTGCGCACGGGCACCTCAACAGCGACTCGGGGCTCGGCAATTGGGATGCAGGCCACGCCTTGCTGAAGTCGCTGGCTTGACGCGTTGGGCACTGAACGGTGGAGCAGCATCAGCGCGATACCGGACAATCTGACGATGGTCACCAAGAAACCCAAAGGCCTCGGCCTCGGCCTCGAAGCACTGCTCGGCCCCCGCGTCAAGGAACCCACCGACGCACCGGCCGCTGACGCCAGCGCCCCGCGCAGCCTGAAGCTTGCGCAGTTGCGGCCCGGCAAATACCAGCCGCGCACGCGGATGGACGAGGGTTCGTTGTACGAGCTGGCCGAAAGCATCAAGGCGCAGGGGATCATGCAGCCGATCCTGGTGCGCCGCGTCCACGATCTGCTGGACGATGCGGCGCGCGAGGCGCCGCACTACGAAATCATCGCCGGCGAACGCCGCGCGCGCGCGGCCAAGTTGGCGGGCCTCGACGAAGTGCCAGTGCTGGTCAGGGACGTGCCCGACGAGGCCGCCGCCGCGATGTCGCTGATCGAGAACATCCAGCGCGAAGACCTGAACCCGCTCGAAGAAGCGCAAGGCCTCAAGCGCCTCACCGACGAATTCGGCATGACGCACGAACGGGCCGCGCAGGCGGTGGGTCGCTCGCGCAGTGCTGCCAGCAACCTGCTGCGCTTGTTGAACCTGGTCGAACCCGTACAGCAACTGCTGATGGCCGGCGACCTGGACATGGGCCATGCACGCGCACTGCTGTCGCTCGATGGCGCCCGGCAGATCTTGGCCGCAGGCGAGATCGTCGCCAAGAAGCTCAGCGTGCGCGAAGCCGAGCGGCTGGTGGCCCGCGCGGACGACAGCGGTCGGCAAAAACCGGCGGCGCGCGCAGCGGCGGCCAAATCACGTGATCTGCTGCGCATTGAGCAGGAGCTCTCCGATGTGCTGACCGCGCGTGTCGAGGTGCGTGTCAAGAAGCGCACGGCGCGCGGAGAGCAGGGCGAAGTGGCGATTTCGTTTGGCTCACTCGACGAGCTCAATGGCCTGCTT
>JANMXL010000157.1:0-1899 GCA_031380885.1 Burkholderiales bacterium | reverse complement strand
CGTCGTGATGAAGCTGTTCAACGCAGTGCAGCCTCGCGTCGCCCTGTTCGGCAAGAAGGACTACCAGCAGCTGCTGGTGATCCGCCGGATGACGCAGCAATTCGCGCTGCCGATCATCATCGAGGCGGCAGAGACCTCGCGCGCCGACGACGGCCTGGCGCTGTCGTCGCGCAACGGCTACCTCAGCGCCGCCGAGCGCGCGAAGGCGACCGAGCTGTCGCAGGCGCTGCGCACGATGGCCGAAGGTTTTGGCGACGGCGTAGCGCCATTGGAAGTGCTCGAAGCACAAGCACTGGCAGCGTTGGCGGCCCGCGGCTGGCAGCCCGACTACCTGACAGTGCGCCGCCAGCGCGACCTGAGCGCCGCCAGCGACGACGAGCAGCGCAACGGTGCGTGGGTCGCCCTGGGCGCCGCGCGGCTCGGTGCCACGCGATTGATCGACAACCTCGAATTCCGCGTCTGAGCGACTTGGGCCCGGTTGTCAGCTTGCTGTGCGCTTTTGCTTCAGCAGCGGCTGTGCTGCGTGCCACAGCAGCGCGCTGGTGGTGAAACACACCCACGCGGTCCACATCGAATGGCTGGGAAAGTGTGCACCGCGCACGCTTTGCGCCACGCTGAACAGCGCGCCGAAGAACCACACGCCAGCCAACCAACAGCGCGCGGCGCGAGGTGAGGTGCCGCGCAATGCGAACCAGCCGCCGAACAGGCTGAACGCCGCCGAGGCGTGACCCGAAGGGAAGCAGCGGCCGGGGCCGCCGTCGTTGACGCCAAAAGCCCAGTGCGACACATGCTGTGCTGAGCGACCGAACTCGGCCAGATCCCACGGGCAGCTGGTGGCGCTGAGCTGTTTGAGGGTCGGGATCAGCAGCAGGCAGACCACCGTGACCGCGAGCCACCAGCGTCGTGTCGCCCGGTTCATCTCGCGTGCGAAGGGCCAGGGCCTGAACACATTGATCAGCACCACGACGATGGCTGCCGCGCTGACCCAGCGTCCACCGCCGTGCAGCACCTGCGCGAAGAACCAGTGGCTTTTCAGGCTGAAGCCCTGGGCATTGCCGAACCAGCGTTCTACAGCCATGTCCAGGCCGGAAGCATCCCAGGCCAGCAAAGCCAGCAAGCTCAGTGCAATCCAGGCGGCATCACGCCGCGCGCTCATCGGTCGAAGGTCCATTCCCTTCGATGTTAGAGCGGCACTGCTGAAGCGCCGCTGAACGCCAGACTCAGCCGTGGCGGAGGCGCGCCGCCCAGCCGCAGCCGATCAGGCCGATCAGGAACAGGGCGTAGGTCGAGGGCTCGGGCACCGGATTAGCAACCGCCAAAAAGCCTTGCGCAATCTGCAGGTGCGCCGCTGCCGTCGGGTGGATGCCGTCCCAGAACTGCGGATTCGCGCCGCAGCCTATTGCGCTGTTGCCACAGGCGTCGGTGACGTTGGAGAAATTTCCTACTGCGCCAAAGATGTCGAAGGTTTTCACCCCGACTTCACCAGCGAGGCGCGTGGCCAATTCATTGTTGAATTGGCTGGAAATCGATGTGGCAAACGACGACGCAGCAGCGCCGAAAGACAGCGCCTCAGGCGTCAAACCGGCATTCGGCGTGTTCCACACAATGATGTTTTGCGCACCTGCCGACTGCAACTGGTCCACCAATCCACCGACATCGTTGGCATACTCCGCAGCCTCTAGGCCAACGGTCAGTGGATTGAACGCAGCGCCGGTGGCCAGCAAGCGGCGCACATTGTTCGCACCGCCCTGCACGACGTACAACGCGCCGCTGTCCACGACTCGGCCGGGAGCGCCCAAAAAGAAATTGACCTGGCTCTGCAAACTGAAAGTGGGAACGGTGCTCCCAAAAACCGGCGTATTCAGGCTGGTTTCGGCACCGCCTGACGCGTAATTGGTG
>JANMXL010000136.1:0-12756 GCA_031380885.1 Burkholderiales bacterium | reverse complement strand
ATTTGCAAGTCGAGTGCCAGCGACCAGTTGCGCAGGTACTCCAGGTCGTATTGAATCCGAGCCTGCATTTTTTCGATGGTTTCGGTCTCGCCTCGGTGGCCATTGACCTGGGCCCAGCCAGTGATGCCCGGCTTGACCTTGTGCCTGACCATGTAGGCCTTGATCAGCTTGCGGTACTCCTCGTTGTGTGCCACAGCATGCGGGCGCGGCCCGACCACGCTCATGCGGCCTTGCAACACGTTGATGAACTGCGGCAACTCGTCGAGCGAGGTGCGGCGGATGAACGCGCCGAAGGGTGTCAGCCGAGCGTCGTTGGGCTTCGCTTGCAGCACCACCGGCCCGTCGTCCGTCGCGGTCATCGAGCGAAACTTGTAGACGATAATTTCGTTGCCGTCCAGCCCGTTGCGGCGTTGCTTGAAAACGATGGGGCCTGGCGAACTGAGCTTGACGCCGATCGCCAGCACCAACAGCACCGGCGCCGTCAGCACCAGGATGATCGACGCCAGCACCACATCGCTGACGCGCTTGACGAGCTCGTTGGTGCCGGTGAATGGGGTCTCGCAGATGCCCACCACCGGCACGCCGTTCATGTCTTGCAATCGGCCCTGGATGATGCCGATGCCGAACACGTCGGGCACGAAGAACAGCGATGCAGTGGTGCCTTGCAGCTGGTCGAGCAGGTCGACGATGCGCGGCTGAGAGCCCAGCGGTAAGGTGATGAACACCTCGTGCACTCCTCGCTCTCGAACGAAAGCCGCCACATCCTTCAAGCCGCCGAGGCAGTTTTTCGCGGCGCTTTCGTGCAGGCGGTCGTCGACGCGGTCGTCGAAGTAGCCGAGAAAATCGACGTTGCGGTTCTCGAAGCCCGACAGCGCACGTGACACCTTCACGCCCAACCCGCCGCCGCCCACGATGATCGCGCTGCGGCGGCTGTCCAGCCGGGCGGCCTGCAACTGCAACACCTTCTTGCCGACCCACACCGCCACGCATTGCAGCAACGGTGTGGCGATGGCCCAGGCCATCAACACATCTTCCTCGAAGTATTTGAGGCTGCGCGTGGCGTAGGCGCACAGCATCAGGATCACCAGCAACAGCAGCCAGGAAATAAAGATGTCTACGCTGGCGCCGAGCAGGTTGTCACGAAATCGGTTGCGGCCTGGGAAGGTGAGCGCAAACACCAGCAGGCACACGGTGAGCTGCGGCCGCCCGATCGGCTCGTCCATCCAGTGGTTGGCGAAGATGAACGCCAGCACGGTGATCGTCGGTTCGAGAAACGCGGCCACCAACGACGTGATCGATTGCGGCGCGCTGTAGAAAGTTCGTTTGTAGGTGCGATCTTCGTACATCGGTCGTGTGGGGAAAGGGCGGGCCATGCCGGGCGTCGGTCACCGACGCTCACCGGTCTGAAGGTTCGATCGGCAACTGGCCACATGGCGCGGGTGGCAGCGTCGAACCGGAGTCCGACCGCAGTCGGCCCATTGTGTCTTACGCAGATGTCGGTTTGACCCCCGTGCCAGGGTGAGCCGCGCGAGACGGATGCCTACAATCTCACGATGATATTGGCGTTTATGCAGTCTCTCGGTGCCACGGTGACGCCTCGCTTGGTGTTGCTGGTGAACCATGTTTTGGCCGCAGAGCCGATGGCAGTTCAGCGGTTGCGCCCGCATGCGGGAAAGTGCATCCAATTGCAACTGCGTGATGCCCCAGCGATGTTGTCGTGGCTGCCTTCTGGTCTGACGTTGGCGGTGACCGCTGCCGGCCTGCTCGACTGGCAACCCGATGCCACCGATCGCGCCGACCTGGTCGCCACGCTCGATCTGTCGAATCCCGCGCAGACCCTCGCCGGTGCAGTGGCCGGCCAACGGCCCCGGGTCGAGGTGGCGGGCGACGCTGCCTTCGCCGCCGACGTGAGCTGGCTGATCGACCATTTGCGCTGGGACGTGGAGGACGACCTCGCGCGACTCCTGGGCGACGGCCCTGCGGCGCAGTTGATGCGTGTTGGCACGGTGGTGGCGACCGGGCTGCGCGATGCGTTGCGGAGCGTGGCGCAGTCGGCCTCCAATCGCTGGCGTCCCTCGGCGCCCGCGGAGCCGCCGCCGCGATGAGGCACGTCACGCGGCTGCTGTTCATCGTTTTCACGATTTACCGCTACGGCCTCGACGAGCTGGCGTTGTCCAACTTCCGCCAGCGCTGGGTGCGCGTGCTGGTGCGCGTCATCACCGCCAGCCGCCGCCTCGACGCGCCGCGCGGCGTGCGGCTGCGGATGGCGCTGGAGAAGCTGGGCCCGATCTTCGTGAAGTTCGGGCAGGTGCTGTCGACACGCCGCGACCTGATCCCGCCGGACCTCGCCGATGAACTGGCGAAGTTGCAGGACAACGTGCCGCCGTTTTCCGCGGCGCTGGCCCGGCAGCTGATCGAGAAGGCCTACGGCCGCAGCGTCGAGCAGGTGTTCGCCAGCTTCGAGAGTGAACCGGTGGCCAGCGCGTCGATCGCCCAGGTGCATTTCGCGACCTTGAAGGACGGGCGCGAGGTCGCGGTGAAGGTGCTGCGGCCGAACATGCTGTCGGTGATCGACGACGACCTGTCGCTGATGCGCACCATCGCCGTGTGGGTCGAGCGGCTGTCGGCCGACGGCAAGCGCCTGAAGCCGCGCGAGGTGGTGGCCGAGTTCGACAACCACCTGCACGACGAGCTCGACCTGGTGCGCGAAGCGGCCAATGCGGCCCAGCTGCGCCGCAACATGCAGGGCCTGAACCTGGTGATGGTGCCGGAGATGCATTGGGAGCTGTGCACGCAGACCGTGCTGGTGATGGAGCGCATGGACGGCGTGCCGATCAGCCAGACACAGCGGCTGCAGGACGCCGGCATCGACATCCCGAAGCTGGCGCGCGATGGCGTCACCATCTTCTTCACCCAGGTGTTCCGCGACGGCTTTTTCCATGCCGACATGCACCCGGGCAACATCCAGGTCAGTCTGGCACCGGCCACCTTCGGTCGCTACATCGCGCTCGATTTCGGCATCGTCGGCACGCTGACCGAATTCGACAAGGAGTACCTGGCGCAGAACTTCATCGCGTTCTTCCGCCGCGATTACAAGCGCGTCGCCGAGCTGCACATCGAGAGCGGCTGGGTGCCAGCGAACACCCGTGTCAATGAGCTCGAAGGCGCAATCCGCGCGGTCTGCGAGCCGCACTTCGACCGCCCGCTGAAGGACATTTCGCTGGGCCAGGTGCTGCTGCGTCTGTTCCAGACCTCGCGCCGCTTCAACGTCGAGATCCAGCCGCAGCTGGTGCTGCTGCAGAAGACGCTGCTCAACATCGAGGGGCTGGGCCGCCAGCTCGATCCGGAGCTTGACCTCTGGAGCACCGCCAAGCCCTTCCTGGAGCGCTGGATGAACGACCAGATCGGCTGGCGCGGCCTGGTCGCCCGCTTGAAGAACGAGGCGCCGCGCTATGTGCAGTTGCTGCCCGAGTTGCCACGCCTGGTGCACCAGGCGCTGCAACCGAAGCCGGTGACCGAGCAACGGATGTTGGAGGCACTGCTGATCGAGCAACGACGCACCAACCGGCTGCTGCAGGCCATCGTGTATGCCGGGATCGGCTTCCTGATCGGCGTCATCGCCGTGCAATGGCTGTTGCACCTCGGGTATCACTGAGGTCAGCGCCGTATAATTCGAGGTTTTTCTTTTCTAATCAAAGGCTTAGCCATGCCCATCTATGCCTACCGATGCGCAGCCTGTGGCCACGCGAAAGACGCGCTCCAGAAGGTTTCCGACCCGCTGCTGACCGTTTGTCCGGCCTGTGGTGCCGAAAGTTTTCAGAAGCAGGTGACGGCGGCGGGCTTCCAGCTGAAGGGCTCGGGCTGGTACGTGACCGACTTCCGCGACGGTGCCAAGTCCGCCCCGACGGCGGACAAGCCGGCTGGCGACGCGAAGCAGGCGGGTGGCGCTCTCGCGGGCCACGCGGAAGCGCCCGGCTCGAAGGGCGCGGCCGGCAAGGCAGAGAGTGCCAAGTCGCCAGCACCGGCGGCGCCCGCATCGGCACCCAGCGCGCCCGCAGGCAGCTCGGCGCCTGCGCCGTCGCCCTCGTCGAGCTGATCTTTCTCGCGCGGCATCACACGACTCAGCCCTGGAACTCCCTTGAAGAAATACCTGATCGCCGGCTTGCTGGTGTGGCTGCCGTTGACCATCACCGTCTGGGTGCTGACCTCGGTGCTGGGCGTGCTCGACGGGCTGTTCGCCTGGCTGCTCAGTGCCTCGCAGGCGGTGCTGCCGGCGGCGGCCCACACGCCGCTGGAAATGCTCAAGCAGATTCCCGGCCTCGGGGTGATCGTGATGCTGGTCGGGCTGCTGCTGACGGGTGTGTTCGCGACCAACATCGCCGGCCAATGGGCGCTGCTTCAGGGGGCCAGGCTGCTGCATCACATCCCGATCGTCAAGTCGATCTACAGCTCGGTCAAGCAGGTATCGGACACGCTGTTCTCCAGCAGCGGCAACGCCTTTCGCGAAGCGGTGCTGGTGCAGTACCCGCGCGCCGGCGCGTGGACGATCGCCTTCGTCACCGGCAAGCCCGGCGGGGAAGCGGGCGTGCACTTGGCCGGCGATTACCTGAGCCTGTACGTGCCGACCACGCCGAACCCGACCTCCGGCTTCTTTTTGATGGTGCCGCGTGCCGATGTGATTGCGCTCGACATGAGCGTCGACGAGGCGCTGAAGTATGTGATTTCGATGGGCGTGGTGGCGCCACCGATCGCGCTATCTGCCAGGCCGCCTCGGCCACAACCCCCCGCCTGAGCGCATCCCGCTTCAATTTCAGGAATGACACGATGAGAACGACATACTGCGGCCTGGTCAGCGAGGCTCTGATGGGCCAGACCGTGACGCTGATGGGCTGGGCGCACCGCCGCCGCGACCACGGTGGGGTGATCTTCATCGACCTGCGCGACCGCGAAGGCCTGGTGCAGGTGGTCTGCGACCCCGACCGCGCCGAGATGTTCAAGACCGCTGAAGGCGTGCGCAACGAGTTCTGCCTGAAGGTCATCGGCAAGGTGCGTGCGCGGCCAGCCGGCACCGAGAACGCCAACCTCACCAGCGGCAAGATCGAGGTGCTGTGCCTCGAACTGGAGGTGCTGAATGCGAGCGTCACGCCGCCGTTCCAGATCGACGACGAGAACCTGTCGGAGACCACCCGCCTGACGCACCGCGTGCTCGACCTGCGCCGCCCGGTGATGCAGAAGAATTTGATCCTGCGCTACCGCGTCGCGATGGAGGTGCGCAAGTTCCTCGACGCCGAAGGCTTCATCGACATCGAGACACCGATGCTGACCAAGAGCACGCCCGAAGGCGCGCGTGATTACCTGGTGCCCAGCCGCGTCAACGAAGGCATGTTCTTTGCGCTGCCGCAGTCGCCGCAGCTCTTCAAGCAGCTGTTGATGGTGGCCGGCTTCGACCGCTACTACCAAATCACCAAGTGCTTCCGCGACGAGGACCTGCGCGCAGACCGCCAGCCCGAGTTCACCCAGATCGACATCGAGACCAGCTTCCTGACCGAAGAAGAGATCCGCCCGATGTTCGAAGGGATGATTCGCAAGGTGTTCAAGAACACCATCGGCGTCGAGCTGCCCGCCTACCCGGTGATGAAGTACTCCGAGGCAATGCACCGCTTCGGTTCGGACAAGCCCGACCTGCGCGTCAAGCTCGAATTCACGGAGCTGACCGACGTGATGGTCGATGTCGACTTCAAGGTGTTCAGCACACCCGCCACGACCAAAGGCGGCCGCGTGGTCGCGCTGCGCGTGCCGCGTGGCGGCGAGGCCAACGGCGGCCTGAGCCGCGGCGAGATCGACGCCTACACCGAGTTCGTCAAGATCTATGGCGCCAAGGGCCTGGCGTGGATCAAGGTCAATGATGTGAGCAAGGGCCGCGAGGGGCTGCAGAGTCCGATCGTCAAGAACCTGCACGATGCGGCGCTGGCGAAGATCATCGAGCGCACCGGCGCGCAGACGGGCGACCTGCTGTTCTTCGGCGCCGACAAGGAAAAGATCGTCAACGATGCGATCGGCGCGCTGCGCGTGAAGATCGGCCACAGCGATTTCGGCCGCTCGCACGGCCTGTTCGACGATGTGTGGGCGCCGCTCTGGGTCGTTGATTTTCCGATGTTCGAGTACGACGAAGAGGGCCAGCGCTGGAACGCGACGCACCACCCGTTCACCGCGCCGAAGGACGGCCACGAGGACCTGATGGACACCGACCCCGGTGCGTGCATCTCGAAGGCCTACGACATGGTGTTGAACGGCTGGGAGATGGGCGGCGGCTCGGTGCGGATCCACCGCGCCGAGGTGCAGAGCAAGGTGTTCGATGCCCTGAAGATCGGGCCCGAGGAAGCGCAGCTGAAGTTCGGCTTCCTGCTCGACGCGCTGCAATACGGCGCGCCGCCGCACGGCGGTCTGGCCTTCGGTCTCGACCGGCTGGTGACGCTGATGACCAAGGCCGAGAGCATCCGCGACGTGATCGCCTTCCCGAAGACGCAGCGTGCGCAGTGCCTGCTGACCGGCGCGCCGAGCGCGGTCGACGAGAAGCAGATGCGCGAGCTGCACATCCGCCTGCGCAACGCCCAAGCGGCCACGTCCTGAACTGGGAATGAAGCCAACCGTATCAACGTCCGCTTTCGGTTCTTTACGAAGGTTCGTTCGCAGCAGGCCTTGTTCCGCGCGAGAGCGGTGCGGCGTGGTGCCGTGTTCCGTTCATGTCCCCCGGGCCGGTTCGCCAGCCGTTCGCTTCGGCTTGACTTCCGTCGGCCCTCCTCCTTTACTTCACTCCACACGGCACCCCACCACACCGCTCCGGCCACCGCCTTGGCAGTCCAAGCCCATTGAAGGCAACCGTGGTTCGCTGCGGAGGAGCCGGTCACCCGGTAGCCTCGGCTCGCGCAGACCGATGCCTGCGGGACTATGCCCGGTGGGAAACTGACATGGCCCGCAGCAAGGATCGCGCACCGGCAGTGTTCGAGTTGCGCAGCGCGTCGATGACGCTGGTCGTCGTCGCGCTGAAGACCACCGACATGGTGGCCATCGAACGTGAGCTGACCGCTCGCTTTGCCGACACGCCGGAGATGTTCAACCACGATCCGGTGGTGATTGACGTTGCGCAGGCCGAAGGTGATCCGCTGGCGCTCGATTACGCCGCGCTCGCCACGCTGCTGCGGCGTTTCAACATGGTGCCGGCGGCGGTGCGTGGCGGCTCGCCTGAGCAGATGGCTGCGGCCGCCGAGGCTGGCCTGGGCGAAGCACCGGACGCGCTCCCCGCCGCGGCGCGCGCATCGGCTCCAGCGCCTGCGGTCGCAGACCCAGCGCCGGTGGAGGCCGTTGCGGAACCGGTTGCCGAAACTGTGCCCGCCGCGCCGGTGCCGCCCGCTGCCGTCGCGACGCTGATCGTTGACAAGCCGCTGCGCTCCGGCCAGCAGGTGTATGCGCGCGGCGGAGACCTCGTGGTGCTGGCGGCGGTCAATTTCGGTGCCGAGGTGATCGCCGACGGCAGCATCCACGTCTACGCGCCCTTGCGTGGCAAGGCGATTGCCGGTGCACGGGGCAACACCAACGCCCGCATCTTCAGCACCTGCATGGAACCCGAATTGATCTCGATCGCCGGCACTTACCGCACCACCGACAGCCCGCTGCCCGACAACGTGATCAGCAAACCCGCGCAGATCCGTCTCGACGGCGAGCGGCTGGTGTTCGAGCCGTTGGGCTGAACCGCTTTCTTCCTCCTTCCGATTCATCTTCTTTCGCCTCGGCGACATCACATCCACAAGGACCGCCACCCATGGCCAGAATCATCGTCGTGACCTCCGGCAAGGGAGGCGTCGGCAAGACCACCACCAGCGCCAGCTTCGCCGCCGGGCTCGCGCTGCGCGGGCACAAGACCGCCGTCATCGACTTCGACGTCGGCCTGCGCAACCTCGACCTGATCATGGGCTGCGAGCGCCGCGTGGTGTACGACCTGATCAACGTGATCCATGGCGAAGCGCGGCTGAACCAGGCGCTGATTAAGGACAAACAGTGCGACAACCTATATGTGCTGGCCGCGTCGCAAACGCGCGACAAGGACGCGCTGACGCAGGACGGCGTCGAGCGGGTACTCGAAGAGCTCGCGGGCATGGACTTCGAGTACATCGTCTGCGACTCGCCGGCCGGCATCGAGACCGGCGCGCTGATGGCGATGCACTTTGCCGACGAAGCGCTGGTGGTGACCAACCCTGAAGTCTCTTCCGTCAGGGACTCCGACCGCATCCTCGGCATGCTGCACAGCAAGACGCGCCGCGCGATCGACAAGAAGGAGCCGATCAAGGAGCACCTGCTGATCACCCGCTACAACCCGAACCGCGTGATCGGCGGTCAGATGCTGAGCCTGAAGGACATCCACGACATCCTGCGGGTGCCGATGATCGGCGTGATTCCCGAATCTGAATCGGTGCTCGACGCCTCGAACCAGGGCGTGCCGGCGATCCACATCAAGGGCAGCGATGTGTCCGAGGCCTACAAGGACGTGATCACGCGCTTCCTGGGCGAGGAAACTCCGCTGCGTTTCGTCGATGCGGTGAAGCCGAACTTCTTCAAGCGCCTGTTCGGGGGGAAGTGAGCGATGGGTTTCCTGTCTTTCTTTCTAGGTGAAAAGACCAAAACGGCCAGCGTCGCCAAGGAGCGGCTGCAGATCATCTTGGCGCACGAGCGCAATGGCCGCACCCGCAGCCCCGACTACCTGCCCGACCTGCAGCGCGAGCTGCTCGCGGTGATCTCGAAGTACGTCTCGGTCGGGCCCGGCGACATCAAGGTCGAGGTCGAGCGGCAGGGCGATCTGGAGGTCTTGCAGGTCAAGATCGAGCTGCCGGAAGCGGTGCGGTAAGGTCGATATTGGCTAAAATGGCTACTCGATTCGACAGGAGCCGACCATGAACCTGACCGCCACCGACGCGAAGAACCGACTCGGCCATGTGCTGGAGAGCGCGCAGCGCGAGCCGGTGTTCATCGACAAGAGCGGGCGGCGTCACAGCGTGGTGATTTCGGCAGCGCGTTACGCAGAGTTGCTGCGAGCGGAGCGGGGCGCCCCGACATCAGCGTCGATGGAAGAGCGGCGCGAGCGCTTCAACGAACAGTACAAAGAGTGGATCGACGAGCAAAACCGACGCGTTCGGGAGCACGGTGTGTGGAACGAAGAATTCCGTCGTTGGTGAGTCGCCATGGCGCAGTGGGATGTGTACCCGAACCCGAGCCCGCGCTCACGTGGCGAATTGCCGTTCTTTGTCGATCTGCAAAGTGATTTTCTGAGCTCGCTGGAGACGCGGTTCGTGGCCCCTTTGGCCCGCAACCGTTTGCCGATAAAGGGGCTGCCTCGGGGCCTGTGCCCGCTCTTTGTCATTGAAGGCATTGAAGTGGCGCTGATCGCGCACGAATCGGGGCCGGTGGATGCGCGCCAACTGAAACACCCGGTGGCATCGCTGCGGCACGAGTCGCACACCATCACTGGCGCCCTAGATGCCGTCATCAGCGGCATTTGACCGGGCTCGGTCTGAATCAACGCCGATGACGCCGTCGCCGCGCCCGCCGAAGATCCCCGAGTCGGTGCTGGTCGTCATCCACACCGCTGAACTGGACGTGCTGCTGATCGAGCGCGCCGACCGGCCCGGCTTCTGGCAGAGCGTGACCGGCTCAAAGGATGCGTTGGACGAGCCGTTCGAGCTGACGGCGAGCCGTGAGGTCGCCGAGGAAACCGGCATCGTCGTCGGTTCGGCCGCCGTGCCGTTGTCGCATCTGCGAGACTGGGGCATGCGCAATGTCTACGAGATCTACCCGGTGTGGCGGCACCGCTATGCGGCGGGCGTGACCCACAACATTGAGCAGGTGTTCGGCCTGCGCGTGCCGCGCGACATCGCCATCACGCTGGCGCCGCGTGAGCACACCCGCAGCGCCTGGCTGCCGTGGCGCGAGGCGGCCGACCGTTGCTTCTCGCCATCGAACGCCGAAGCGGTGCTGCAACTGCCGCGGTTCGTGTCGACGTGAGAGGCTTGCATCACGCCGCCCCCAGCGCCTCGATGCACCCTGGCGACGTGCTGCGCGTGGCCACCTACAACATCCACAAGGGCGTGCGCGGCATCGGCCCGCGGCGGCGGCTGGAAATCCACAACCTCGTGCTCGGCATCGAGGCACTCGACGCCGACCTCGTGTTCCTGCAGGAGGTGCGCAGCTCGAACCGCGCCGAGGCGCTGCAGTTTCCCGACACCCACATCGGCTGGCCGCGCATGCCACAGGCCGATTACGTGGCCCCCGAGGGCTACGCGGTGGCCTACCGCAGCAACGCGATCACCCGCCATGGCGAGCACGGCAATGCGCTGCTGTCGCGCTGGCCGATCGGGGACATCCGGCACCACGACGTGTCCGACCACCGCTTCGAGCAGCGCGGCCTGCTGCACGTGCCGGTGCAGTGGCACGGCACGCTGGTGCACGCCATCGTCGCGCACCTGGGCCTGATGCACGCCAGTCGGGTGCGGCAGGTCGAGCGCATTGCCGAGTTCATCGGCACCCATGTGCCACCCGGTGAGCACCTGGTGCTGGCCGGTGACTTCAACGACTGGGGCGAAAAGCTCGACGCGCCAATCCGCAAGATGGGGCTGGAGCCCGCGCGCGTCGGCGGGCAATCGCCGCTGCGCACCTTCCCGTCGCGGGTGCCATTCTTCTCGCTCGACCGGGTCTACACCCGCGGCCTGCACTGCACCGCGACGCAGGTGCCGCGGGGACCGGCCTGGGCCCGCATGTCAGACCACCTGCCGTTGGTGGTCGAGCTGCAGCTGATCTGATCGGCCGATGCCGAACAACGACGACCTCACGGCACGCGCCAACGCCGAGCGTTCCGCGCTCGAACAGATGTGGGGCTCGGTCCCCCGGCCGGTGTTCAGCGGTGGCAACGTGGTGTCGCTGCTGCGGGGCGGCGACGCGCTGTTTCCGGCGATGGTCGAAGCCATCGATGCCGCCCGCCATGAGATCTGCGTGGCGAGCTACATCTTTCACGACGACCCGGCCGCCGACCGTGTCGCTGCGGCACTGATCCGGGCCGCGCAACGGGGTGTGCAGGTGCAGGTGGTGATCGACGGATTCGGCACGCTGGGCGGCGTCAGCGCGTTGCAGCGTCGCCTGTGCGACGGCGATGTGCAAGTCGCGGTGTACCGACCGATCGATCGTTGGTGGAACTGGCTGCAGCCGGGGCAGTTGCGGCGCCTGCACCTGAAGCTCTGCGTGGTCGATGCCGAGGTCGGCTTCGTCGGCGGCATCAACCTGATGGACGACCGCTTTGACCTGAACCACGGCTGGAGCGATGCGCCTCGCCTCGATTTCGCGGTGCAGGTGAGCGGCCCGATCGCCGGGCCGATCCATCAGGCGGCGATCGCGGTGTGGTCGCGTGCGCACCTGGGCCGCACCTTCAAGGACGAAGCGCTGGCCATCGTGCGCGGTGCCGAGCCGCTGGCCCGCGTGCGGCGGCTGATCAAGCGGCTGCGGCTGAATGGTCAACGCGGCATGCAGGCGACGCCTGGCGACCTGGCGCCAATGCATGCCGCCTTCGTGCTGCGCGACAACGTGCGCCAGCGCCGCACCATCGAGCGCGCCTACATCGATGCGATCCGCAGCGCCCGCACACGGGTCGATCTGATCTCGCCGTACTTCTACCCCGGCCGCCTGTTCCGCCGCGCCTTGCGCCATGCCGCCAAGCGTGGCGTGCACGTGCGGCTGCTGCTGCAAGGCAAGCTCGACTTCCGCATCGCGGGCCTGGCTGCCCGCGCGCTCTACGACGAGCTGCTGGGGCAGGGCGTGCGCATCTTCGAGTACACCCCGGCCTACCTGCACGCCAAGATCGCGCTCGTCGACGACGACTGGGCGACGGTTGGCAGCTCGAACATCGACCCGCTGTCGCTGCTGCTGAACCTCGAGGCCAACGTCATCGTGCGCGACGCGGCGTTCAACGCCGAGCTGTCAGCGCAGTTCGATGCCGCAATCGCGGTGTCGGCAGAAATCGACCCGGCCCAAAAGTACCGCCCCGGCATGCTGGGCGCGCTGCGCCGCGGCGTGGTGGCCTGGGTGTCGTACGTGTATTTGCGGGTCGCGGGGGCCACGGGGCGCTACTGATCTAGTCTCGTGGACATGGCTGTTGCCGACACCGATCTGATCATCGAACGCCCTGCTGGCCTCTACTGCCCGGCGGGCGATTTCTACATCGACCCGTGGCGGCCTGTCGATCGCGCCGTCATCACCCATGCGCACGCCGACCATGCGCGCACCGGGCATGGGCACTACCTCGCATCGGCGCGATCCGAAGGCGTGCTGCGCTCGCGGCTCGGCGCCATCACTTTGCAGCCGCTCGCTTATGGCGAAGTCGTCGAGCACCACGGCGTGCGCCTCAGCCTGCACCCGGCCGGGCATGTGCTGGGCTCGTCGCAGGTGCGCGTTGAGCATGGCGGGCGGGTCTGGGTGGCGTCGGGCGACTATTTCGTCAGCGGCGAGCCCGACGACCACAACCTGACCTGCGAGCCGTTCGAGCCGGTGCGCTGCGACTGCTTCATCACCGAGAGCACCTTCGGCCTGCCGGTCTACCGCTGGCGGCCGCAGCGCGAGGTCTACGCCGACATCAACGCCTGGTGGAGTGCCAACGCCGAGGCCGGTCGCGCCAGCCTGCTGATGGGCTACAGCTTCGGCAAGGCGCAGCGCTTGCTGGCC
>JANMXL010000106.1:0-9948 GCA_031380885.1 Burkholderiales bacterium | reverse complement strand
AAGAAGGCTGCTGCGAAAAAGGCACCCGCTACCCCAGCCCCTGCGGCGGCCAAACCGGCCGCTCCCGCTGCGAAAACCTCACTCAGCCCCCAGGCTGCGTGGCCGTTTCCGACAGGCACCAAGCCCTGACGCGAAAGCCCGCACCCTGCGGGCTTTCGGCGTCACATCAACCCGGCTTCGGCCGGGTTTTTTTATGTCCGAAAGGGCATGCCGGGTCGCTCAAAGCTCGAGCGATGTCCGATCGATGAGGTGGTTTTGCCCACCCCGACAGGCGATCTTCAAGGCGCCGATGCGGTTGCCCAACTCGACGCAGCGGCGCAAGGGCCAGCCTCGCTCCAGCCCGTACAGCAGCGCGCCACGGAAGGCATCGCCACACCCTGTGGGATCGACCACCTCGCTCGCTGAGACGCCCGCCACGTGCGTGCGCTGGCCTTGTTCCCACACATCGCAACCGTCGGCGCCCAGCGTGACGACGACGCCAGCAAGGTGTGAGGTCGACAGCGATTCGAGGCTCTCGCCGGTGCGATCGCACAGCATGCGGGCTTCGTAGTCGTTGACGGCCACCCAGCGGGCCTGCGACACGAAGCGCTTGAGCTCGGTGCCATCGAACATCGGCAGGCCTTGACCCGGATCGAAGACGAACGGGATGCCCGCTGCTGCCAGCTGCGTGGCGTGCTCAAGCATCGCGTCGCGGCCGTCGGGCGCGACGATGGCGATGCGGATGTCGTCGCGCACCGGCACCGGCGTTTGCTGCGCCGACTGCATCGCACCGGGATGGAACGCGGTGATCTGGTTGTTGCTGCTGTCGGTGATGATGATTGCCTGCGCGGTGAAGCTGTCGCCGATGCTGGCGACGTGCTCGGTGCTGGCGCCCCAGGACTGCAGGCGCTGCAGGTATTCGCCGCCGTCGCTGCCGAGTGCCGCCAGCACCAGCGGCTCGCCGCCGAGCTGAGCGAGCGTGTAGGCGATGTTGCCAGCGCAGCCGCCGAACTCGCGGCGCAAGGTCGGCACGAGGAAGGACACATTCAGGATGTGCACCTGCTCGGGCAGGATCTGCTCGGCGAAGCGGCCGGGGAAGGTGGTGATGGTGTCGAAGGCGAGAGAGCCGCAGATCAAGGCAGGCATAGGTGCTCCAAGGAGACAGGGACGGTGGTGGATCGGCGCATGGAGAGCCGCAAGGAAATCGGCAAAGAAAGCGGCAAAGAAAGTCGCAAAGAAAGTCGTCAGAACGGCCGCTCGATCAGGGGTAGAAGACCTCGACGGTGTAGCCGCTGACGCGACCGCCGACGACTCGAAAGCGCAGCGACAACGGCGTGTCCAGCCCGGGGACCAGTCGCGGGTCGCCGACACCGAAGTCGAGCGGTGACAGGGATCGCCGTGCGACCAGTTCGCCATCGGAGCCGGTCAGGCTCAAGTCGACCGAGGGCATTGCGATGGCCCATTCGCCACGGTTGCGCAAGGTGAGGGCCAGCCGCAGGATGTGCGCGTCGCTGTCGGGCGCTGATGCGGCGTCGTCCGGTGTGGGCGCCGGGCCTTGGCTCTGGCTCAGCGCGGTGCTCTCGATGCTCACATCGGCGATGCGCCGCAGCGTATCGATGCGGCAGCGTGCGACCACACAAAACCCCTGTAGCCAGGGCAGGGCGCCCGGATGCTGCGCCGCGATGACCTGTCGGAAATGGTGAATCACCTGCGCGCCGAGCAGCAGGGCTGACACCGCCGTCAGGGCCCACAGCATGCGGCGTACCGGCGGCTGCTGCCAGCGTTCGTTGCGCTGGGCTTGCTGCAGGAAGCCGGGTGTGACTTCGGGCGCCGTGTCGTCGAGAGGGGTCGGCGCAACGGCCTCGGCATCGGTGGGCTCTGCGGTCGGCTCCGGCTCCGGCATCGGCATCGGCGGGTCGATCGCTGCCCAGCTCTGGGGCTCAGCGTCCGGCGCCTGCGATGTTGGCGTGTCGCAGGCACCCTCGGGGGCGGACGATGCGGTGGCAACGAGGTCGTTGTCGGCGGGCTCCGAGACAAGGCCCGCATCGGCGATCTCGGGCGGTGCCTGCCACGGCGGCGGCGTGTCGTGTTCGAGGTCGAACAGGCTTTCCTGCGCGTTGAACACCGCTTGACAACGACCGCAGCGCACCCAGCCGTCGGACACCTTGAGCTGGTCCTGGACCACCCGGAACATGGTGCCGCAAGCGGTGCAACGGGTGGCCAGATTCATCGCGGAATGATGCCACGCAGGCTGCTGACAGCCGCCTCAGGCCGACCGCTGCGCGGTCATCAGGATCCAGCCGTCTTCTGCGTCGCTGACCGCAAGCGTCAGCCAGGGCGCATACGCCTCGACCAGCTCGTCGGCCTGCCGCTCGAGGATGCCGGCCAGCACCAAGTCACCACCGGCTTGCACATGGCCGCACAGCAGCGGCGCCAGCAGTTTCAGCGGCGTGGCGAGGATGTTGGCCAGCACCAGCGGATAGCGCCCGTTGGCGAGCTCGGGCAGGCCGACCTGCAGGCCGACGCCGTTGGCTTGCGCGTTGTCTTCGGTGGCCTGCACCGCGGCTGGGTCGATGTCGACTGCGTCGACGCCCACCGCGCCATGCAGCGCCGCGCCGATCGCGAGGATGCCCGAGCCACAGCCGTAGTCGAGCACGCGCGACCAGTGCGCGGCGCGTTTTGCTGTCTGGTTCGCGATCCAGCGCAAACACATCCGCGTCGTCGGGTGGGTGCCGGTGCCAAACGCCATGCCGGGGTCGAGCCGGATCACCTTCAGCGCTTCGGCCGGCGCCTCGTGCCAGCTTGGCACGACCCAGAAGGTCGGCGTCACCGGCACGGGGGTGAACTGCGATTGCGTCAGACGCACCCAGTCCTGATCGACCAGTTCGGTGAGGGACTGCAACTGCACCGCCGCCGCCCAATCCTGCGCCAGCAGCGTGTCGCTTGCATCCTGCGCCGCGGCCTCGTCATTGAACAGTGCTTTGACGATGGAGCGGTCCCAGCCGCCGCGCGGAGCCGGCATGCCCGGCTCGCCGAACAGCGCGCGCTCGGCATCGGTGTTCGCATCGGCGTCTTCCACCGACACCGACAGCGCGCCCAGCTCGTCCATCAGCGCATCGGACACCGCTTCCGCCTCGTCCTGCGGGCACAACAACAGCAGCTCGACCATGTCAGTCCGCTGCGCTCATCGCTGCTTGCGCTCGCTCATCCACCCTTCGAGGTAGTGGATGTTGGTGCCGCCCTCGATGAACTTCGCATCGGCCATCAGCTCGCGGTGCAAAGGGATGTTGGTCGAGATGCCTTCAATCACGGTCTCCGACAGCGCGATGCGCATGCGCGCCAGCGCCTGGTTGCGGGTGTCACCGTGCACGATGATCTTGCCGATCATCGAGTCGTAGTTCGGCGGCACGTAGTAGTTGGTGTACGCATGTGAATCGACCCGCACGCCGGGCCCGCCCGGCGGGTGCCAGGTGGTGATGCGGCCCGGGGACGGCGTGAACTTGTACGGGTCTTCGGCATTGATGCGGCACTCGATCGAATGGCCGCGGCATTCGATCTGGCGCTGCGTGAACGGCAGCTTTTCCATCGCCGCGACCTTGATCTGCATCTGCACGATGTCGATGCCGGTCACCAGCTCGGTCACCGGGTGTTCGACCTGCACGCGGGTGTTCATCTCGATGAAGAAGAACTCGCCGTTCTCGTACAGGAACTCGAAGGTGCCGGCGCCGCGGTAGCCGATCTTCTTGCATGCGGCGGCGCAGCGCTCGCCGATGCGCTCGATCACGCGGCGCGGGATGCCGGGGGCCGGCGCTTCTTCGATGATCTTCTGGTGGCGGCGCTGCATCGAGCAGTCGCGGTCGCCCAGCCACACCGCATTGCGGTGCTGGTCGGCCAGCACCTGGATCTCGATGTGGCGGGGGTTCTCCAGGAACTTTTCCATGTACACCGAGGGGTTGCCGAAAGCGGCACCCGCCTCGGTGCGCGTGGTCTGCACCGCATGGATCAGCGCGGCTTCGGTGTGCACCACCCGCATGCCGCGTCCGCCACCGCCGCCAGCGGCCTTGATGATGACCGGGTAGCCGATGGCGCGCGCCGTTTTCACGATCTCGCGCGGGTCGTCGCCCAGCGCACCTTCGCCGCCGGGCACGCACGGCACGCCCGATTTGATCATCGCCTGCTTGGCCGACACCTTGTCGCCCATCAACCGGATGCACTCCGGGGTCGGGCCGATGAAGGTGAAGCCACTGCGCTCGACGCGCTCGGCGAAGTCGGCGTTCTCGGACAGGAAGCCGTAGCCGGGGTGGATGGCCTCGGCGTCGGTCACCTCGGCGGTCGAGATGATCGCCGGCATGTTCAGGTAGCTCAGGCTCGACGCGGCCGGGCCGATGCACACCGCCTCGTCAGCGAGCTTCACGTATTTCGCGTCGCGGTCGGCCTCGGAGTAGACGACAACCGACTGGATGCCGAGCTCCCGGCAGGCGCGTTGGATCCGCAGGGCGATTTCGCCTCGATTGGCAATGAGTATTTTTTTGAACATGGTGCCTCGGCTCAATCGCCCTGACGGGCTGCGCCCGTCGTGCCATTTGGCTGCGCCGCCACGCCTGTGGCGTGGTCGCCCCTGTTAGCGATCAGTATTTTCTTGAACATCAAATCCCCCGGCTCATTCAACGATGAACAAGGGCTGCCCGTATTCCACCGCCTGGCCGTTCTCGCACAGGATGCGGGTGATCCGGCCGGAGTGGTCGGCCTCGATCTCGTTCATGATCTTCATCGCCTCGATGATGCAGATCGCCTCGCCTTCCTTGACCTCGGAGCCGATGTCGACCAGCGGCTTGCCGCCGGGGCTGGACGAGCGGTAGAAGGTGCCGACCATCGGTGACTTGACGGTGTGGCCGGCCGCGACGACTTCAGTCGCGATCGGTGCCGGTGGCGGCGCCACATCGGCCACCGGGCGGACGGCTGGCGGCGTGACCAAATAACTCGGTGCGGTGGCGTGCGGGTCGGCCTTGACGATGCGCACCTTGCCATCGGCTTCGGTGATTTCAAGTTCGGAGATGTTCGATTCGGACACCAGATCGATCAGTGTCTTCAGTTTGCGCAGGTCCATGGGGGAGGGCTCCAACGGGGGACTGGGGGTGTCTGGGTCAACAAAGCGATGGGGCCGTGCGGGCGAAGCGGGCTTCGTCCCGCGACGGCGCCCGGCTCAGTGCTTCAGAGCGTGGGTGAGTGCCAGCCGGTAGCCGTCGGCACCGAGCCCGCAGATCACACCGACGGCCAAGGCCGAGAAATAGGAATGGTGGCGAAACGCTTCACGCTGGTGGATGTTCGACAAATGCACTTCGATGAAAGGGATCGCTACCGCCGCCAGCGCGTCGCGCAGACCCACGCTGGTGTGGGTCAGCGCGGCCGGGTTGATGATGATGAACTGCGTGCCGTCGTCGCGGGCGGACTGCACCCGGTCGATCAACGCGCCTTCGTGGTTGCTTTGGAATGACTGCAGCGTCGATCCGGCATCCAGCGCCGTTTGGTGCAGATCTGCATCGATCTGCGCCAAAGTGAGCGTGCCGTAGACGTCGGGTTCACGCGTGCCCAACAAATTCAGGTTGGGACCGTGGAGCACGAGGATTTGCATGGAGGGGGGTCTGCAGGTTTCCGAAGAACCTGGTCGCAGTGACGCAGCGGGCGGACTTTACGCTAGTTGAAGGCCGTAGGCGTGCGTTTGAACAAATTTGACGTGTCGATCCAAAGATGGGCTGTTTTTGAATGCCGATGCGGTCAAGCGCGGCCTGCTGCGGCCCATCGCGCCAGGTCGGCCTCCTTCAGCGCGCCCAGTTTGCGGTCGATGACCCGGCCCTCCCGGCCCACCACCACGGTGAACGGCAGCGAGCCATCGGCGTTGCCGAGTGTGCGGCTCAGGTCGGTGCCCGCCAGTCCTGCCAACCCGATCGGAAAACCCACTGGCCGCCTCGCCAGGAATTCCCGCACCGGTGTCGGGCTGTCGATCGCCAGTCCCAGCACCTGCCAGCCCGCGCCCTGCTGCTGACGATAGAAGCTGTCGAGCAGCGGCATTTCCTTGATGCACGGCGGGCACCAGGTGGCCCAAAAGTTCAGCAGCAGCGGGGCGCCGCGCAGGCTGTCCAGCGCCAGTTCGCCCCCTTCAGGTCGCTCGAAGCGCTGCGACCAGAAATCAGCGCCGAGCCGGGTGCCGCCGTCGCCGGTCAGCCGGGTCTTGTGCCAGGACAGGCCCGCACCCGCGGCGCCGGCCGCGATCGCCGCCCCACCCAGCACCCATGCACGTCGATTCATGTCGAAGCTTCCATCAAGCGGCGCAGCGCCGTCAGATCGCCGCGCTGGGTTTGTCCGCTGGCATCGGGCTTGAGCCCGCCGCGCAGGTCGTCGTGGTCAAGCACCGTCAGGAACACCGTCACCGCCTCGCCCAGGGCGCGGCTGGTGCTGCTGACGCTGAGCAGATCGACCGGCAGACCGCGCGGGCCGTTGATGCTGCCGATGTCGAAATCGATGCCCTGGTTCAGCATCGAGATTTCGGCGCCTTTCGGGTCGTCGCAGAACAGCTGCAGGTGCACGCTGGACAACCGTGTGGCGGTGCCACGCCAGACGGCGCCGGTCAAATGGGGTCGGAATTCGGCCAGCCGCGCCATCCAGTGCGCCGCCACCTCACGCAGCGCCGCCAGCTCGGCCGGCTGGCTGTCGGCGCAAAACAAGGCCAGGTAGGCGCGCACCTCGTCTTCGACCGCTGTGTTGTCGGGCATCTCGGCCGAGCGTGGGCTTCGCTTGCCCAGCGCGCGCGCGGCGCGCCGCTTGGCCGGGCCGTATTCCATGCCTTCCTCGACCACCAGCCGCGCGGCGGTGGCGGCGATCTCGGCCGTCAGTGCAGAAGACATGGCGTGCAGATTCCGTTCAAGGCACTTCGACCGCACCCATGCGCGCGGCCACCGTGCCGGCCCGCGAGGCGACGTAGGCCGAATCGGGCCGCTTCTCGAAGCGCTTCGGCGCCGGCAGCATCACCGCCAGCCGCGCGGCTGCTATCGAGGACAGCTGCGCAGCCGGCACATGAAAGTAATGGTGCGCCGCCGCCTCGGCGCCGAACAAGCCTTCGCCCCATTCGACGCTGTTCAGGTAGATCTCCAGGATGCGGCTTTTATTCAACATCGCCTCCAGCATGAAGGCGATGATGAACTCCTGCGCCTTGCGCGGCAGGCTGCGTTCCCCCGCCAGGAACAGGTTTTTCGCCAGCTGCTGAGTGATGGTCGAGCCGCCGACGACCTTGGGTTCAACCAGCGGTTTGGTCAGCGGCGCTGCGTTGGGCTTCGCGGCCTGCCGCTCGACGCGCTCGTTGATCTTGGCGACCCGCGCTTCGGCCTTCTGGTTGCGCTCCCAGGCCTTTTCCAGCGCGTCCCATTCGACGCCGCTGTGGTCGGCAAACCCGGCGTCTTCGGAGGCGATCACCGCGCGCTTCAGATTCGGTGACATCTGCGTGCCGGCGACCCACTGCTGGCTCCAGGCGATGCTGTGCTTATCGACCAGCAGCCGCCAGATTTCGGAGCGCTGGAAGCTGGTCGATTGCGGGTCGACGAACCGCATCATCGCGATGCGCGCTGCGAACACTAGCTGCAGCGCCAGCGTGCACACCGCCAGCATCACGATGAAGCGCAGCAGCGACGACGGTCCGCGCTTCATGACGCTGCCTTGGCGGACGATGCAGTCGCCAGCCGTTGCTGCAGAGCCGCGAGCACCGGTGCGGTGTCGGGCCGCAGCCCGCGCCAGACGAAGAAGGCTTCGGCCGCCTGCTCGACCAGCATGCCCAGCCCGTCGCGTCCGTGGGCGCCATGCGATGCGGCCCAGGCGAGGTAAGGGCGGGCCGCAGCGCCATACATCATGTCGAGTGCCAAGGTGCCCGAGCGAAGCACGCTGGATGGCACCGGCGTCGCGCTGGCCTGCAGGCTGCTCGCACTGGCGTTGATGACGACATCGAAGCCGATGCCCGGTTGCCGCAGCGGCGCGACGCTCAATGCGACACCGTGCGCCGCGGCCCAATCGGCGTGTCTGGCAGCCAGTGCCTGCGCCTTGTCCTGCGTGCGATTGCACAGCACCAGCGCGGCCGGCCCCGCGGCGATCAACGGCCCGAGCGCACCGGCCGCGGCGCCGCCGGCACCGATCAGCAGCACACGCCGCCCGGCCAGCGGCACGGCCGCGTTGTGTTCGATGTCGCGCACCAGGCCGGCGCCGTCGGTGTTGTCGGCCAGCCAGCCGCCGTGGGCTGTCGGCTCGAAACTCAGCACGTTCGCCGCCTGCGCCAACCGGGCGCGCTCGGTGTGCCGCGCAGCGAGCGCAAAGGCCTCGAACTTGAACGGCACGGTGATGTTGCAGCCGCGCGCCGGCCCACTGAAGGGGCCTGCGGGCACCGCGTCGAATTCGCCGATCTCGCCGCCGGTGGAATCGGCGAAGGCGCGCACCCGCCGGGCGAATCCGCCCTGGTCATCGACCGGACACAGCAGGCGGCCGTAGCGCAGCGTCTGCCCGGTGGCCTGCGCAAACGTCGCGTGGATGAACGGCGACTGGCTGTGCGCAACGGGGTTCCCGGCGACCAGGTAATGGTCCAGGGCCAGCGGGTCGAGGGACAGCGGCGTGGCGGTACTCATCGCGCCGGCCCGAGCGGCGTGGTTTCCAGGCCGTCCTCGCGGGTGAAGCGGAAGCGCGAGGTGACGACCAGCTGATCGGCCTGCGCGCGCATCTTCGCGTTGAACGGGCCGAACGGCGCGGCGGCCTGGACGATTGCCAGCGCCTGCCGGTCGAGCACGCGCGAGGTCGAGGCGCGCACGATCTCGGTTTCCACCACATTGCCAGCGGCATCGATCGTCACGTTCATCGTCAGCTCGCCGTACAGCTTCTGGCCGCCCTGCTCGGGGAAGTTACGGGTGCCGCGCTCTTCGATCTTGCGGCGCAGCTGGTCGTAGTACTGCGCGTACGCCGCTTCCTTGGTCGCTGGGCTGATGTAGCGCTTTTTCGGCCGGGCGTTCGCCTCGTTGACGCGCTTCTCGATCTCGGCCAGCAACTGCACCAGTCGGCGCCGTCGCTCTTCCTGCGCGCGCTCCTCGGGCGAGCCCTCGTCGGCGCGGTCTCGGGGTTCGGGCAGGGCCGCCAGCTCCCGCCGCACCTGGGTCAGCAGCTGCTGCTGGGTTTCCTGCAGCTGCTCGATCTGCTTGCGCGACTCATCCTGCGCGTCGCCGACCTCGGGCTGTGGCGACGGCAGCAATGGCGAGGTCGCGCGGCCGCGATCGGCCTCGCCGCCGCCAGCGAGCGTCGCCTGCGCGATCACCTGCGCCCGGTCAGGCGCCACGCTGGAGCGGGCGTTGACCAGCACCACCTCCAGCGGCGTGTCCTCGAAGATCCGGTTGAAGCTCTCAGGCGCCACGAAGCGCACCGACAACAGCACTGCATGCACCGCCGCCGAGACGATCAGCGCGATCTGCAGGGCCGACAGCTTGACCAGCATCGCGTGGGTCGCGCCCGCAGCGGCTCAGGACGATTCCGCTACCGCGACGGCCGCGCCGTCGACCGCGGCGTCCTGCATGTCGATCGCCAGCGTCAGCGGGCCGGCGCTGTCGGTGCTGCCATCGGCCGGGTCGTCGACCTCCGGCGCGTCATCTGAGGTGGTCGCCGGGTCGTCGATGCGGGCGATCACGTTCGCATGCAGGTCCAGCGTCAGCAGGTCGCAGCCGGTGAGGCGCACCCGCACCCGGGCGTTGCGCGGCAGCGAATCGGCACCGAGCGCGCGAAAGACCAGCGGCAGGGTGTCAGCGCGCACCAGGCCGTCCTTCATCACCGCTGCATCGAGCTCGGTGATGCCCTCTTGTTCCAGGAGCTTCAGCGTCCAGTAGCGCTCGATCGCCGACTGGAAGCCGTTGTAGGCGCTGTAGGCCGCATCGAAGCCCGAGATGATCGCGAACA
>JANMXL010000075.1:0-9885 GCA_031380885.1 Burkholderiales bacterium | reverse complement strand
GCCAACCGAACATCGACTCCGGCAACGGCAAGCCCGGCTCGGTCAACAGCTCCAGCGGCGACGCGAGCAGCTGATCAATGGCGATCGATTCGTCGGCCAGCTGATGCACGAACGACGAGTTGGCCCCGTTCTCCAGCAGCCGCCGCACCAGGTAGGCCAGCAGATCGCGGTGTTCGCCGACCGGCGCATACACCCGCACCGGGACAGCCGCACCTTGCATCACTTCTCTGTAAACACCGCTCCCCATGCCGTGCAGACGTTGCAGCTCGTAGTGCGCGCCTGACCCCTGCGCCATCTGCGCAATGGCCGCGATCGTGCCGGCGTTGTGGGTGGCGAACTGCGGGTAGATCACATCGGCATGGCCGATCAGCGCGCGGGCACAGGCGAGGTAGGACAGGTCGGTGTGCTGCTTGTGGGTGCAGACCGGGTAGCCCGCCAGACCCAGCTCCTGCGCACGCTTGATCTCGCCGTCCCAGTACGCCCCCTTGACCAGCCGCACCATGAACCGCAGGCGGTGGGTGCGGGCGATGCGCGCGACTTCATCGACCACGTCGAGCGCGCGGGTCTGATAGGCCTGGATCGCCAGACCGAAGCCGCGCCAGCCCGGCCAATGCAAGGCCACGCGCGCCGCCAGCGCCTCGAACACGTCCAGCGACAGTTCGAGCCGATCGCTTTCCTCGGCATCGATGGTCAGGTTGATGTCGGCCCGCGCGGCCTGCTCGACCAGCGTCCAGACCCGGGGCAGCAGCTCGGCAAACACGCGCTCGCGCTGCGCGGCTTCATAGCGGCTGAACAGGGCGCTGAGCTTGATCGAGATGCCGTCGGACGCCTCAGGCCCGCGCGCCGAGCCCCGCTGCACGATGGCGTCGATCGCGTGCTGGTATGACGCCAGGCAGTGCTGCGCATCGTCTTCGGTGCGCGCGCCTTCGCCCAGCATGTCGCAGCTGAAGCAGAGTGCGGCCGAGGCGCCGGCCGCATCGGAGTGGCGCCGCTCTTCATCGGCCTCACGCAGCGCCTCTTCGATCGAACGACCGAGCACGAACTGGCGGCCGAGCAGCTGGATCGCCCGCACCGTGGCGGCGACCACCGCCTGAGCGCCCAGCCGCTGGATCAGCCCGGTGGCACCAGACTCCGCATCGCTCGGCAGGAAATTCTTAGCCAGCGCGATCGCCTGCGCCGACAAGCCGGCCAGCAAGGGGTGATGTGCGCCGTGGTGGTCGCTGAAGTCAGCGTGACCGAGCTGGTCTGCGGCGAGCGCGATGGCGGTCTCGGTGTCGGGCACGCGCAGCAGCGCTTCGGCCAGCCGCATCAGCGCCAGCCCTTCGGCGCTGGAAATCGGGTACTCCCGCAGCAGCGACTCCAGCGCCCAGAACGGGGCCGGCTGGTCGCGCACCGCCTGCACCCAGGGCCGCGCCTTTTCGATGACGCGAGGCCAATCCAGCATTGTCTGCACTGTCGGGGCGAGGCGAGTCAGCACGTCGAGCTCGGCGCGAGCCGGGTGCGGCAGGCGGGCGCGTTCGGGCGCAGCAGCGAAGGGGGGTGACAAGGTGGGCATCGCAAGCTCCCGGGCGGATCGGCGGGTGTGTCGTCAGCGCGCGCCGAAGATCGCGGTGCCGACGCGCACGATCGTGGCACCCTCGGCAATCGCGGCCTCCAGGTCGGCGGTCATGCCCATGGACAGGGTGTCGACGTCGAGGCCGTCGCGCTGCAATCCGGCCAGCAGTTCACGCAGTCGGGCGTGCGGCACGCGTTGCGCGGCAGGATCGCCTGCCGGGGCGGGCACCGCCATCAGGCCACGCAGCCGGACCCGTGGCAGCGCCGCCACCGCCCGCGCCACAGCAGGCACCTCGTCAACGGCCAGGCCACTTTTGCTGCCCTCACCACTGATGTTGACCTGCAGGCACAGCTGCAGCGGCGGCAGCCCGGCCGGGCGCTGCTCGCTCAGGCGCTGGGCGATCTTCAGCCGGTCGACGGTGTGCACCCAGTCGAAGGCCTCGGCCACCGCGCGCGTCTTGTTGCTCTGCAGCGGGCCGATCAGGTGCCACTGGACACGCTCGCGCAGGTCGGCCAGTGCGGCGATCTTGTCGATCGCCTCTTGCACATAGTTTTCGCCGAAGCTGCGTTCGCCAGCGTCGAAGGCCGCCCGCACGGCGTCGGCCGGAAACGTCTTGCCCACTGCAAGCAAGGTGACGCTGTGCGCGGGCCGCCGGGCCAGCGCGCAGGCTGCAGCGATGCGCTGGTGCACTTCCTGTATGTTCTCAGCGATCGTCGCCATAATCTTTGTCAGTATCTGCCGATAACAGCATCACCGCAGCCTACGGTTGCTGTGGCACACCCTGCCTGTAGACACCGCCTTCAAGCGAGCCCCATGGACATCACCCAACTGCTGGCGTTTTCGGTCAAGAACAAGGCTTCCGACTTGCACCTGTCATCCGGCCTGCCGCCGATGATCCGGGTCAACGGCGATGTGCGCCGAATCAACGTGGACCCGCTAGAGCACAAGGACGTGCACGCGATGGTCTACGACATCATGAACGACTCGCAGCGCAAGGCCTACGAGGAAGTGCTGGAGTGCGACTTCTCGTTCGAGATCCAAGGCCTGGCGCGGTTCCGCGTCAACGCCTTCAACCACAACCGCGGCGCCGGTGCGGTGTTCCGCACCATTCCGTCGAAGATCCTGACGCTGGAACAACTGAACACGCCGAAGATCTTTGCCGAGTTGGCCTTGAAGCCGCGCGGCATGGTGCTGGTGACCGGCCCGACCGGCTCCGGCAAATCGACCACGCTGGCGGCCATGGTCAACCACCTGAACGAAAACGAGTACGGCCACGTGCTGACGGTGGAAGACCCGATTGAATTCGTCCATGAATCAAAAAAATGTTTGATCAATCAACGCGAGGTCGGCCCGCACACGCTGAGCTTCAACAATGCGCTGCGCTCGGCGTTGCGCGAAGACCCGGACGCGATCCTGGTCGGCGAAATGCGCGATCTCGAAACCATCCGGCTGGCGCTGACCGCCGCTGAAACCGGCCACCTGGTGTTCGGCACGCTGCACACGTCGAGTGCCGCCAAGACCGTTGACCGGATCGTCGATGTGTTCCCGGCGGCCGAGAAGGAAATGGTGCGTGCGATGCTGTCCGAATCGCTGATCGGTGTGATCTCGCAAACGCTGTGCAAGACGAAAGACGGCAGCGGCCGCGTCGCCGCTCACGAGATCATGCTGGGCACCGCGGCCATCCGCAACCTGATCCGCGAGAGCAAGATCGCGCAGATGTATTCGGCCATCCAGACCGGCAACAGCGTCGGCATGCAGACGCTGGACCAGAACCTCGCCGACCTGGTGCGACGCAACGTGGTGGCACCGGCCGAAGCCCGTGCCAAAGCGAAATTCCCGGAAAACTTCCCGGGATGATTGACGCCCCCTCAGTCGCTGCCCGCCTGTTTCTCTAAGGACCCCTCATGGAACGCGATCAGGCCTCGAAATTCGTCAACGACCTGCTGCGCCTGATGGTGTCGCGCGGCGGCTCCGACCTGTTCCTGACCTCCGACTTCCCACCGGCGATCAAGGTCGATGGCAAGGTCACGAAGGTGTCGCCGCAGCCACTGACCGGTCAGCACACGATGGCGCTGGCGCGCGCGGTGATGAACGACAAGCAATCCGGCGAGTTCGAGCGCACGAAGGAATGCAATTTCGCGATCTCGCCGCAGGGCATCGGGCGCTTCCGCGTCAACGCCTTCGTGCAGCAGGGCCACGTCGGCATGGTGATGCGGACCATCCCGCAAACGCTGCCGACCATCGACGCGCTGAACCTGCCGAAAGTGCTCAAGGACATCGCGATGACCAAGCGCGGCCTGGTGATCTTCGTCGGCGCCACCGGCTCGGGCAAGAGCACCTCGCTGGCCGCGATGGTGGACTACCGCAACGAGAACTCGTACGGCCACATCATCACCATCGAAGACCCGGTCGAATTCGTGCACCCGCACAAGAACTGCATCGTCACCCAGCGCGAGGTCGGCATCGACACCGAAGGCTGGGAGGCCGCGCTGAAGAACACGCTGCGGCAAGCGCCCGACGTCATCCTGATGGGCGAGATCCGCGACCGCGAGACGATGGAACACGCCGTCGCCTTCGCCGAAACCGGCCACCTGTGCATGGCCACGCTGCATGCCAACAGCGCCAACCAGGCGCTGGACCGGATCATCAACTTCTTCCCCGAAGAGCGGCGCGCGCAGTTGCTGATGGATTTGTCGCTGAACTTGAAGGGGCTGGTCTCGCAGCGCCTGCTGCCGCGCGAAGAAGGCAAGGGCCGGGTCGCCGCGGTCGAGGTGATGCTCAATTCGCCGCTGATCTCCGACCTGATCTTCAAAGGCGAAGTCGCCGAGATCAAGGAAATCATGAAGCGCTCGCGAGAGCAGGGCATGCAGACCTTCGACCAGAGCCTGTTTGATTTGTACGAAGCGCGTTCGGTGACCTATGAAGACGCCATCCGCAACGCCGATTCGGTCAACGACCTGCGGCTGCAGATCAAGCTGAACAGCCAGCGCGCGCGCAACACCGATCTGGCGGCCGGCACCGAGCACATGACCATAGTCTGAGCCCCCCAGTCGCTGCGCTCCTGCCCCCAAGGGGCGCCACCCATCGGCCCGGCGTAGCCGTTGCCTTGGGCGTTGCTTGATCGGGGCACTCGTTGTTTCACTGTGGGCCGCAGGCATATTCAATGAACACGCGAACCTATGAAACGCTCGCCCCCGAGCGCGTTGCCTTCCTCGGCCTTGGCGTGATGGGCCACCCGATGGCCGGCCACCTGGCCCGCGCCGGGCACCAGGTCACCGTTTACAACCGCACGCGGGCCAAGGCCGATGCGTGGGTCGGTGAGCACGGCGCCTTCAATGCGATGGCCGCCTCGACGCCGCGCGAGGCGGTGAGCGGCGCAACGCTGGTGTTCGCCTGCGTCGGCAACGACGACGACCTGCGCTCGGTGGTGCAAGGCGAGCACGGCGCTTTTGCCGGCATGGCGCCCGGCGCCGTGTTCGTCGATCACACCACCACCTCGGCCGCGGTGGCGCGTGAGCTCAGCGCCGCCGCGCTGCCGCTCGGCCTGCGCTTCATCGATGCGCCGGTGTCCGGTGGCAACCTCGGCGCGGTCAATGGAGCCCTGACGGTGATGTGCGGTGGCGATGCTGCGGCGTTTGCACATGCGCAACCGGTCGCGTTGGCGTACTCAAAAGCGATGACCCTGCTCGGCGACAGTGGCGCCGGCCAGCTGGCGAAGATGGTCAATCAGATCGCGATTGCCGGGCTTGTGCAGGGGCTGGCCGAAGCGATCGCCTTCGGCGAAATGGCCGGCCTCGACATGAAGGCCGTGCTGGGCGTGATCGGCAAGGGCGCCGCGCAGAGCTGGCAGATGGACCAGCGCGGCCCGACGATGGTCGAGGGCCAGTTCGATTTCGGCTTCGCCGTCGACTGGATGCGCAAGGACCTCGGCTTGGTGCTGGACGAGGCCCACCGCAACGGCGCCCGGCTGCCGGTCACCGCTCTGGTCGATCAGTTCTATGCCGATGTGCAGGCCGCCGGCGGGCAGCGCTGGGACACCTCGAGCCTGATCACCCGCCTGCGCTGAAACACCTCCAGCCCCCGGTGGGTGGAGGCGAAGACATCAGCGCTCGGGCCGGGGCGGCGGTGGGGCTGGGGCTTGCATGTTGGCCAACTCGGCTTCGGAGATCACCTCGAAGACCCGCACGACCTTGCCGACGCCGCTGACGCCGCGGGAGATCTCGGTGGCGCGACTGGCCTCGCGCTCGGTGACGCGGCCCATCAGGTAGACCGTGCCGCGCTCGGTGACGACTTTCACTGACTGCGCGAAGATGTCCTTCGAATCGACCAGCGAGGCCTTGACTTTGCCGGTGATGACGGCGTCGGTGCCTTGGGTATTCGTCGGCTGCGCACTGACCACCGTCACCTCGTTGACGATCGAGCGCACGTTGTCGACGCCTGACACCACCCGGGCAACGACCGCGCGGTCGGCCTCGCCGCTGACCTCGCCGGTCAGCAGCACCAACCGGTTGTAGCTGACGGCACTGACGCGAGCGCGTTCGCCGAGTTCCTTCCTCAGACGGTTCGACGCCTTCAATTCGATCGCTTCGTCTTCAAGCTGGGTGCCCGAGGTGCGTCGATCGGTGTAGACCACCGTGCCGCCAACCATCGCGCCGCCCAGCAGCAGCGGGAAACAGCCGGTCAGGCTGGTGGACACCGTGACTGCGGCCAATGCGGCGGCAGCAAGCTTCGAGATTCGATTCACTCTTGTTCTCCGAGTAACTGTTGGTCCACCGCATCGCACAGGCAGTGCAAAGCCAGGCCATGAATCTCCTGGATGCGAGCGGTGCGATCGTGGGGCACGCAGATGTGCACGTCCGTGTCCATCAGCAACGCGCCGAGATCGCCGCCAGCGCGGCCGGTCAGCGCGATCACCGTCATGTCTTTCGCGTGGGCGGCCTGCACCGCCGCCAGCACGTTCGCTGAGTTGCCGCTGGTGCTGATGGCAATCAGCACATCACCCGGCGTGCCGAGCGCCTGCACCTGCTTCGAGAAGATCGCGCTGAAGTCGTAGTCGTTGCCGATGGCGGTCAGGATGGCGGTGTCGGTGGTCAGCGCCAAGGCCGCCAGGCCCGGCCGCTCCCGCTCGAAGCGGCCAACGAACTCGGCGGCAAAATGCTGGGCATCGCTGGCCGAGCCGCCGTTGCCACAGACCATCAGCTTGCCGCCGGCGGTGATGCAGCCCATCACCGCGTCGACCGCGTCGGCAATCGGCTTGCTGAGCACGTCAGCTGCCGCGTACATCAGGTCGGCACTGTCAAAAAACTGCTGCTGGATGCGTTGTTCAATCATGGCGATCGATGATAGACGCCGATGTGGTGCACAGGTTCCGTGCGACGGTGGGGCGCCGGTGGTCTTCAGTTTGAGGGGGCATCAAAGGCCGCCTGCAGCCACTCAACGTGATCGCCTTCGATCGCGACGACATCAAAACGGCAGGCCGGCGGCGTGGCATGGCCCCGCAGGAAGCAGCGCGCCGCATACACCAGGCTGCGTTGCTTCGTGAGGCCCACCGTCGCCGCGGCGCCGCCGAAGCCAGCGGTCTTGCGGGACCTGACTTCGACGAACACCAGCGTGCCATCGCGGTCCCGCATCACCAGGTCGATTTCACCGCCGCGGGCGTTTGGCCCGGCAGCGACCCGATAATTGCGTTGCACGAGCATGAGCCCGTGGGCCTGCAGATGCGCCAGTGCGCGGGCTTCGCCGCCGTCTCCCACCGCCTTCGTCGTGACCACCACACCCGCCTCCCTGTTGCTTCAGGCGGCTGCCGCAGCCGCTGGCAGCCAGCAGTATCCTGCGGGCGCACTGTATGTGGTGGCCACACCGATCGGCAACCTGGCCGACCTGACGCTGCGTGCGATCCATGTGCTTTCACTGGTCGATGCGGTGGCCTGCGAAGACACCCGCCACACCGCACCGCTGCTGCGCCACCTGGGGCTCGACAAGCCGTTGCTGGCGGTGCATCAGCACAACGAGCAATCGTCGGCGGGCGAGGTGATCGCCCGCCTGGCGCGCGGCGAGCGCATCGCCTATGTCAGCGATGCCGGCACGCCAGCGATCAGCGATCCGGGTGCGGCGCTGGTCGCAGCCGTCGTGGCTTCCGGGCGCACGGTGGTGGCGATTCCCGGCGCCAGCAGCGCGGTCACTGCCATCAGCGTGGCGGGCGACACGGTGGGCAACGGCTTTCGATTCATCGGCTTCCTGCCTCCCAAGGGCAACGAGCGCGCCCTCGCGCTGAAAGCACTGGCCGCGGCCGATGACACCCAGGTGTTGTTCGAAGCGCCGCACCGCATCGAGTCGCTGGCGCAGGGGCTGGCCGAGGCCTGCGGCAGCCGCGCCGTCACCTTGTGCCGCGAACTGACGAAGCAGTTCGAAACCGTGGCCACACTGCCGGCAGCGGCGCTGCCCGCGTGGCTGGCAGCCGACGCGAACCGCGTGCGCGGCGAATTCGTGCTGGTGCTGCATGCCGTGGCGCCCACCGCCTCGGCCGACGCCACAGCGAGCCACGATGAAGTGCTGCAGACCTTGCTGGCCGAGCTGCCGCTGAAGCAGGCAGTGTCGCTGGCCGCGTCGCTGACCGGCGCACCGCGCAATGGGCTTTACGCACGGGCGCTCGCGTTGAAGGACGCGCCCCCGACAGCCCCTTGAAACCACCGCCGGTGGGGCCACTTCTACAATGAATTTCAAGCTTTGAAAGTGCACCGATGATTTCGCGCGAACCCACCATCGAACGCTTGGCGGTTGCCCAGCAGCTGCTGATCGAGCCGTTCGGCCTGAGCGAGGCCTCGCTGTCGCGGGCCTTGCAGGCGATCGCCACGCACCGCATCGACGATGCCGACCTGTACTTCCAGTACACCCGCAGCGAGGGCTGGGCCCTCGAAGAAGGCATCGTCAAGAGCGGCAGCTTCGGCATCGACCAGGGCGTCGGCGTGCGCGCCGTCGCCGGCGAGAAGACCGCCTTTGCCTATTCCGACGACATCTCCGAAGCCGCGCTGATGGACGCCGCACAGACGGTGCGCACGATCGCCGCGGCCGGCCAGAGCCGCCGCGTCAAGATCAATACCGCGAGCAAGGTGGCCGGCAGCCGGGTGCTCTACGCCCCGATGGACCCGATCGCCTCGCTGGACAGCACGCAGAAGGTGGCGCTGCTGGAGCGGGTGGAGAAGATGGCCCGCGCGAAGGACCCGCGCATCAAGCAGGTGATGGCCAGCCTGTCCGGCGAATACGACGTGGTGCTGGTCGCACGCGCCGATGGCACGCGGGCGGCCGATGTGCGCCCGCTGGTGCGCATGAACGTCACGGTGATTGCCGAGCAAACGGTCAAAGGCGTGGTGCGCCGCGAGACCGGCAGCAGCGGCGGCGGCGGTCGCTTCGGTTACGGCTATTTCGACGACGCCATGCTCGCCAGTTATGTCAACGACGCGGTGAACGCGGCGCTGACCAACCTGTCGTCGCGGCCGGCCAAAGCCGGCGAGATGAGCGTGGTGCTCGGTTCGGGTTGGCCCGGTGTGCTGCTGCACGAAGCGATCGGCCACGGCCTGGAAGGCGACTTCAACCGCAAGGGATCGAGCGCGTTCAGCGGCCTGATCGGCCAGCGCGTCGCGGCCAAGGGCGTGACGGTGCTCGACGACGGCACGCTGCCCGACCGGCGCGGCTCACTGAACATCGACGACGAAGGCAATGCCAGCCAGCGCAATGTGCTGATCGAAGACGGCATCCTGAAGGGCTACATCCAGGACGCGATGAATGCGCGGCTGATGGGCGTCAAGCCCACCGGCAACGGCCGCCGCGAAAGCTATGCCGCGGTGCCGATGCCACGCATGACCAACACCTACATGCTGGGCGGCGACAAGACGAAAGAGGAAATCATCGCCGGGTTGAAGCGCGGCCTGTACGCCAGCAACTTCGGTGGCGGGCAGGTCGACATCACCAGCGGCAAGTTCGTGTTTTCGGCCAGCGAGGCGTTCTGGGTCGAGAACGGCAAGATCCAGTACCCGGTCAAAGGGGCCACGATCATCGGCAACGGCCCCGACGCGTTGACGCGGGTCAGCATGATCGGCAACGACATGAGGCTCGACACCGGTGTCGGCACCTGCGGCAAGGAAGGCCAGAGCGTGCCGGTCGGTGTGGGCCAACCGACACTGCGCCTCGATGGGCTGACCGTCGGCGGCACCGCCTGACGTCGGCCGTCAACTTTCTCAGATCGACCCGCACCCTGGAACCTCACATGCCCCACCAGAATGCCGCCGCCGAAGGCCGCTACGGCCTCATCGAAAAGACCAGCGAGACCGACA
>JANMXL010000053.1:0-14205 GCA_031380885.1 Burkholderiales bacterium | reverse complement strand
TGCTTCGGCGGCAACACGAACGCACCAGGATTGGTGCGCAGGCGCCGCAAGATGGCCCGACGGATGCGACTGCGGTCCACCAGCCGGATGCCGCGCGAGCGCAGCGCGACCTTAAAGGCAAGGAAAAAGCTCACTGTCAGGTTCAACACCCCCGTCACCACGATGCCGGCCGCGCACCACCAGAACGGGCTGTGCTGCAACACGCCCCATCCCTGCGCCGCCGCCGCAGCCGCAAGCTGACCGGTGGACAGCGTGACGTGCCGCACCTCGATCGGCAGGCTGAAAAACTGCGCCACCGCAGGCACCAGGCCCAACATCAGCCCGAGCGAGATGTTGGACGCATAGCCCGAGATGTTGGTGCGCCAGTACACCGCCCAGCGCTGTGCGCGGGCCGCGCCGAGCCGCATGACGATGCGCGGGTTGTAGGCGATCGCACTGTCGAGGCGGTGCCAGACGAACCAGTTCTCGACCCAGCCGGCGATCAGCGAACTGCCGAACAGCAGCACGCCGGTGAACGCCGCAAACAACGCGGTCGGCCCCAGCAGCGTGATCGCTTCCAGCACGTGCTCGGCATCGTGGCCATGGATCAGCGGCGTGCCGAAGGCCGCCTGGGAGGCCCACTGCACCGCCAGCACCAGCGGCGTGACCGCAGCGAGGTTGCCGATGATGCCGGCCGCCTGCGAGCGGATCAGGTGGGCGACCTCATCGACGAAGCGCTCGACCGCCGCGTCGTCGGCCACGTCGCCGAGCCGCTCGGCCATCGCGGGTGCGGTCATCGCCGGCTGCTTGGTGGCCACCGTCCAGTGCAGCACATGCACGATGAGGAAGCTGATCGCGTAATTCATCCCCGCCCAAAAGCCGCCCCAGAACGCCGACAGGCCGATCGCCAGCACGAAGAACTTCATGAAGGTGGTGCCGGCGATCACCGCCCCGCCGCCCGCAGCCGCCGCCAGCATGTGGCGGTAGGCGGCGCGGTCGCGGGTGATGTAGTGCTCGCCAGTCTCGGCGCTGCGCTCGGCGACCTTGCGCGCCAGCAGCGAATAGTGGCGCGCGAACAGCGCGCGGACGCTGCGCCGTTCGGTCGCGGTGCGCACCAAATCGGCGAGCAGCCAAGTCACCTCCTGCGCCGGTTCGCGGCTGATGACGCAGTTGAGCAACTGCTCGATGCGGTGCGTGCGCAAGCGCAGCTGATCGACGTCGAAGACCACGTTGATCGACACGCCGTGGTCTTCGAGGTGGCCGTGCACGCTGTCGGCGCACTGCCGGCAGGTGTCGAGCAGGGCTCGCAGGTACTGCGCCTCTTTCAGCAAGGCGGCCTCATCGACGACCGGCGCCAGCGCCAGCTCGCGGATGCGCTCGGCCACCACCGCGAGCTGGCGGAATGGGCCTTCGGCCAGCAGCTCCGCACTCATGCGCTGGCGCAGCACACTGGAAAAGCCCGCGGCGCGCACGGCACTGGCGAGGTACTCGATAGCGTCGAGCAGCGGCTTCAACCAGGCCCGGTCAGGCGCCTGCAGATTCGGCACCAGCAGCGCCAGCAGCCGCAACAGCGTGGTCGGCTCCAGCGCTTCCAACCACAGTGCGTCGTCGTCATCCGGGAACAGCAGGCCGAACAGGTCCGACAGGTCGGTGGTGGCGGGTGTCCGCGGCAGCAGCTTGAGCTTCAGGCGCTGGCCGAGCTCGCCGAAAAAGTTTGCGCGCGGCGAGAAGCCGAAGTCGGCGAACAGCGCGGCGCTGTCCATCTCGGCCCAGAAGCGGCCGAGCACTGCAGCGACCTGGGCGCGGTGCTCGGGGTTTCGATCAAGGACATTGAGCAGGTGCTTCAGGCGCAGCAGCGGGCGCGGGGTGACGCTGGGGGGGGTCGCAACGTCGGCACCAGGGTCGCCGGGGGGCTCAGTGGCGGTGTCTGCAACGGCGGCCAGCGGCGCGTGCCGCAGCCACTCGAGCGCGCGGATCACCCACAGATTGCGTTCGGCCAGCGGCGCTTTCGGGTCGGCGGCATGACCAGCGGCATTGAGCAGCGCCGTCAGGTCCCACGCCGAGGCCGTCGGTGCCGACGGCAAAGCCAGCTTGGTCAACGTCCAGCGTCCCGCCGACGGCCTGTCAATGCAAGGCCGACGCGAGCGTCAGGCCGAATTCGGGCACCGGCGCATCGAAGGGTTCGGCGTCGTCGGTCATGCACAGGAAGGTGCCGCGCATCGTGCCGTGCGGCGTCGCGATGCGGGTCCAGCTGGTGTATTCGAAATGTTCGCCGGGCTTGAGCACCGGCTGGTGGCCAACCACGGCGAGGCCCCGCACCTCGTCCCGGTGGTCTTCCGCATCGGTGATCACCCAGTGCCTGGCGATCAGCTGCGCGGTGATGTCGCCGGTGTTGCGGATCGTCACGGTGTAGGCGAAGGCGTACAGCTGCTGCTTCGGATCGGATTGCTCGGGCAGATGCTGCACGGACACAGAGCAGGTGAATTCGGGATGGGGCATCGCCGCATTCTAGGCAGCGGCAGTCGCCGCTCGCGCCAGGCGCCGCGCTGATAATGGGGGCAAGGCCGCCCCGCGCCGCCATGAGGCCGTGGAGGGCCTATCAACGTGATCTCCGACACCGAATTCGCCCGCCTGGCCGCCGAAGGCTACAACCGCATTCCGCTGATCGCGCAGGCGTTTGCCGATCTGGAAACGCCGCTGTCGCTGTACCTGAAGCTGGCCTGCACCGATGACGACGGTCGGCCGTCGGACACCCACCGGCGGCACAGCTTCCTGCTTGAATCGGTGGTGGGCGGCGAGCGCTTCGGGCGCTACTCCTTCATCGGCCTGCCCGCGCGCACGCTGTTGCGTGCCACCGGCTTCGCCACCGAGGTGGTGACCGACGGCATCGTCGTGGAAACGCATGCCGGCAACCCGCTGGACTTCATCGCCGACTACCAGCAGCGTTTCAAGGTGGCGCTGCAACCGGGCCTGCCGCGCTTTTGCGGCGGTCTGGCCGGCTACTTCGGCTACGACGCGGTGCGCGCGATCGAGCCGAAGCTCGCCCACACCACGCTGCCCGGCGGCCTCGGCACGCCCGACATCCTGCTGCTGCAATGCGAAGAGCTGGCGGTGATCGACAACCTGTCGGGGCGGCTGTCGCTGATCGTCTACGCCGACCCGTCACAGCCCGACGCACTGGCCACCGCCAAGCGCCGCCTGACCGCGCTGTTCGACAAGCTGAAAAACAGCGTGTCGGCACCCGCTGTCGAGCGCTGCGCGCCGAACGAGGTGCTGCGTGATTTCGCGAAAGACGACTACATCGCCGCGGTGCTGAAGGCCAAGGACTACATCGCGGCCGGCGACATGATGCAGGTGCAGGTCGGCCAGCGTCTGCGCAAGCCTTACAGCGCCAGCCCGCTGAGCCTGTACCGCGCGCTGCGCTCGCTGAACCCCTCGCCGTACATGTATTTCTATGACATGGGTGACTTCCAGATCGTCGGCGCCTCGCCCGAGATCCTGGTGCGCCGCGAGCACACGGCGCATGGCGACAAGGTCACGATCCGCCCGCTGGCCGGCACCCGTCCGCGCGGCAGCACGCCCGAACTCGACCTGGCACTCGAAGCCGAACTGAGCGCCGACCCGAAGGAGCGCGCCGAGCACGTGATGCTGATCGACCTCGCGCGCAACGACATCGGCCGCATCGCGAAGACCGGCAGCGTCAAGGTCACCGAAGCCTTCACCGTTGAACGTTATTCGCACGTGATGCACATCGTCAGCAACGTCGAAGGGCTGCTGAAGGACGGCATCACCAACCTCGATGTGCTCAAAGCCACCTTCCCCGCCGGCACGCTGACCGGTGCGCCGAAGGTGCGGGCGATGGAGATCATCGACGAGCTCGAACCCGTCAAGCGCGGCATCTACGGCGGCGCCTGCGGTTACCTGAGCTTCGCGGGCGACATGGACGTGGCGATCGCGATCCGCACCGGCATCGTCAAGGACCAGATGCTCTATGTGCAAGCCGCAGCCGGCGTCGTCGCCGACTCGGTGCCCGAACTGGAATGGCGCGAGACCGAAGCCAAGGCCCGCGCGCTGATCCGCGCGGCGGAGCTGGTCGAAGAAGGTTTCTGATTACGGCCTGCGCAGCCTTGTGTGTGAGCGAGGTGGTGGGGCACTGTGTTGCGTTCATGTCCCCCGGGCCTGAAGAGACAGACCCTCCTCCTTTACTTCACTCCACACAGCGCCCCACCACCTCGCTCCTGCAAGCACCGAAGCAGTCCCTCTGAATCCTTTGATACGCTCTCGACCTATGCTTGATCGCTTGCTTTATCGCGGGAACTGGTTTGATTTGCCGAACCAGCGGCCGCTTGAAGAGTGTTATTGGCAGGCACGCCGGGAAAAAAAGCCTGTGGTCGGTTACACGGGTAGGCGATTGGGGAGCGAAGACTACGCTTGCGATTGGAAAATTGAAGGTCAAAAGTTATGGCTGCTGTCGGCAACGCTGGACGAAGACGGTTCAGGTCTCTTACCGCGGATCGCGCCTGGCATAGATGCCCCGCTGCTAGCTACTTGGCACAGCGGCGTTTTGGATGCGAATGGCCCCCCCAGTACTGAAGCGATCTAAGCAGATATTCGAAGAAGCTGTTGAAGTCCCCTTAGTCCGTTTTCACGTTGAAAATGGCCTCGTGTTCAAAACAGAGCATTTCACTGTTTCACCGCAACTCGGCTGGCAGCAAGACGAACCAAGTCTGCGGCAGCGGGATGACTGGAAGTCAACTCCAGAGTGAGCGGTTTAACAATTCGCTTAGTGGCCAGCTGAGTCGCCCGCTGACCTACTTCGATTCGCAACTACGGTTCCTGCTGCCGAGGGCATGGGGTGACCGGCGCAGCGAAGTAAAGGAGGAAGGCCGGCTCAGCCTCACTCAAAGCGTTTGGGTCGTGAACCGGCCTGGGGGACATGAGCGGAGCCGGTCACCCCATGCCCTCGGCAGCACTCACCAACCGCTACATCTTCACAGGCACAGTCGCCGCCTGCGCCGCACGCTCTGCGGCCGCCGCGCGCAGTGCCTTCAGCTTCTCCCGCGGATCTTCCTTCACCGTCACCTCGTGCAATTTCATCTCACCGATGAAGCGGCTCGGCACGCCCTGGATCGTGTCGCGGCCTTTCTTGCGGCGGCGCAGTGTGCTGACCTGCAGCGTGCTGCGCGCGCGGGTGATGCCCACGTACATCAAGCGGCGTTCTTCCTGCAGCCGCTCGGCGGTCATGTCCTCGTCGTCGGAGCGGAACGGCAGCAGGCCTTCGTTGACGCCGACCAGCGTCACATGCGACCACTCCAGGCCCTTGGCGGCGTGCAGCGTGCTTAGCGTCACCACGTTCTGCTCGTCACCGCGCTCGGCGAGGCTGATGATCACCGAGATGGTCTGCGCCACGTCGAGCACGCTTTTCTTTTCTGTTTCCACCGTCATGCCGCCATCGTTCTCGATCTCGCCACCGCAGCGCTTGGCGATCCAATCGACGAAGTCGAGCACGTTGCCCCAGCGCGCGGCAGCGAGCTTCTCACTGTCCTCGCCATCCATCAGGTGCTGTTCGTAGCCGATGTCGTTCAGCCACCCGGTCAGCAGTGCTTTCGCGTCGTCGGCGCCGGTGGTGTGGCGCGCGCGGTATTCGAAGTCGTTCACACAACGGCCGAACTCGTGCAGTGATCCGATCGCGCGGGCCGACACCGCGGTGCCCAGCGATTCGGCGAACAGCGCCTCGTACAGGCTGGTCTTCCAGCGGCCGGCGAATTCGCCGAGGCTCGCCAGCGTCTGTGTGCCGATGCCACGTTTCGGTGTGCTGACCGCGCGCAGAAACGCCGGGTCGTCATCGTGGTTGACCAGCAGCCGCAGCCACGCACAAAGGTCGCGGATCTCGGCGCGGTCGAAGAAGCTCTGGCCACCCGAGACCTTGTACGGCAGGTTGGCCTTGCGGAGCGCTTTCTCAAGAGTTCTGGCCTGGTGGTTCGCGCGGTACAGGATGGCGAAGTCGTTGAAGTCGATGTTGGGGCCTCCGGCGCCTCTGAGCGCCACGATGCGCGCCACCGCGCGCTCGGCCTCGTGTTCCTCGCCATCGCACTCGACCACACGCACCGGCTCGCCGTCGCCGAGGTCACTCCACAGCTTCTTCTCGAACAGCTTCGGGTTGTTCGCGATCACGCCGTTGGCGGCGCGCAGGATGTGGCCGGTCGAGCGGTAGTTCTGCTCCAGCGCGATCACCTTCAGGTTCGGGTATTCCAACGGCAGCCGCTTGAGGTTCTCGATGGTCGCGCCGCGCCAGCCGTAGATGCTCTGGTCGTCATCGCCCACCGCAGTGAAGAGGCCGCGGCGGCGCTCGTCGGGGTGGTCGACCAGGCTCTTCAGCAGTTCGTACTGCACCGCGTTGGTGTCCTGCACCTCGTCGACCAGCACATAGCGCAGCGTGTCCTGCCACTTGGCGCGCACCTCGTCGTCTTGCCGCAGCAGCTTGTGCGGCAGGCCGATCAGGTCGTCGAAGTCGACCGCCTGGTAGGCCGCGAGCTGTTCTTCATAGCGCTTCATCACCCGCACGGCAACGCGCTCGTCGTCGTTGGCTGCCATGGCTTCAGCCTGCTCGCTGTTCAGCCCCTGGTTCTTCCAGCCGCTGATCGTCCATTGCCAGCGCCGCGCCAGCGCGTTGTCGGTGGACGCACCCGCCTCCTTCAACAGGCCCAGCACGTCGTCACTGTTGAAGATGCTGAACTGCGGCTTCAATCCCAGCCGTGCGCCGTCCTGGCGCAGGATGCGCACGCCCAGCGAATGGAACGTGCTGACGACCAGGTGCTTGGCCGCACGGGGCCCGACCAGCTGCTTCGCCCGCTCGCGCATTTCCTGCGCCGCCTTGTTGGTGAAGGTGATGGCCGCGATCTGGCCCGGCGCATAGCCCGCGTCGAGCAGCCGCGCGATCTTGTGCACGATGACGCGCGTCTTGCCCGAGCCGGCGCCCGCCAGCACCAGGCAGGGGCCAGCCAGGTAGTGCACCGCGTCGAGCTGCGCGGGGTTCAGGCTCGCGGGAGCGGACGTCACGCAGCGCGCATCAGGCGGTCAAGATCCGCCGTCACGGCGCACCGCACAGGCAGTGCGTGACCGCGGCGAACGGCTTGCGCCCATCGACCAGCTCGACCAGCCAGCCCAGCTCCTTGCGCACCGGGCCGGTGATGCGCTCAGTCAGACCGAGCGGCACCAGCTGCAGGTCGAAATGGTCGGCCAGCACGCGGGCCGCAGCACCTCCAACGGCTTCGATCAGGCGCTCGAATCGGCCCGGCTCGCGGTCGATGTAGACGATGCGGAAGCCGAGCGGCTTGGCAGCGGAAGCAGCCGCAGAGGCTGCAGTGTCGGCACCACCGCTCACGCCGTCGCCCTCGATCAGCTTCGCGCGCAGCGCGGCCGAGCGGATCGCGGCATTCAGCCCGCCGATCGTGTCGACCAGCCCGCGCTCCTTGGCCTGCAGGCCGGTCCACACGCGGCCCTGTGCCACCGCGTCGATCTTCTCGGGCGTGGTTTGGCGGGCCTGCGCGACCTTGCCGATGAAGTCGGCGTAGATGTGGTCGACGCTGGTCTGCAGCATGCCGATGAAGCGCGGATCGGGCTCGCGCCGCGGGTCACCCGCCGCGCCCAGCCAGGTGGTGGTCACGCCCTCGGCATGCACGCCGAGCTTATCGATCGCGCGCGATGCATTTGGCAGCAATGCGAACACACCGATCGAGCCGGTGACGGTCGCCGCATCGGCCATCACCTCGTCGGAGGCGGTTGATATCCAGTAGCCGCCCGAGGCCGCGACACTGCCCATCGACACCACCACCGGCTTGCCGGCGGCACGCGTCAGTTCGAGCTCGCGGCGCACCAGCTCAGAGCCGAACACGCTGCCACCGGGCGAGTTGACGCGCAGCACCACCGCCTTGATCGCGTCGTCCTCGCGCGCCTTGCGGATCAGCGCCGCCGTCGACAAGCCGCCAACCGAACCGGCCGGCGCTGCGCCGTCGACAATCTCGCCTTCGGCGACGACGATGCCCACCGCCGGCGTGCTGGCCAACGCGCTGGGCTCACCGCGCTGCGAGGGCGTCAGCCGCGCGAGGTAGGTCTCGAACGACACCTGCCGGAAGCTCTTGGTCTCGTTGTCGCGCACGCCGCGCTCGATCATCAGATCGCGCAGTTCGTCGCGGGTTTTCAGCGCATCGACCTGCTTGGCCTCCAGCGCCAGTTTGGCGGCATCGCCGCCCACCGCCGCCAGCCGTTCAGGCAGCGCCTCGATCAGCGCCTGCGTGCTGCCCGCAGGCAGTTGGCGCGCGGCCTCGATGCCCTCGGTGTAGGTGGCCCACAGCGCGTTGTAAAGCAGCGTGTCAGCCTCTTTCGCCGCGGGCGACGGGCCGTTGGCGACGAACGGCTCGGCCGCGCTCTTGAAGGTGCCGACCTTGATCAGGCTGACGCCGACGCCCAGCTTGTCCAGCGCATCGAGGTAGTAATTGCGCAGCCGCCCGAAGCCGTCCAGGTACACGGCGCCCAAGGGGTGCAGGAACACCTCGTTCGCATGCGCCGCGAGGTAGTACTGCTTCTGGTCGTAGCCCGAGCCCCAGGCCGTGACCGACTTGCCGCTGGCCTTGAAGTGATCGAGCGCGTCGGCCACCTCGCGCAGCGCGGCCAGCCCCGCGCCCTGGAACTCGTCTAGCACCAGCACGACGCGGCCGATGTGCGGATCGGTCTCGGCGGCGGCCAGCACCGCCAGCACATCGCGCATCCGCGTGCTCTGCACACCATTGCCCTGCAGCTGCGCGAGCGCGTTGTCACGCACACCGCCCGACTGCTCCTCGACCAGCGGGCCCTGCAGGTCGAGCACCAGCGCCGTGTTGTCCTGCAACACCGGGGCCTCGCGCCTGACCAGTGCGACCGCGATGAACACAAGAAGCGCGAGGAACAACAGGTTCAGCAGCGTGCGCCGGGTGGCATCGACGAACCACCACAGCGCGCCGAAACCTTTTCGCAGCCACGAGAAAGGGCGCATGGACATGGAGACTCCGGTTCGGTTTCTGGCACAGCGCCGCGATCGACTTTAGGGCAACGCTGCGCCCGCGTTTGTCGCAAGGCGGTCAGCTTCGAGGCCACACTCCGCGTGCCCCATAGACTTTCTCTATGGGATAAGTTTTATCAATTGACTTTGCAATCTCGCGCAGCTTCGGTAAATTCATTCTCGGGCTGTAGATGCGCCCGGCACCTCACACAGCGAACTGCGAAACCCAAGGAGAAAAAACATGTCGACAGAAGCACAGTGCCCGTTCGCGACCGGGACCCGCAAGCACACGATGGCCGGCGGCCCGTCGAACGCAGGCTGGTGGCCTGAGCAACTGAACCTGAAGATCCTGCACCAGCAGTCGTCGCTGTCGAACCCGATGGGCAATGAATTCGTCTACGCCGAGGAATTCAAGTCCCTCGACTTCGGCGCAGTGGTTCAGGACCTGCATGCCTTGATGACCGACTCGCAACCGTGGTGGCCCGCCGATTACGGCCATTACGGGCCGTTCTTCATCCGCATGGCCTGGCATGCCGCAGGCACGTACCGCACTGCCGACGGCCGCGGCGGCAGCGGCAGCGGCGAACAGCGCTTCGCGCCGCTCAACAGCTGGCCCGACAACGGCAACCTCGACAAGGCGCGCCGGCTGCTCTGGCCTATCAAGGCGAAATACGGCCGCAAGCTGTCGTGGGCCGACCTGTTCATCCTGACCGGCAACGTCGCGCTCGAATCGATGGGCTTCAAGACCTTCGGTTTCGGCGGCGGCCGTCCTGACGTCTGGGAGCCGGAAGAAGACATCTACTGGGGCCCGGAGAAGACCTGGCTGGGCGATGAGCGCTACAGCGGCGACCGTGAGCTGGTCAACCCGCTGGCCGCGGTGCAGATGGGCCTGATCTACGTGAACCCGGAAGGTCCGAACGGCAAGCCGGACCCGCTGGGCTCGGCCCGCGACATCCGCGAGACCTTCGCCCGCATGGCGATGAACGACGAGGAGACCGTCGCGCTGACCGCCGGCGGTCACACCTTCGGCAAGAGCCACGGCGCGGTCGATGCGCAGCACATCGGCGTCGAGCCCGAGCGGGCCGGCATCGAGCACATGGGCCTGGGCTGGATCAACAGCTTTGAGACCGGCCACGGCGTGCACGCGTTCACCAGCGGCATCGAGGGGGCATGGACGAAGAACCCGATCCAGTGGGACAACGGCTACTTCGAGAACCTGTTCGGCTACGAGTGGGAACTGACGAAAAGCCCGGCTGGCGCGCATCAGTGGAAGCCTGTGGGCAGCACCGGCGACGGCACCGTGCCCGACGCCCATGATCCCAGCAAGCGCCACGCGCCGATGATGACGACGGCCGACATGGCGATGCGCATGGACCCGGCCTACGAGAAGATCTCACGCCGCTTCATGCAGAACCCGCAGGAATTCGCCGACGCGTTCGCCCGCGCCTGGTTCAAACTGACGCACCGCGACATGGGCCCGATCTCGCGCTACCTCGGCCCGCTGGTGCCGACGGAAGAACTGATCTGGCAGGACCCGGTGCCGACGGTTGACCATCCGCTGGTTGACGAGCACGGCATCGCTGCGCTGAAGGCGAAGATCCTCGCTTCCGGCCTGACGACGCCGCAACTGGTCACCGCCGCCTGGGCCTCGGCATCGACCTTCCGCGGCAGCGACAAGCGCGGCGGCGCCAACGGTGCACGCATCCGCCTCGCACCGCAGAAGGACTGGGAGGTCAACCAGCCGGCCGAACTGGCCAAGGTGCTGTCGACGCTCGAAGTGATCCAGAAGGACTTCAACGGCGCGCAGTCTGGCGGCAAGAAGGTGTCGCTGGCCGACCTGATCGTGCTCGGCGGCTGCGCCGCGATCGAGGCCGCGGCAAAGAAGGCCGGCCACGCGGTGAAGGTGCCGTTCTCGCCAGGCCGCACCGACGCGTCGCAGGCGCAGACCGACGTCGAATCGTTCGCGGCGCTGGAGCCGACGGCCGATGGCTTCCGCAACTACGCCCGCGAGGGTCAGGAAGCCGCGGTGGCCGAGCAGCTCATCGACCGCGCCAACCTGCTGACGCTGACCGCGCCGGAGATGACGGTGCTGATCGGCGGCCTGCGCTCGCTCGGCGCGAACGTCGGTGGGGCTAAGCACGGCGTCTTCACAAAACGCACCGACGAGCTGACCAACGATTTCTTCGTCAACCTGCTGGACATGAACACCAAGTGGCAGAAGTCAGCCGACTCCGAGTTCGTGCTGGAAGGCCGCGACCGCAAGACGAACGAGCTGAAGCTCACCGGCACCGTTGTCGATCTGGTGTTCGGCTCGAACTCCCAGCTGCGGGCCCTCGCCGAGGTCTACGCGTCCAGCGACTCCCAGACGGTGTTCGTGCGGGACTTCGTCGCGGCCTGGGCCAAGGTGATGAACCTCGATCGCTACGACCTCGCTTGAGGGCAGCGCGAACTTGATGGAGCCATTGGTGGGTCTAGGGCGGCAGCAATGCCGCCCTTTTTCATCGGCTGACAACAGGCGCGCCGCGCCACCCTCGCCCGCCACCGCAAAATCCCGGGCTGCCTTCCCCGACCAACCTGCGCGAGACCCCTGAGACATGAAACAGTACCAATGCCTGGTGTGCGGCTTCACCTACAACGAAGCCCTCGGCATGCCCGATGACGGCATTCCCGCCGGCACCTTGTGGGCCGATGTGCCTGCCCACTGGGAATGCCCGGACTGCGGCGTCTCGAAGGCCGACTTCGAGATGGTCGCGATCTGATGCGAGTCGCCTGTCAGATCGCCAGCGGATCGACATCGACCGCCCAGCGCAGAATGCGCTGATCCGCAGCGCGCTCGCGCCGCAGCGCATGCAGTGCGGGCAGCCAGTCGGCCAGGAAGCGTTGCAGGGCCTGCCGCGAGGCCGACTCGACCAGCATCTGCATCCGCTCGACGTTGGCCACGCGGGCGATCGGTGTCGGCACCGGTGGGTACAACGTCACCCCAGACAGCGCGGCATCGGCTTCGGCGGCATCGGCCACCGCCTGCAGGAAGCCACGGGCCGCGTCGGTGCTGCGGGCCTCGGCGCGCAGCAGCGCCAGGTGCGAATGCGGCGGCAACCCGGCCATGCGGCGCTCGGCCAGTTGCGACTCGGCAAAGGCATTGAAATCATGCCGCCGCAGTGCCGCATACAAGGGGTGCTGCGGATGCCAGGTCTGTACCCACATCTCGCTCGCCGCCGCCTGCGCTGCATCCCGCCCGGCGCGGCCTGCCGCCTGCATCAGCAGCGCAAACAGCCGCTCCGGTGCGCGGAAGTCGCTGCTGAACAGCGAGCTGTCGGGGTTGACGGCCGCCACCAGCGTGATGCGCCGGAAATCGTGCCCCTTGGTGATCATCTGCGTGCCGACCAGCACATCGACTTCGCCCGCATGCACCGCGCCCAGTTGCGCCTCCAGCGCGCCTTTGCCGCGCGTGCTGTCGGCGTCGATGCGGGCAATGCGCACCACGCGGCCATCGGGTGGCGTCAGCAGCTCAGCGAGCTGTTCTTCGAGGCGCTCGGTGCCGCGGCCCAGCGGCTGGATGTCGAGGTTGCCGCAGTCGGGGCAGGCACGCGGCACGCGTTCGGTGTAACCGCAGTGGTGACAACGCAGTGTGCGGTCGAGCTTGTGGAACACCCGCCAGGCGCTGCAATGCGGGCAGCCGCTCTTCCAGCCGCAGTCGCCGCAGTGCAGCACCGGCGCGTAGCCGCGGCGGTTCAGGAACACCAGGCTCTGCTCGCCACGTTCGATGCGCTGCTGCAGCGCGGCCACCAGCGGCGGCGAGAGCGCTGAACTGATCCCGCCAGCGCCCTTCGCCTTCGGCTGCGCAGTCATGTCGACCAGCCGCACCGTCGGCAGTGCGCCGCCGCCGATGCGCGCTGGCAGCGACAGCCGCAAGTAGCGGCCTTCGTCGGCCCGCTGCCAGCTCTCGAGCGACGGTGTGGCCGAGCCGAGCAGCACCGTGGCGCCTTCGAGCCGACCTCGGTAGACCGCCAGGTCGCGCGCCGAGTAGCGGGCGCCTTCCTGCTGCTTGTACGACGGGTCGTGCTCTTCGTCGACGACGATCAGCCCGAGCCGCGGCATCGATGCGAACACCGCCAGCCGCGTGCCCAGCACCAGATCAGCCAGCCCGAGGTGCGCCGCCAACCAGCTTCGCAGCCGCTGCGCTGGTGTCAGCCCGCTGTGCATCGCCACGATGTGGCGATCGGCAAAGCGTTCGGCAAAGCGGGCTTCGAGCTGCGGCGTCAGGTTGATCTCGGGCACCAGCACCAGCGCCTGACGGCCCTGCGCCAGCGCCTCGGCCGCCGCGCGCAGGTAGATCTCGGTCTTGCCGCTGCCGGTGACACCGTGCAGCAGCACGGTCGGCGCGGTGGTCGAGCTTTCTGCAGCGGCCAGTTCGGCCAGCACCCGGGTCTGCGCGGCGTCGAGTTCGGGCGGGGTCGCCGCCCGCCCGGCAGGCGGCTGCGGTGCGGCCAGCGCCTTGTGGAGCCGCCCGATGCGCTGGCGAACCTGGGTGTCGTCGAGTTTGCGCAGCTCGGGTGGCAGCACCGACAGCGCGACCTCACCGGTGCCACGCTGGTAGTAGGCCGCAGTGAAATCGACCAGCCGGCACCAGGCCGCACTGAGCGGCGGCAGCGAGGTCAGCGCATGCCGCAGCGGCTTCAGCCCGATGGCCGGATCGACCACCGCCTCGCCGGCCTCTGCCTCGCCCGCCCACACCACGCCAGTGACCTCGCGGGTACCGAATGGCACGCGGACCAGCGTGCCGGGCGGTAAGGACGCGTCGCCCAGGTAGGTCAACGGCGCCCGCAGCGAGGTGTGCGCCGGAGCGTCTACCGCGACTTGCAGCCGAATGCTTTCAGGCACCGCTGTCAACCCCCGAGTTAAGTGTGAAAGCTAGAGCTTTTCTCAGGCATACCCGGTAAGTCACTGATTTGAATGGTCTTTTCAAGCTGTCCACCCAAAGTGTGGATAACTTTGTGGGTAAGCCTCGCATAGCCGTGCTAAATCCTTGATTCATCGGGGCTGGCCTTGGATTGCCCACTTTCAGAGCAGGGTTCCGGGGCTAATGAAATCAACGACTTAGCGAGGATTAAATAAATACTGCTGCTGCAATGCAGCAGCAGCAGTGGCCTGCGCGGCAAGCAGGAAAAGTGGGGATAAGTCAATGCCTG
>JANMXL010000024.1:0-5974 GCA_031380885.1 Burkholderiales bacterium | reverse complement strand
GCAGTGCAGCAGCGAATCGCCATGCAGCCAGCGCATGTCCAGCCGCTGCGGCATCCAGCTGCGGAACAACTCGCTGAGCCGGGCACAGGCTTCGGCATCGATGCCGCGCAGCGCCGCCCAGTCGAACACCCAGGGCAGCGGCATTTGCAGCGTCTGCGAGCGCAGCCGAGAGACCGCGTCGGCATCGATCCATTGCGGGCTGGACCAGCCGACCTGGCCGTCGATGCGGTTGCGTGGCTGGCGTTCTTCGCTGACGGCTTCGGCCACCCGCTGCGGCATCGAAAACCACTGCGGCGCCGACCAACCGAACTGCTGGGCGTAGTCGATCGCCAGGCTCTCGAACTTGGGCAACTGCCCGGTCGCACGGTGCATGTCGAACAGTGCCAGCCAGGTTTCGGCATGCTGGGCACGCGCGCCATGGGGCTGGATCAACTGGGTCAGCGACTGCTCGCACAGGTCGAAATCGGCGTTCGCGAATGCGATCACCGCCTCGTCGAGTTCCGGGTCGTGGGCCAGTTCGTTGTTGGCATCGACCGAACCAAAGGCCTTGTCGAACGACGAGCCAACCACCTCGTTGGTGAAGGTCAGCCCCGCGGCATAGGGCGGGGTCGAATCGGTTTCATCGGCGCGCTGCGCTTTGGCACCTGCGGCGTCGCCCAGGGGCGCCGCCTGCGTGGGCGCTGCATAGAACTCCGGCGGTCGGCGCAACGCGCCCATCTGGCTGTTGCCGACCATCTGCTGCTCGATCGCGTCGATCTTGGCTTTCATGCCCGGACCGGAGCGCGCTTCGCTGTCGCGCAGGCGCGGCACCGAATCGCCGCCCATCGCCGAGGAGCCGCCGAGCGCGGCCAACTGCTCGGGGGTCAGCCCGTCACGGCGCACCTTGCGCAGCATGTCGAACTCGCGCTTGCGCACGAAATCGTTGCGCCGCTTGCGCTCGATCATCGCCTTCAGCTCGGACTTGGCGAGCTCGCTTTCGATCGATCCCGGTGCAGGCTGTCCCAATTCGTTCCACTCCGTGGCCGGATTGGCGACGAACTTCACCACCTTGCGGAAGAAGCTGGTCGTGTCTTTGGGATCGGCCATGGGAATTAGTGCCTGTCAGCGCGTCCCGAGCAGAGCGCCGAGCCGCCTCAAGCTGGCGAGCGCCCCAAGGGCCACGAAGGGGCTCTTCCAGAGCCCGGGGGGCAGGAGCAAAGCGACGTGGGGGCTCATTTCAATCGCCGAACATCTTCTGTTTCAGCTCACGGCGCTGTTGGGCTTCGAGGGACAAGGTGGCCGTGGGCCGTGCAATCAAGCGACCGAGGCCGATCGGCTCGCCTGTCTCGTCGCAAAAACCGTACTCACCGCTTTCGACGCGGTTCAGCGATTGCGCGATCTTCTTCAACAACTTGCGCTCGCGGTCGCGGGTGCGCAACTCCAGCGCATGCTCTTCCTCGATCGTGGCGCGGTCGGCCGGGTCGGGGACGATGGAGGTGTCTTCGCGCAGGTGCTCGGTTGTTTCGCCGGCATTGCTGAGCAGGTCGTCCTTCAGCTTCTGCAGCGTGGCGCGGAAGAAATCGAGCTGCTTGTCGTTCATGTACTCGCTGTCGGGCATGGCCAGCACTTCGGCTTCGCTCAGGTCCTTGCCCGCCTTGGTCTTCCAGGCGTTCGCCAGCTTCGGATCGGACTTCTGAACGACGCGCGGCGTGTCGACGCCGAGGTTGTTCATCTGTCGGGTGGGCGGGCGCGGCGGCGCGAAGCGATCGGCAAAGCGGGAAGTTGGTGGCGGCAGCGGTGCGATCGGCATCGGCGCGCCGTAACGGGACTTGGCGGCCGATTTGGCGCGCGGTGCCTTGGCGGGCGCAGGCGCCACCACGGCCGTGACGGCGGTTGCCGACACCTTGGGCGCGACGGCCTCTTTCACAGCGGCCGGAGGGAGAGTTTTCAGCATGGGTTTCGGAGCAGACTTTGCAGCGGTCGCAGCGGGTTTCGCCGCTTTGACTGGAGCAACTTTGGGAGCAGGCGAGGCCGGAACAGGTTTGGGTGCAGGCTTCGCTGCAGCCTTGGCCCGGCTCGGGGCGGTCACGGGCGCCAGTTTGGGCGCCCGCGTGGGTGTCTTCTTGGGGGCTGGGGATGTCTTCTTCGGGGGCGAGGATTTCGCCGACGCTGTGGCCTTCTTCTTGAGCACGGGGGCGGCTCGCGCAGCAGATGGCGCAGTCTTGGCCGGGGATCGGGTCACAGGGTCCTCCTCGCAGCGGATTCAAACCGCCAGGGTGCGAAACGAGCGCCGCTTAGGCACCGCGACTTTGCGATCAATGTGAATCACAAAGCGGGGCGGATTGTAGCCACGCTGCGGGGCGCCGACCGGCATCACACCAGGCATTGCTCCAGGCCCTGCAGAAATATGTCGCGCGGCAGGTCGATACCGATGAACACCATCTTGCTGTTCTTCTTCTCGCCTGGCGCCCAGAGCGGCCCGAGGTCGCTGCCCATCAGCTGGTGCACGCCCTGGAAGATGACCTTCTTCGGCGAGCCCTTCATGAACAGCACGCCCTTGTAGCGCAGCAGCTTCGGGCCGTAGACCTGCACGATCGAGGCCAGAAAGTCTTCGAGCTTCGCCGGGTTGAAGGCCTTGTCGGAGCGGAACACGAAAGACTTCACATCGTCGTCGTGCGCGTGGTGGCTCGGGTGGTCGCAGTGTTCGCCGTGCTCGTGATCGTGGCCATGGTGCGCGTGGTCGTGGTGTCCGTGGTCATGGACATCGGCCTTCAGGAAATCCGGGTCGATGTCGAGCTTGGCGTTCAGGTTGAAGCCGCGCAGATCGAACACGCTGGCGATCGGCACCTCGCCGAAATGCACCCGGCTCTGCGGCGCGCGCGGGTTCATGTGCTTGATGCGGTGTGACAGCGCGTCCAGCGCGGCTTCGTCCACCAGATCGGATTTGCTGATGAAGATCTGGTCGGCAAAGCCGATCTGGCGCCGCGCCTCCTGCCGGTCGTCGAGCTGCTTGTCAGCATGCTTCGCGTCAACCAGCGTCAGGATGGAGTCCAGCAGGTAGCACTCGGCGATCTCATCGTCCATGAAGAAGGTCTGCGCGACCGGGCCCGGGTCGGCCAGACCGGTGGTCTCGATCACCACGCGGTCGAACTGCAGCTCGCCCTTGCGCTTCTTCTCGGCCAGGTCGGCCAGCGTGGTGCGCAGGTCTTCGCGGATCGAGCAGCACACGCAACCGTTGTTCAGCTGAATGATCTGTTCCTTGGAATCCTGCACCAGGATCTCGTTGTCGATGTTTTCGTCACCGAACTCGTTTTCGATCACCGCGATCTTCTGGCCGTGGGCTTCGGTCAGCACGCGCTTGAGCAAGGTCGTCTTGCCCGAGCCGAGGAAGCCGGTCAGGATGGTGGCGGGGATGAGGGCTTTGGCTTTGGCGGGGGTGGTAACCATCGGGCGGATGTCCTGGGAAATAGAAGCTCTGAATGTCCGAGATTGGCATCTGGGGCCAGTGCGCAACCTTTCAAGCTAACACACTTGTCAAGCACGGTTCGGGTAAGCTGCGGCGGTGATTCACTTTTCGCCCCGGCGCGATGTCTGACCCTTACCCGGCGCACACCGCCTCCCCCGCCCGCGGCAAAAACGCCACGCGCCGCCCAGCCGTCGTCGACAAGCGCAATCTGTTCCAGCGGCTGATCGAGTTCATCTCGCCGGGCGTCGATTCGCGCGACGAGCTGATCGAAGCGCTGGCCGACGCCGAACACCGGGAGCTGATCGCGCCGGAGTCGCGGATGATGCTCGAAGGCGTCATCCGCATGGCCGACATGACAGCCGGCGACGTGATGGTGGCCGCGCCGCACATGGACCACCTCGACATCGACGCACCGTACGACGAGTTGCTGCACCTGGTCATCGGCACCGCGCATTCGCGCTTTCCGGTCTACGAAGGCCAGCGCGACAACATCATCGGCATCTTGATGGCCAAGGATTTGCTGAAGCTGCAGCGCTCACCCGACCTGAACCTGCGCACGCTGCTGCGCCCGGCGGTGTTCGTGCCCGAATCGAAAGGACTTAACGAGCTGCTGCGTGACTTCCGCTCGAACCGCAACCACCTGGCGATCGTCATCGACGAGTTCGGCAACACCGCCGGTTTGCTGACGATCGAAGACGTGCTCGAACAGATCGTCGGCGAGATCGAGGACGAGTTCGACGACAAGGACGGCGAGTCCAGCGTCTACACGCTGGCCGACGGCAGCCACCGGGTGGCGGGCGACGCCGAGATCGGGGCCGTCAACGAATCCTTCGGTGCCCGGTTGTCGCAAGACAGCTTCGAGACGATCGGCGGGCTCATCGCGCATGAGCTCGGCCGCGTGCCACGCCGTGGCGAAGCGGTCGCGATGGGCGGGCTGCTGTTCAGCGTGATGCTCACGCGCGGCGGCGCGGTGCGCTGGTTCAAGGTCACCCGCGCGCCTGAACCTGCCCTCGAGCCCGACGGCGCTTGATGCGCAGCCCGGCCTCGGGCACCCAGCCATTGCGCTGGCTCGCCAGTGCGCCGGCAGTGCTGCTCGCTGGCGTCGCGCAGACGCTGTCGTTCTCGCCGTTCGAGTGGTGGTGGCTGCAGCTGCTGTCGCTCGCCGTGCTGGCCCACGCCACCGCAGCCGCCGCGCCACGCCGCGCCGCAATGATGGGCTGGCTGTACGCGGTGGGCTGGCTGGTGTCGGGCTTCTGGTGGCTCTACATCAGCATGCACGACTACGGCGGCATGCACCCTGCGCTGGCGGTGCTGGCGGTGCTGGTGCTGGCCGCGCTGCTGGGCCTGTACTACGCGGCAGCGATGGCGCTGTGGGCGCGGCTGCGCACCGGCCGGCCGGGCTGGGACGTCGCGCTGTGGGCCGCCTGCTGGCTGTTGGCCGAGCTGGCACGCGGGCTGGTGTTCACCGGCTTCCCGTGGATCGCCTCGGGCTATGCGCATGCCGTCGGCCCGCTGGCCGCCTGGGCACCGTGGGTCGGCGTCTATGGCCTTTGCGCGCTGATCGCAGCCATCGCCGCATCGGCCGCGCTGTGGCTGCAAGGCCATGCGCTGAGGGTTCGATCGTCCGTCAGTGCGGTGCTGATCGCGCTCGCCCTGGTGCCGCACCTGTTGCCCGATCAGTTCACCCGCTCCACCGGCACGCTGAGCATCAGCCTGCTGCAGCCGAACGTGCCGCAAGAGATCAAGTTCGACCCCGACCGGCTGAGCCTGCAACTGCACGGCCTGGTGCGCCAGCTGACCGAAGCCCGCGGCGCGCTGGTGGTGACGCCCGAATCGGTGCTGCCGCTGTCACGCGTCCAGATCAGCGACGGCTACTGGGCGGCATTGCGTGGTGCGCTGCCGCCAGCATCCGCAGCGTCAGCGCCCGCATCGGACGCCGCCGAGCGCGCTGCACTGATCGGCATCTTCGTCGGCGACGAGGCCTCGGGCTACGTCAATTCGGTCGTCGCGTTGCCGGGCGGGGCAATCGAAGGCGCCGCGGTCTCGGCCGAGGCCGGCTACCGCTACGGCAAGCGACATTTGCTGCCCTTCGGCGAGATCATCCCGCCCGGCTTCCACTGGTTCGTGAACCTGATGAACATCCCGCTGGCCGACCAGGCGCGTGGCCGCAGCACCGAGGCGTTCGTCTTCGGCGGGCAGCGGCTGCGACCACTCGTGTGCTACGAAGACCTGTTCGGCGAAGACATCGTCTCCAGCGTCGTCGGCCCGCAGGCAGCGACGGTGTTCGTCAACGTCAGCAACCTGGCCTGGTTCGGCCGCTGGCTGGTGCAGGACCAGCACCTGCAGTTCTCGCAGATGCGCGCGATCGAGTTCCAGCGGCCGGTGATCCGCTCGACCAACACCGGCGCCACCGCGGTGGTCGATCACCATGGACAAGTGACAGCGCGGCTGCCGCCGCTCACCACCGGCGTGCTCGAAGCCAGCGTCGAAGGCCGCGTCGGCGAGACGCCTTATGCGCGCTGGCTGGCC
>JANMXL010000010.1:0-8334 GCA_031380885.1 Burkholderiales bacterium | reverse complement strand
CACACCGTCTTTGATGAAGATGGTGTCGTCGGCGGCCTTGACCACCGCAGGATCGTGCGACGAGAAGATGAACGATATCTGGTAGCGCGCCTGCATCCGCCGCATCAGCAACAAGATGGCCGCGCCGGTCTGGCTGTCGAGGTTGGCCGTGGGTTCGTCGGCGATCACCAGCTTCGGCTTGCGGGCCAGCGCACGGGCAATCGCGACACGCTGGCGTTGACCGCCCGAGAGTTGGCCGGGCAGGTTCCTGGCCTTGTCTTTCAGGCCCACGGCCTCCAGCAGCTTGGGCACGCGGTCGCCGCGCTTCTTGGCCGACGTCCCGGCCAGCAGCAGCGGGTACTCGATGTTTTCGTAGGCGCTCAACACCGGCAGCAGGTTGAAGTTCTGAAAGATGAAGCCGATGTGGCGGGCCCGAAAATCCGACAAGTCGTCGTCCGACAAGGTGTTCACCGCGCAACCGGCAACGATCACCTCGCCCTGGTCGGGCCGGTCGATGCAGCCGATCATGTTGAGCAGCGTGGTCTTGCCACTGCCCGACGGACCCATCAACACGGTGAAGTGGCCGGGCCGAATGAGAATGTCGATGCCCCGCAGCACCGGCACGCTCACCGAGTCGAGGTAGTAGGTCTTGTCCACTTGAGAAAGCACCGCCACCGCCCCGGGCGCTTCGTCCGTGGCGGTCGGGCTCGGCATGGATACCGTTTCCATTCGCATCCCTCGATAGAGCGCGGATCGTGCGCGCAGAAAAGCTTCAGCCGCCGAAGTGTGAGCCAGTCTGTCGCGGTCGTTCCCGAGAAGAGCGCCGGCTTTTGGTGACTGAACGAGTTTTCGGCGACTGCGGATTGTGCTCCGTGCGCTGGTCGCATTGGCGGATCGCCTAATCTTGGTGCAATGCGCACGATCTAGGCCAAGAAATGCGCTTGGGTGGTGCGCTCCAGAAGCGCGTGCGCATGGCACAAAAACTGCGAATGCTTACGCATCTTTCCTGTGTCGTCTTCCAAAACCTGAAATGAAATCCACCACCATGATCAATGCCACCAAAAGGCTTTTGCTTGTTTCCGCTTTGATCGCTGCCAGTGCAGCGCCATCGCTCGCCCTTGCCCAAGCGGCCCCCGAGGCTGCATCCGGGTCAGCCCCAGCAACCGCGGAACCTCCGTTGGTATCGATTTGGGGTTTTGACCTCACAGGCTACGTCGATGTCGGATACACCGGCCTCTCCGGGAGGGGCGCATTCAATACCACACCGAACGGACCGGGGGTGACTTTCGGTGGCCCCGACCGCGTATTCGACTACAGGCGAAACTCGCTCAACCTGCACCAACTGGCGTTGACGTTGGCGAATCAGCCCAAGGAAGGCTTGGGGGGTCTGCTCAACCTCACGCTGGGCAAAGATGCTGATGTGATCGCGGCTTACAAAACCGGCCCCAGCAGAGGCGACGGCTGTAACCTGGCAACCGGGCAAGCCACCGCGGACAGTTGCAGAAAAACCGGCTACGACTTCACCCAGGCCTTTGTTCAATACGCGACTGGACCCGCCACATTCATCGTGGGCAAATACGTGACTCTTGCCGGCGCGGAAGTGATCAACTCCTCGGCGAATTCGAATTTCTCCCGCTCGATCCTGTTCGGATATGCCATCCCTTTCTCGCATACCGGCTTTCGCGCCAGCTACGTTGCCGGCGACACGCTGACGCTCACTGGCGGCGTCAACAACGGCTGGGATGATCTCAATGACACGAATTCGGCGAAAACAGTCGAACTCGGGATTTCGTTTTCGCCTGTCAAGGCATTCAGCCTTGGGGGCCAAGTCTATTCCGGCAGGGAACGTGTGGGCGGCCTCATCAATACAGGCCCCGAAGGCGCGAGAAATCTTTTCGACGTCGTGGCAACTTTCAATGCCACAGACAACCTGACTTTTATTATCAACTACGACTATGGCTCGCAAGCAAACGCGTCAAGCGTTACTCCTACGGGGGCCAGCAAAGCCAAATGGTCCGGATGGGCTGGTTATGCCAACTATCAGATTGACGATAAATGGAAGATTTCCTTGCGCGCTGAATACTTCGATGATGGTGACGGCTACCGCACGGGCATCGCACAGAAATGGAAGGAAGCAACGTTAACTCTGGCATACACGCCAATCAAAAATCTTGAGTTGCGTGCCGAGATTCGCGGCGACCGGTCCAACGTGCCCGCGTTTATCAACTCAGATGAAGTCACCGCAAGCAAAAGCCAGCGATCGGTCGGCCTCGAAGCGATTTACAAGTTCTAGGCAGGCGCCGCGATTGATGAATATCCAACCACGAGAGGATTCCATATGAAGATGGTGACTGCCATCGTCAAGCCTTTCAAGCTTGACGAAGTCCGTGAAGCCCTCAGCGCCATCGGCGTTCAGGGTGTCACGGTGACGGAAGTGAAAGGCTTTGGCCGTCAAAAGGGCCACACCGAGCTGTACCGCGGTGCGGAATACGTGGTCGATTTCCTCCCGAAAGTGAAGCTCGAGGCGGCAGTGGATGACGCCATCGTCGATCGGGTCATCGAGGCCATCGAGAACGCAGCACGCACCGGAAAGATCGGTGACGGAAAGATTTTTGTGTCCTCGTTGGAGCAGGTGGTTCGCATCCGCACCGGCGAGACGGGTAAAGACGCGCTCTGAAGCCGAACCGAGAAAGAACCCTTCCCATGAAGAAACTGATTGCTTCCCTTGCCCTCGGCCTCGCGGTCTTGGGCTACTCCGCGACATCGTTCGCTGAGGACGCTGCCGCTTCGGCACCAGAGGCGGCCTCGGTCGCGGTGGTCGCCGCGCCCGAGGCGGCTTCTGAGCCGATGGCTGCGCCTGTGGCCGAAGCCGCGCCTGTCGCAGAGACAGCGGCTGCGCCTGTGGCCGCTGCACCGGTGCCCAACAAGGGTGACACCGCCTGGATGATGGTGTCCACCCTGCTGGTCATCATGATGGCGGTGCCCGGACTGGCCTTGTTCTATGGCGGCCTGGTCCGCAGCAAGAACATGCTGTCGGTGCTAATGCAGGTGATGGTGACCTTCTCGATGATCATCGTCCTGTGGTTCATCTACGGCTACAGCCTCGCGTTCACCGAAGGCAACGCCTTCTTTGGCGGCCTGGACCGGTTCATGATGAAGGGCGTCTGGGACAACGCTGCAGGGACGTTCGCCAATGCAGCCACCTTTAGCAAGGGTGTCTACATCCCGGAGATCGTGTTCGCGGTGTTCCAAGCCTCGTTTGCAGCCATCACGTGCACGCTGATCGTCGGTGCGTTTGCGGAGCGGATGAAGTTCTCTGCTGTGCTGGCGTTCATGGCCATCTGGTTCACCTTCAGCTACGCGCCCATCGCCCACATGGTCTGGTTCTGGATGGGCCCTGACGCTTACTCCAGCGCGGAGGTGGCAGCCGAGATGACCTCGAAGGCGGGCTGGCTCTGGCAGTCGGGCGCGCTCGACTTCGCAGGCGGTACTGTGGTGCACATCAATGCGGCGGTTGCCGGTTTGGTGGGTGCCTACATGGTCGGCAAGCGCGTCGGTTACGGCAAGGAGGCGTTCACGCCGCACTCGCTGACGCTGACGATGGTCGGTGCGGCGCTGCTGTGGGTCGGCTGGTTCGGCTTCAACGCCGGCTCTGCCCTCGAAGCCAATGGTTTTGCTGCGCTGGCTTTCATCAACACCTTCGGCGCCACCGCGATTGCGGTGCTGGCCTGGTGCGTCGGTGAAGCGCTGATCAAGGGCAAGGCGTCGATGCTGGGTGCCGCTTCGGGTGCCGTGGCCGGTTTGGTTGCCATCACCCCGGCCTGCGGCAATGTCGGCATTGGCGGTGCACTGGTGATCGGTGCGGTGGCTGGTTTCGCCTGCTTGTGGGGTGTCAGCGGCCTGAAGAAGATCCTCGGTGCCGACGACTCACTCGACGTGTTCGGCGTCCACGGCGTGGGCGGCATTGTCGGCGCGTTGCTGACGGGTGTGTTCAATGCCCCGAGCCTCGGCGGTCCAGGTTATGTCGCCGATTGGGTCACCGTCGCCATGGTGGCGCCTGCCGATTATTCGATCGCAGCGCAGGTGTGGATCCAGGCCAAGGCGGTCTTGACCACGATCGTCTGGTCGGGCGTGGTCTCCATCGTCGCCTTCAAGGTCGTCGATCTGGTGATCGGCCTGCGGGTGCCGGAAGACGAAGAGCGCGAAGGCCTCGACATCTCGTCGCACGGCGAGACGGCTTACCACCAGTAAGCCCGTTGGAGACGGGGCCGGCCTGAATCAGGTCGGAGCCCCGTGCCAGCTCAAGAGCCGCCGCAAGGCGGCTCTTGTTTTTTGGGGCCCGCGCCCGGATCTGCGATGCACTTCTAAAATCAGTTTTTGCGATTTGCTTCGGCATGTCGTCACTCGAAACCGGGCTGCATCATGGTTCCTCATCTCATCACCGCATTGACCGGCCCGACCAACGAGCTGGAGCAGCGCATTCTGGAATCGCTGCCGGCGATCGAGCGCTGGTTCCGCCTCGAATGGATGGAGCACACGCCCCCGTTCTATACCTCGGTCGATGTGCGCAATGCCGGCTTCAAGCTCGCGCCGGTGGACACCAACCTGTTCCCCGGCGGCTTCAACAACCTGACTGCAGAAATGCTGCCGCTGGCAGTGCAGGCCGCGATGGCGGCGATCGAGAAAATCTGCCCCGAAGCTAAGAACCTGTTGCTGATCCCGGAGAAGCACACCCGCAACACCTTCTACCTTGCGAACGTGCAGCGGCTGATGCAGATTTTCCACATGGCCGGCATGAATGTTCGCCTGGGCACGCTGGACGACACCATCACGAGCCCGACGGCCATCGAACTGCCCGATGGCACCTCGTTGACGCTGGAACCGCTGATCCGCAGCCGTGGGCGGCTGGGCCTGAAGGATTTCGACCCCTGCACCATCCTGCTCAACAACGACCTGTCGGCGGGCATTCCCAAGGTCTTGGAGAACCTGCACGAACAGTACTTGCTGCCGCCCTTGCATGCCGGCTGGGCGGTGCGCCGCAAGACGAACCATTTCGCGGCTTACGAAGAGGTGGCGAAGAAATTCGCGAAGCTGCTGGGCATGGACCCTTGGCTGATCAACCCGCTGTTTGCACGCTGTGGTGAGGTCAATTTCACCGACGGCACCGGCGCCGAGTGCCTGATGAGCAACGCCGAGGCGCTGCTGGCCAAGATCAAGCGCAAGTACAAGGAATACGGCATTCAGGAAAAGCCCTTCATCATCGTCAAGGCCGATGCGGGCACCTATGGCATGGGCATCATGACCGTGCGCGACCCGAAGGACCTGATCGACCTCAACCGTCGCTCGCGCAACAAGATGAGCGTCATCAAGGACGGCCAGGAGGTCAGCGAGGTGATCCTGCAGGAAGGCGTGCCGACCTACGAGCGCGTCAACGATGCGGTCGCCGAGCCGGTGGTCTACATGATCGACCGCTATGTTGTCGGCGGCTTCTACCGCGTCAACGCCGAGCGTGGCATTGATGAGAACCTGAACTCACCTGGCGCGAGTTTTGTGCCGTTGGCCTTTGCCGAATCGAACCAGTTGCCGCGGCCGGGCGTGAAGCCCGGCGCCAGCGCGCCGAACCGCTTTTACATGTACGGCGTGATCGCCCGTCTGGCCATGGTGGCGGCAAGCTACGAGCTCGAAGCCACCGACCCGGATGCCGAGGTCTACGAGTAAGCAAGAAGAGGGGTCTGCGTCGGGGCAGGTGTTGGCGTTGCTGCGCCGCAACAATTCTGATTGATTGGGTCCTCGCGTGTGGGCTCGCGACAGCGGGAGGGCGCCTCCCGAAGCGCACAATCCGCTGTTGTTTCCGAACGCCTCTGCCGGGTCTGCATCCGGTCCATCTTGACTCCCCACCGTTCTGCTTCCAGCCTTGCCGCCCTGACGCTAGGCGCCGTCGGTGTCGTCTACGGCGACATCGGCACCAGCCCGCTCTACGCGCTTAAGGAGGTGTTCGCGCACGGTCACGTGCCGCTGACGCCAGACAACATCTACGGCGTGCTGTCGCTGGTGTTCTGGACGCTGACGGTGGTGGTGTCGATCAAGTACGTGATGCTGATCCTGCGCGCCGACAACAACGGCGAGGGCGGCCTGATCGCGATGTTGGCACTGGCTTCGCAGGCCGTGAAGCACCGGCCGGTATTGCGACAGCGTTTGCTGCTGGTCGGCATCTTCGGCACCGCGATCTTCTTCGGCGACGGTGTGATTACCCCGGCGATCTCGGTGTTGTCGGCAGTCGAGGGCCTGGAGGTCGCGGCACCGTCGTTGCACCGTTACGTGCTGCCGATCACTTTGGCTGTGCTGACGGTGCTGTTCATCTTTCAGCGCTTCGGCACGGCCAGCGTCGGGCGCTTGTTCGGGCCGGTCACGGTGGTGTGGTTTTTGGTGCTGGCCGTGCTGGGCCTCGTGCACATCGCCGAGAACCCTGCGGTGCTGTGGGCCTTGAGCCCGCACCACGCGCTGGGCTTCCTGCTGGCGCAGCCGGGCATCGCGTTCATCGCTTTGGGCTCGGTGGTGTTGTGCGTCACCGGCGCCGAGGCGCTGTATGCGGACATGGGCCACTTCGGCCAGCGCCCGATCCAGCTCGCGTGGTTCGCGCTCGTGTTCCCCGCCCTGGTGCTGAACTACTTCGGCCAGGGCGCATTGATGCTGCTGGAGCCGGCCAAGGCCGACAACCCGTTCTTCAACATGGTGCCGCCCTGGTTCCTGCTGCCGATGGTGGTGCTGGCCACGCTGGCCACCGTGATCGCCTCGCAAGCGACGATCTCGGGCACCTACTCGGTTACCAAGCAGGCGATCCAGCTCGGCTACCTGCCACGCCTGAGGGTGCTGCACACCTCGGTCAGGGAAATTGGCCAGATCTACATCCCGGGCGTCAATTGGCTGCAGTTCGGTGCGATCGTCGCGGCGGTGCTGATGTTCGGCTCGTCGAGCGCGCTCGCCACCGCCTACGGCATCGCCGTCACGGCGACGATGGTCATCACCACGGTCATGACCTTCTTCGTGATCCGCTACCGCTGGAATTACCCGTGGTGGTTGTGCCTGGGCGCCACCGGCTTCTTTCTGGTGATCGAACTCGTGTTCTTCTCGTCGAACATCATCAAGGTGCTGTCGGGCGGCTGGTTCACGCTGCTGATTGCCGGCGCGGTGTTCACGCTGATGATGACCTGGGCGCGTGGCCGCCAATTGCTGTCGACGAAGATCCGCGAGGATTCGATCGAACTGAAGCCGTTCCTGAAGAGCGTGCTGATGGACCCGCCGATGCGCGCGCCCGGCACGGCTGTCTTCCTGAGCTCCGAGGAAGACGTGACGCCGAACGCATTGCTGCACAACCTGAAGCACAACAACGTGCTGCACGAGAACAACCTGTTCGTCAGCGCCAACACGCACGATGTGCCGTGGATACCGTTCGCGCAACGCGCCAGCGCCGAGTTGCTGTGCAAGGGCTGCTGGAAGGTGACGCTCAACTTCGGCTTCAAGAACGACCTCGACGTGCCCGCCGCGTTGGACTTGCTGCAGAGCCAGGGCATCGTGCTCGACCCGATGACCACGTCATATTTCCTGTCACGCGAAACCGTCGTGCCTTCGATGGATGGCGGCATGGCGCCATGGCGCGAGAAACTGTTCGCGAGCCTGCACCGCAACGCGACTTCTGCGGCCGATTTCCTGAACCTGCCGGCGAATCGCGTCGTCGAACTCGGCACCAAGGTGCAGATCTGAACCGCCACGGCGCGGGGGCACAATGAAGCCGACAACGAACCTGCAGTAAGCACCGTGAGCATCAACACGCCAAACGCCACGAAATCGAGCCTTGCCGGGCTCACGTTGGGTGCCATAGGCGTCGTCTACGGCGACATCGGCACCAGCCCGCTGTATGCGCTGAAGGAAGTGTTCGCACACGGTCATGTGGCGCTCACGGCGGGCAACATCTACGGCGTGCTGTCGCTGGTGTTCTGGACCCTGACCGTGGTCGTGTCCGTCAAGTACGTGGTGCTGATCCTGCGCGCAGACAACAACGGCGAAGGCGGGCTGATCGCGATGCTGGCACTCGCCTCACAGGCCGTGAAAGGCCGGCCCGAACTGCGCCGGCGGCTGCTGCTGCTGGGCATCTTCGGCACTGCGATCTTCTTCGGCGACGGCGTCATCACGCCCGCCATTTCAGTGCTCTCGGCCGTCGAGGGGCTGGAGGTTGCAACCCCCGCGTTGCGGCCCTATGTCGTGCCGGTGACGCTGGTCGTGCTGACCGGCCTGTTCATGGTGCAGCGCCGCGGCACCGCCAGCGTGGGCCGGCTGTTCGGGCCGGTGATGGTGGTG
>JANMXL010000273.1:0-18341 GCA_031380885.1 Burkholderiales bacterium | reverse complement strand
TCGGGCAGGAAATGGACCTCGGTGCCGCGCTTCTCGGTTTCGCCGGTGACGCGCAACGGAGACACTTCGAAACCATCGCGCATCTCGACCAGGCGCTCCTGCGGAATGCCCTGCTTGAACTCCATGAAGTGCGTCTTGCCGTCGCGCCGCACCGTCAGGCGCAACCACTTGCTCAAGCCGTTGACGCAGCTGACACCCACGCCGTGCAGGCCGCCCGAAACCTTGTAGCTGTTCTGGTTGAACTTGCCGCCGGCATGCAGCTCGGTCAGCGCGATCTCGGCCGCACTGCGCTTGGGCTCGTGCTTGTCGTCCATCTTGACGCCGGTCGGGATGCCGCGGCCGTTGTCGGTGACGCTGATCGAGTTGTCGGAATGGATGGTGACGACGATGTCGTCGCAATGCCCGGCCAGCGATTCGTCGATCGAGTTGTCGACGACCTCGAAGACGAGGTGGTGCAGGCCGGTGCCGTCGGAGGTGTCGCCGATGTACATGCCCGGGCGCTTGCGCACCGCCTCAAGCCCTTCGAGGATCTGGATGCTGCCTTCGCCGTAAGCGGCGCTTTGGGCCGCATCGTCGGCAGCTTTCGCAGTCTTCTTGGCGGCGTCGTCGGAAGGAATCGATTCACTCATAAATTGGTTTCAGAGGGCCTGCAAGGCCCGGGTGTGCATCAAGACAGAACCCCCCCGCTCGGCGGGGGGCAGGGGGGAGCCCAGTGACCGCGCAGCGGATACGAACCGCAACGCGGTTCATATCCGCATCGGCATCACGACGTACTTGAAGCCCGCCTGTTCGGGCACGGTGATCAGCACGCTGGAATTGGTGTCCTGCAGTTCGAGCTTGATCATCTCGGCGCTTATGTTGGACAGCGCGTCCATCAGGTAAGTGACGTTGAAACCGATCTCGATGCTGTCGCCGCCGTAATCGATTTCGATTTCTTCCTTGGCCTCTTCCTGTTCGGCATTGCTCGATGCAATGCGCAAGGTGCCGGGCTCGATGTTGACACGCACGCCTTTGAACTTCTCACTGGTCAGGATGGCGGCACGCTGCAGGCTAGAAAGCAATGGTGCACGACCCAGCGTGATGTGGTTCTTGTGGTTCTTCGGGATCACGCGGTTGTAGTCGGGGAACTTGCCTTCAACCAGCTTGGTGACGAACTCCATGCCGCTGAAGCTGAACTTCGCCTGGTTGCCAGCGAAGCGCAACTCAATGGTGCTGTCGTCGTTGCCCTTGTCGTCTTTCAGCAGGCGCTGCAACTCGAGCACCGTTTTGCGCGGCAGGATCACTTCCTGTTTCGGGATCTCGGTGTCCAGCGTGGCCTGCGCCAGTGCGAGGCGGTGGCCATCGGTTGCAACCAAGGTCAGCGTCTTGCCTTCGGCGACGAACAAGATGCCGTTCAGGTAATAACGGATGTCATGCACCGCCATCGCGAAATGCACCTGGTTGATCAGGGTCTTCAGCGTGGCTTGCGGCACCTTGAACACCGGGCCGAAGTCGGCTGCTTCCTGCACCAGCGGGAAGTCGTCGCTGGGCATGGTCTGCAGTGTGAAACGGCTCTTGCCACCTTGCAGCGTCAACTTGTTCTGGTTAGCGCTCAGCGTGACGATCTGATCGGCCGGCAGGGAACGCAGTATGTCGATCAGCTTGCGTGCGCCGACGGTGGTCGAGAAGTTGGCCGCGTCGCCATCGAAGGTATCGCGGGTGCGCACCTGGATTTCAAGATCCGACGTTGTGAACTCGATCTCGCCACCGTTCTTGCGCAACAGCACATTGGCGAGGATGGGCAAGGTGTGTCGGCGTTCCACGATGCCGGAGACCGATTGCAAGGCACTTAACAATTTTTCCTGCGCCGTCTTCAAGACAATCATGTGAACCTCTCAAATTAGCCGTAGTAGTAGGGGTCGCTGCTTTCTGTGCACAACCTTATTTTCTGTCGATACATCAACCGTTTAGCAATGGAGCAACCCTGTGCGCTGAGGCCCTTGATGCGCGGGAGTCAGGTACAACAACTTTCCGATTTCGCGAATCGCTGTGGACAACGCGTTCTTGTGCGGAAGTTGTCCCCAATGTTGTGCCTTGACAGAAGTCCAAAGCGTCAGCCTTTCAGCGTCTGTTCCAGCACGTGCAGCTGCTGGTTCAACTCGGGGTTTTTCTGGCGCTCGGCGGAAATCTTGCGCACCGCATGCAGCACCGTGGTGTGGTCGCGGCCACCGAAAAGTTCGCCGATTTCCGGCAGGCTCTTTTGCGTCATTTCCTTGGCGAGGTACATCGCGATCTGACGCGGCCGCGCGATGCTGGCCGGCCGCTTCTTCGAGTACATGTCGGCAATCTTGATCTTGTAGAAGTCGGCCACCGTCTTCTGGATGTTCTCAACACCGATCTGCCGGTTCTGGATCGACAGCAGGTCTTTCAGCGCGTCGCGGGCCAGCGCGATGCTGATGTCCTTCTGGCTGAAGCGCGAATAGGCCAGGATCTTGCGCAGCGCACCTTCGAGCTCGCGCACATTGGCGCGCACATTCTTCGCGACGAAGAAGGCCACATCCTCCGGCATCGGCGTGCCTTCGGCGTCGGCCTTCTTCATCAGAATTGCCACCCGCATTTCCAGCTCGGGCGGCTCGATGGCCACGGTCAGCCCGGCGTCGAAGCGCGAGGTCAGCCGCTCGTCGATGTCGACCAGCCCTTTTGGGTAGGTATCGCTGGTCATGATGATGTGTGCCTTCTTCGCCAGCAGCGCTTCGAAGGCGTTGAAGAACTCCTCCTGCGTGCGTTCTTTGCCAGCGAAGAACTGCACATCGTCGATCAGCAGCAGATCGAGCGAGTGGTACTTCGCTTTCAACTCGTCGAAGGTCTTGCGCTGGTAGTTCTTGACCACGTCGGTGATGAACTGCTCGGCGTGCAGGTACAGCACCCGCGCATCGGGCCGATCGGCCAGCAAGGCGTTGCCCACGGCGTTCATCAGGTGCGTCTTGCCCAGGCCGACGCCGCCGTAGATGAACAGCGGGTTGTACATCTGCCCGGGCGCCCCGGCCACATGCAAGGCCGCGGTACGCGCCATCTGGTTGGCACGCCCGGGCACCAGGTTCGAGAAGGTCAGGCCCAGGTTGAGCCGGTGGCGCGAGAGAACTGCTGCTGACGCCGCTGGTGCGTGCGCCACACCATTGACCGCCACCCGCACGGGTTGGGAGGGCGCGGCGCGCGGCGCCATGAACATCGATCCATCAACTGGCATCGATGCGTGGCTGGTTGTCGTGCCCAGCACGGGCGCGCGAACCATCCCATCACGAGGGGCAAGATTGATCTCCAGCCGCACCGGTTTGCCGGCCAGCTCGGACAGCACCGCTTCGATGCGCCCACCATATTGGTTGCGGATCCAATCGAGCTTGAAACGGTTCGGCACCAGCAGACTTGCAACGGCGCCAGCAGCGCTGTCGGACACCGCGGCAGCCTGCAGCGGGCGGATCCAGGTGTTGAACTGTTGTTCGGGCAATTCAGCGGCGAGTCGCTCGCAGCCGCGTTGCCAAAGGTCTTCGGTCATGTTGTGAAGAACCGCGCTTCCGAGGCACCATAGTTTATATGAAAGGGGCCGCGAAAAGCGAGTTATCCACAGATTGAAAACGCAGACGTATTTGCGCCAGCGGCCCGCTGTGAACGCGACGGGCTCAATCGGTTTTGACGGCGGGCCGGTTTCTTGGTTTAATCCGAGGTTGCGTTGCCAACGCGCGGGCCGAAAAGAAGGGCGTCGCCTTTCTGAGTCGGCCAGGGCCCTGGGCCCGGATTGCACGCTGTGCTGATCCTGTGCATGGCGCCGACTCACCACCGCCTTGGCGCCTCGGCGACCAGGCAACGTCATTTATCTCTGGATACGCCATGAAACGCACCTACCAAGCCTCGAAGACCCGCCGCGCCCGCACCCACGGCTTTTTGGTCCGCATGAAGACCCGCGGCGGTCGCGCGATCATCAATGCCCGCCGCGCCAAGGGCCGCAAGCGCCTCGCGGTCTGAGCTCGAGTCCTCGCCTGACCGCAGGCAGCGCACGGTGAGCGCACCGCGAATCGCCGTGACTCACGCGCTGACACAAGCCAGCGACTTCACCCAGGTGCTCAATGCGCCGCCCCGTGCGCGCTCGGCGCACTTCGTGGTGCACCATCTGCCACGCGGGCCCTCGGCTGGAAAAGTGGGGGTTCCGATACGCGGCGCAGCCGACTTGTTAACAGCGGCCACCCCCGAGCTTTCCCTGCCTGTGGATGAGTCGTCGCTGACTGGGCTCTGGCTGGGCCTGGTGGTGCCGAAACGGCATGCCAAGCGCGCCGTCACCCGCACGCTTCTGAAGCGGCGCATCCGCGCTGCGGTCGCCACCACGGCGGCGTCGTTGGCGCCGGGTTTGTGGGTGGTGCGGCTGCGCACGCCGTTTGACCGCGGCGAATTCATCAGTGCCGCGTCTGACAGGCTGGACCGCGTGGCCACCGACGAGCTGTCGACGTTGATGGCGGCGGCAGCAGCCCGCAGTGCGCGATGAAACGGCTTACCGCGCCGCGGGCGCCCCGTTCTGGCACCCAGCAGGTGCTGATCGGCGCAGTCAAGTTCTACCGCCTGATGTTGAGCCCGTGGCTGGGCTCGGCGTGTCGTTTCGAGCCAACCTGTTCGGCCTATGCGCTGACCGCGCTTGAATCCCATGGGGCATCCACGGGTGCCCGCCTGAGCGCCCGACGCCTGCTGCGCTGTCATCCCTGGTGTGCCGGTGGCTGCGATCCGGTGCCCCTTCCTCGCTTTATTTCCCCGGCCATCGCGCCTGCGGCGACGCCGTTGGCCGCCGATCTCCTCGAAAAGAACCTGTCATGACCGAAATGCGCCGCACCCTGCTGTGGGTGGTGTTCTCCATGTCGCTCGTCTTGTTGTGGGACGCCTGGAACAAGCACAACGGTCAGCCGTCGATGTTCAGTCCGCCGAAGGCCAGCGCCCCGGCGGCGACTGGCCCGACGCCGGCCAACCCGCCCGCCAGCCTCGCCACTGCCTCCAACGCCGTGCCCAGCGCGGCCGGGGTGGCAGCAGCCGCGCCCGGTTCGGTGCCTGGCGCCGCGCCGCCGGCAGCCGACGCTGTCGCTTTGTCGCAGAAGATCGACATCACCACCGACCTGGTCAAGGCCACCGTCGACACCGTGGGTGGCTCGATGGTGCGGCTCGAATTGCTCAAGCAGGTCGATCACATCGACCACGACAAGAACGTGGTGCTGTTCGACGAATCGAGCAGCCGCCTGTACAAGGCACAGACCGGGCTGATCGCAGCGCAGGGCGGGGGTGCCATGCCGAACCACCTGACGCTGTTCAACCTGCTGCCTGGCGACCGCACGATGAAGGACGGCCAAGACAGCCTCGCGGTGGCGTTCGAGTCGCCCGAGATCGGTGGTGTCAAGCTGCGCAAGACCTACACCTTCTACCGCGGCAGCTACGTCGTCGACGTGAAGCATGAGGTTGTCAATAACGCCACCACGCCGGTGACGCCGCAGGTGTACTTCCAGTTCCTGCGCGACGGCAATGCGCCAGCGGGCGAGTCGAGCTTCTATTTCACCTTCACCGGCCCGGCGATCTACACCGACGCCGCCAAATTCAAGAAGATCGATTTCAAGGCCATCGAGAAGCGCGGCGCGAACGACAAGCCCGACCACGAGACGGCCGCCGACAACGGCTGGATCGCGATGGTGCAGCACTACTTCGCCAGCGCCTGGTTGCTCGGCGCCAGCAGCGACGACAAGCGCCCGCGCGAGTTCTTCACCCGCAAGGTCGATGCCAACCAGTACGCGGTCGGCATGATCGTGCCGCTGGGCGAGTTGGCACCGGGTGCCGCGCAGACGCTGGATGCGCGCCTCTTCGCGGGTCCGCAGGAAGAAGACAAGCTGAGCCAGATGGCACCGGGGCTGGAGCTGGTCAAGGACTATGGCTGGCTGACCATCCTCTCGAAGCCGCTGTTCTGGCTGCTGACCCAGCTGCACAAGCTGATCGGCAACTGGGGCTGGGCCATCGTCGGGCTGGTGGTGTTGCTAAAGATCGCCTTCTACTGGCTCAACGCCACCGCTTACCGCTCGATGGCGAAGATGAAGGCTGTGGGCCCGAAGGTGGCCGAGATGCGCGAGCGGCTGAAGGACAAGCCGCAGCAGATGCAGCAGGAGATGATGCGCATCTACCGCGAAGAAAAGGTCAACCCGCTCGGCGGCTGCCTGCCGATCTTCGTGCAGATGCCGTTTTTCATCGCGCTGTACTGGGTGCTGCTGGCCAGTGTCGAGATGCGCAACGCGCCGTGGATCGGCTGGGTCACCGACCTGTCGGCGAAGGACCCGTACTTCATCCTGCCGATCCTGATGACCGGCACCAGCCTGTTGCAGACCTGGCTGAACCCGACCCCGGCCGACCCGATGCAGGCCAAGATGATGTGGATCATGCCGCTGGTGTTCTCGATCATGTTCTTCGTGTTCCCGGCCGGCCTGGTGTTGTACTGGCTGACCAACAACATCCTGTCGATCGCCCAGCAGTACGCGATCAACAAGCAGCTGGGCGTGCTCGGCAAGTAGCCCGCCTCCAGCGCGGCCCCGGCAGCGGGGGCATCACCGAGAATGCCCCGCATGCTGCCGCGCCACCATGACCCGATTGTCGCCATTGCCACGGCGCCCGGCCGGGCGGCGGTGGGCATCGTGCGGGTGTCGGGCCGCGACCTGCGCCCGCTGATCGCCGCGTTGTGTCCGCGGCCGCTGGCGCCCCGCCACGCGAGCTACGGGCCGTTTCTCGACGCCCTGAGCGCGCCGATCGACCACGGTCTTGCCATCCACTTTCCCGCGCCGCAGTCGTACACCGGCGAGGACGTGCTGGAGCTGCAGGCCCATGGCGGCCCGGTGGTGCTGCAGCTGCTGCTGGCGCGGTGTCTCGAAGCCGCCGCTGCGGTCGATGCGAGCACCGGCCTCGCCGCGCTGCCCGGCCTGCGCCTCGCGCTGCCCGGCGAATTCACCGAACGCGCTTACCTCAACGACAAGCTCGACCTGGCGCAGGCCGAGGCAGTCAGCGACCTCATCGACGCCAGCACCGAAGCGGCCGCGCGCTCGGCGACGCGCTCGCTCAGCGGCGGTTTCTCGGCCGAGATCCGTGCGCTCGACGCGCAGCTGATGCGCCTGCGCATGCTGGTCGAAGCCACGCTGGACTTCCCTGAAGAAGACATCGATTTCCTGCAGCAGGCCGATGCCAACGGACAGCTCGACGCGATCACCGAGCGGCTGCGCCGCATCGAGGACAGCACCCGGCAAGGCGCGCTGCTGCGCGACGGCATCACCGTGGTGATCGCCGGCCAGCCTAATGTCGGCAAGAGTTCGCTGCTGAACGCGCTGGCCGGGGCCGAGCTGGCCATCGTCACGCCGATCGCCGGCACCACCCGCGACAAGGTCAGCCAGACGATCCAGATCGAGGGCGTGCCCGTCCACGTGATCGATACCGCCGGCCTGCGTGATCCCGCAGACACCCACGATGCGATCGAACGCATCGGCATCGAGCGCAGCTGGCGCGAGATCGAAGGCGCCGACGCACTGCTGTTCCTGCACGATCTGACGCGGTTGGGTGATGCCGACCACGCCGCCGACGACGCAGCCATACGACGGCGCCTGCCGCATCCGCTGATCGCGGCGCAGCGTGTGCTGGATGTCTACAACAAGGCCGACCTGCGGCCGGACGGGCACGCCGACGCGACCCCAGGTTTGTGCCTGTCAGCGGCAACAGGTGAAGGACTCGACGCATTGCGCCAGCGTCTGCTGCAGTTGGCCGGCTGGCACGATCACCCGGAAGGCGTCTACACCGCCCGCGCCCGCCATGTGAGCGCGCTGGCGCAAACGCGCCAGCACGTCGATGCCGCGACGGCGAAGTTGCACAGCAACACGCCCGCGCTCGACCTGCTCGCCGAAGAGTTGCGGCTCGCGCAACGCGCGCTCGGCGACATCGTGGGGCACTCCACACCGGACGAGTTGCTGGGCGAGATCTTCAGCCGCTTTTGCATTGGGAAGTAGCGCGTCGCCAAACGCCTCCGCCACAATCAGGGTGGGAGCGCGGAGACAGGCGCCCTGCCGACGTACACGCAGCACGGCGCAACGGCCGTGCTGCATCGCCACCGGCGTGAGTGGCAGCGATAGAAAAAATGAGACTGGAGACACATCATGATCAAGCTCTACAACATGCCGCTGGCGCTCAATTGCTACAAGGTGCGATTGCTGCTTTCGCTGCTGGGCGTGCCACACGAGAAGCATCCCATCGATCTCGCCAACGGCGAGCACAAGTCGCCCGCCTTTCTGAAGCTCAACCCCTTCGGTCAACTGCCGGTGGTGGTGGATGGCGATCTGGTGCTGCGGGACTCGCAAGCCATTCTTGTCTGGATCGCCCGAAAATTTGGCGGCGACAAATGGATGCCGAAGGATGTCAACGACGAGGCACTGGTCAACGCCTGGCTGTCAGCCGCCGCTTTCGAAGTTCGGCTGGGGCCGTACGACGCACGCTTGGCAGCGTTGTTCCCCACGCTTTGCATCGACGCCACGGGCGTGGCACAGCGCAGTGCCCATGCGTTGACACTGTTCAATGATCGATTGACGGGGCGAGATTGGGTGGCGCTGGATCGTCCGACCGTTGCCGATGTCGCGGCGTTTCCAGGCATCACGCAAGCCGGCGACGGCGGCATTTCTCTGGCGCCTTACCCCGCGGTGCTCGCGTGGGCAGATCGGGTGCGGCAACTGCCCGGCTTCGTTGCGCTGCTCGACGCCAGCTGAGTGGGGGGAGTTGGCGGCGAGCCCTGCGTGGGCAATTCGGGGGCAGTCAGGCGCCGTGAACGCGCGTTGCCGCGCGCTGTGGCCGCAGGTCAATCGCCGACATCCTTGAACAGCAGCATCGGCAGCACCTGGCGCTCCTGCGCCGGGCTGAAGCCGCAGTCCACATCGCGCGTCGAGTTCTCGAAGGTGCCGAACAGCATGTCCCACACCGGGATGCCGTAGTTGCTGCGGTGTCGGTCCTTCTCGTGGTGCACGCGGTGCATCTCGGGCCGCACCACCCCATAGCCCAGCCAGCGCGGCGTGCGCAGGTTGGTGTGCTCCCAGAGGTCGAACACGCTGACCCAGCACGCCGTCCATGCGGCTGCTTCCAGTCCGAAGCCGAGCAGGCCGTAGGACACGCCGCTGACGATCAGCGCATTGCCTGCGAAATCATTCGGGTGGGCATAGAACGCCGTGGCGGCTTCCAGCCGGTAGGTGCTGTGGTGCATCTGGTGAAACAAGCGCCACAACAGATCGCTGTGGTGGCGCCAGCGGTGCCACCAGTAGACAAAGAAGGTCACGCACACATAGCCCGCAAAGCCCTGCAGCCACGCCGGCAGCGCGGTCAGCGCGCTGTCGCGTTGCAGCAGCCCGGGCGCACCCACCAGCCGGTCGATCACCGCGCCGATCAGCAGCGTCAGGCCGATGCCCACGCTGCCCAGTGCGGCGACACGCAACATCCAGGCGGCATCGGTGGCGTGAGGCCGGTTCGGGCGCAGCCGTTCCAAAGCCATCAGCCCCAGTGCCACGCCCACGGTGAGCAGCAGCGTCAGTGTCGAGGTGGGCGGCATGGCAGTCAGTAGAACGCGTCGACCCGCGTGGCGCCCATCAGGGGCTCGATCAGCCGCGCCAACGGGCCCAGGCCTTCGTAGCGGGTTGCCACCTTGTGCGCATACACAAAGAAGCGTGGCAGATCGGCGCTGTAGTCCGGCTTGGCATCGCGGTGCTTGAGCCGGCAGAAGATGCCCAGCACCTTCAAATGGCGCTGCAGGCCCATCCATTCAAGAGGCTTCCAGAATTCCCCGAAATCGGCGGGCACCGGCAGCCCCGCCTTGCGCGCCTGCTGCCAGTAGCGGATCGCGAAGTCGAGCTCCTGATCCTCCTCCCAGCTGATGAAGGCGTCGCGCAGCATCGAGGCCACGTCGTAGCTGATCGGCCCGCGCACCGCGTCCTGGAAGTCGAGGATGCCGGGGCCGCCCGGCGCGTCATCGCAGACCATCAGGTTGCGCGGCATGTAGTCGCGGTGCACGGCCACCGTGGGCTGGGCCAGGGCACTGGCCACCAGCAGGTCGCAGGTGGTGGCCCAGGTGGCTTGCTGCTCGGTGTCCCAGCGGACGCCGAACTCGCGCTGCACGCACCACGCGGGGAACAGCGCCAGTTCGCGGCGCAGCAGGCTGTCGTCGTAGGTGGGCAGGCTGCTGGCATCAACGCGTTGCTGCCAGGAGACCAGCGTCGACATCGCCGCACGCATCAGGCGATCGACGCTGGCGGTGTCGGCCGCGGCCACGGCAGCTTTCAGCTCAGCGAGGTAGAGCCGTGAGCCCAGGTCGCTCAGCAGCAAAAAGCCGTTCGTCGCATCCTGCGCCAGCACCTGCGGGGCGTGCAGGCTGGCGGCAGCGATCAGGCCAGCCACCTGCACGAAGGGCCGCACGTCTTCGTGTTCAGGGGGCGCGTCCATCACGATGTAGCTGGTGGCTGCGCCATCGATGCGCAGGTAGCGGCGGAAGCTGGCGTCGCTGGACGCGGGGCGCAATGTGTTCGGCTGCAGCCCGTGCGCCGGCGCGAGTGCACCCAGCCACTGCTCGAACGCGACACGTCGGCTGTCGTTGGGCCAGGCCACGGCGGGGGAGGGCTTGTCGCTGGGGGTGTTCATCGTGTGGCGTTGCCTGAGGTCTCGGGTGGCCTGTGGGTTTGTGCGCACACACCCTCATGGATAATCGATTTTACAAATCGCTGCTCGCGCTCGTGGCGCACGCCACCTCCCCGTCTGCTCCTCGCCTTCTTTGCTGCTCCGCTCACCTGCCTGTTCATCGCGTTCCGGCGGCCCGACTGTCGTCGCGGGCCGCGGCTGCGCATGGCCTCGCGCGCTGTGGGCCACCGTGCTCGTCACCGCGGTGAGCCAGGCTTGTGCGCAGTGGGGCCGACCGCCGATCGGCTTAACACCGTCACCCACGTCCCCGCCGACGGTCACGCCTGACCGTTCGCCGACAAACGCCGCGGCCGAACCGGCAGCCACCGCCCCGGTGCCACAGTGGGGCACGCCGCTGCGTGGTGCTGCGCCAGCCGGCAAGCCATTCGCTGGCGGCAAGCTGCCCACGGCGCGCGCTGTGATGACGTCACCGGCGCCGCTCGCACTGACCGACGCCGGCGTCGCGTTGCAACTGTCGCGCAGCCTGCAGCCGCCACCGACCGGCGAGGCAGCCAAGCTGCTGCCGATCGCTGTGCAGGGGCAGTCCTTGCGAGGCCGCCCCGATCTCGACGCCGTCGTCGAAGGTGATGCCCGGCTGCGCCGCGGCAACCTGGCGATCACCACCGATCGCCTGACCTACGACCAGGCGGAGGACCTGGCCGTGGCGCGCGGCCACGTGACCATCACGCAGGACAAGAACCGCTACAGCGGCGCCGAGCTGCAACTGAAGACGCAGCGCTTCGAGGGGTACTTCGTCAACCCGACCTATTTCTTCGGACGCACGCAGGCAGGCGGTACCGCGGAGCGCATCGACTTCATCGGCCCGCAGCACTCGGTGGCCACCAACGCCACCTACAGCAGCTGCCCTGCAGATGGCAGCGGCGGCCCAGCGTGGCTGCTCAGCAGCGACCAGATCGACACCGACTTCGACACCAACACCGGCGTTGCGCAAGGTGCGGTTCTGCGCTTTCTGGGCGTGCCGATCCTGTGGGCGCCGCAGCTCAGCTTCCCGCTCACCAACGAGCGCAAGTCGGGCTGGTTGCCGCCGAGCGTGGCGATCGACAGCAATGCCGGGGTTCGCGTCGAGGCGCCTTGGTACTGGAACATCGCGCCGAACCGCGACGCCACGCTGACGCCGTCGGCGAGCCTGCGCCGCGGCGTCGGCCTGGACAGCGAGTTTCGCTACCTCGAACCCACGTACAGCGGGCAGCTCAACGTCAATTTCCTGCCCTACGACAACGTCGCCAACCGCTCGCGCTATTCGCTCGGCGCCGTGCATGAAGCGGACTTCTCCGAAGACACGCACCTGTCCATCAGCATCAAGCGCGTGTCCGACGACAACTACTGGAAGGACTTCCAGCGCGCGCCGGGCACGTTCACGCCGCGCCTGCTGTTGTCGGACCTACAGGCCTCGCATGAGTTGGGCGACTGGTCGACCTATGCGCGCGTGCAGCGCTGGCAGGTGCTGCAGGACCCGCAAGCCAAGATCGTCACGCCGTACCAGCGCCTGCCGCAGATCGGTGCGCGGACGTTGCAGACGGTCGGCAGCGGGCTCGATGTCAGCTTCGAGGGCGAATACAACCGCTTCACCAACCCGGCCTCCACCATCGAGGCACACCGGCTCGACGGCGACCGTCTGCATGCGCTGACATCGATCAGCTACCCCTGGGTCACCACGCCGGGCTGGACGCTGACGCCGAAGCTGGCGCTGAACGCCGCGGCGTATTCGCTCAGTCGCGCCGTTGCGGCCGGAGGCAAGAAGCAGACCTCGCGCCTGATCCCCACCGTCAGCGTTGGCAGTGCCTGGGTGCTGGAGCGGGAGTCCAACTGGTTCGACACCGACCTGCTGCAGACCCTGGAGCCCCGCGTGCTCTACGTGTACACGCCGTATCGCAAGCAGGCCAGCTTCCCGATCTTCGATTCCGCGGCGCGCGACCTGAACTTCGAGACCGCATTCAGCGAGAACGCGTTTTCCGGCATCGACCGGGTCTCGGATTCGAACCAGGTGATTGCCGGAGCCACCACCCGCGTGATCAATTCGCAAACCGGCGCCGAACTCCTGCGCCTCGGCGCGGTGCAGCGCTACCTGTTTCGCGACCAGCGCATCACGCCGCTGGGCACGCCGCTGACCCGGCGCGTCTCCGACCTGCTGCTGCTGGGCTCCACCAGTGTGATTCCGAATTGGACCCTGGGCACCACGCTGCAATACAACCCGCAGATCAACGCGTTGATCAGCTCGACCACCGGTGTCACCTATTCGCCGTCGCCGTTCCGCACGGCGAGCCTCATTTACCGGCAAGTCCGAGGCGCCAGTCAACAGGTCGAGGCCGGCTGGCAATGGCCGATCTACGGCCGCACGCCGGACCTGACCGGCCAGGCCGATGACAGCCGCGGCAACCTCGGCACCTGCAGCGGATCGCTGTACACCGTCGGGCGGATCAACTACAGCACCCGCGACAGCCGGATCGTCGACGGCATCATGGGTTTCGAGTACGACGCGGGTTGCTGGATCGCCCGCGTGGTGGCCGAGCGGCTCTCGACCGGCAGCAGCAAAGCGACCACCCGGCTGCTGTTTCAAATCGAATTCGTGGGTTTATCCCGCCTCGGCTCGAACCCGCTTCAGGTGCTGAAGGACAATGTGCCTGGGTATCGCCTTTTGCGCGACGGGCCGCAGGCCACGCAGTCCTCGAATCTTCTGTATGAGTGAACCGTTGAAATCGATCATGGCCGCCTTGCTGACCGCAGGGCTGACGAGCCTTGCCGTGATGTCGCCGCAGGCCCAGGCGCAGTCCGATCGCCTGGGCGAGCAGGCGCTGGTCACCGGCGATTTCATCGTCGCCGTGGTCAACCAGGAACTGGTGACAGCCAGCGAAATCGAGCAGCGCCTGGCCCGTGTGCGTGAAAACGCGGCGCGGGCTGGACAGCGCCTGCCCGCGGAGAGCGTGCTGCGCAAGCAGATCCTGGAGGGGCTGATCGACGAGCGTGCGCAGATGGCGTATGCCCGTGAGAACGGGCCACGCATCGACGATACCGAGCTCGACCGCGCGGTCGCCAACGTGGCCGCACAGAACAAGGTCACGATGGCGCAGATGCGCGAGCAACTGGCGAAAGAAGGCATCGACTTCGCGCGCTTTCGCAAGAACGTGCGTGAGCAGATGCTGGTCGAGAGGGTGCGCGACCGAGAGGTGCAGTCACGCATTCGAATCACTGACGCCGATGTCGAAGCCCTGCTGGCCAAGCAACGCGTCGACAACGCGGCAGCACCGTCCTACAACCTCTCGCAGATCTTGATCCCGGTGCTCGACAACGCCAGCGAGGCCGACGTCGCACGGCTCAAGGGCCGTGCCGAGGCGGCCCTCGCCCGAGTTCGCAGCGGCGAAGCGTTCGAGGCCGTGGCTCGCGACGTGGTGGCTGGTGGCGCTGACAAGTCCACCAGCGGCGAGCTGGGCATGCGCGCGATCGACCGCCTGCCCGATGCGTTCATCGAGCACGTGCGCGGCCTCGGCTCCGGTCAGGTGGCGACCGCCGTGCTGCGCACGGGCGCGGGCTTTCATCTGCTGAAGGTTGTCGAGCGCCGCGACGGGCAGGCTTTCTCGGTGATCGAGACGCACGCACGCCACATCCTGCTTCGCCCCAACGCGCAACTCGATCAGGCGGCTGTCATCCGACAGATGACCGAGATGAAGGCGCAGATCGTGTCCGGTGCCGTGACCTTCGAGACACTGGCGAAAGAGCGTTCGGAAGATGGCAGCGCGGCACAGGGCGGCGACCTCGGCTGGACCATGCCAGGCACCTTCGTGCCGGAGTTCGAAGACCCCATGACCGCATTGCCCATCGGCGAGGTGTCCGCCCCGGTGATATCTCGTTTCGGCATCCACCTGATCCAGGTTCTTGAGCGGCGCCAGGCCGCACTCGACTCCCGGCAGGAGCGCGAACAAGCGCGCAACGTCTTGCGCGAGAAAAAGTTCGAAGAGGCGTATGCCGAATGGGTCCGCGAGCTGCGCGAGCGCACCTACATCGAAATGCGCGAGCCGCCGCTGTGACGACGCGCCACGCCAGCCGCACCCGGTCGGTGTGAACGCGCGCGGGCCGCGCCACACACGCTGATGGCGCACATCGCGCGCAAGCGCTTCGGGCAGCATTTCCTCAACGACCGCTTCGCGATCGAGGCCATCGTCGGTGCGATTGCGCCGCTGCCGACCGATGCACTGGTGGAGATCGGCCCCGGTCTGGGCGCGATGACCTTCCCCTTGCTTGACCAGTGCCAGAAGCTCACGGTGATCGAGCTCGATCGCGACCTCGCCGCGCGCCTGCGGCGACGCGCCGAATTGACGGTGATCGAGGCCGATGTATTGAACGTCGACTTCGATGCGCTGGCGGCCGCGGCGCGCCAGCCGCTGCGGGTGGTGGGCAACCTGCCCTACAACATCTCGACGCCGATCCTGTTTCACCTGCTGCCATCGGCATCCCGGGTGATCGACCAGCACTTCATGCTGCAAAAGGAAGTCGTTGAGCGCATGGCGGCGGCCCCCGGCAGCAAGACCTACGGCCGGCTGTCGGTGATGCTGCAATGGCGCTACGTGATCGAATCGGTGCTCGATGTGGAGCCCGAGTCTTTCGACCCGCCACCGCAGGTGCGCTCCGCGGTGGTGCGCATGCTGCCCTTGCCTGCCCGCACCGACATCGACGCGACATTGCTGGGCGAGCTGGTCACGGTGGCGTTCTCGCAGCGCCGCAAGGTGCTGCGCAACACCCTGGGCCGCTGGCTCGAAGAGCGCGGCTACAGCGGCGTGTTCGACCTGCAGCGCCGCGCCGAAGAGGTGCCGGTGGCCGAGTACCTGGCGCTGGCGAGCGCGCTGGGCCCACGATGAACAAGGCGGCCCGGTGGCCGCCTTGTTGTTTCAAACCACCGAAGGCTCGGCAGTCATCAGCCCAACCTTGCGCGCTTCAGGCCGCGTTCAACCACATCGAGGTGTCGAAGGCGCTGCTCATCAGCGGCATGTTCATGCCGAAGCTCGCGTTGGCCGCGCTTTTCGCGGCTGGCTTGGCGGGTTTTTCGCAGGGGCTGGTCGTTTCGGTAGCCCGCTCCCAAGAACCGAGTTCTTGAGAGCGGGCTACTGAAAAGAATAGAAGCACCTGAATGCAATTTTTCGTTCGGCCCAGAAATCGGCCGCATCGCGGAACACATCGAGCAACTGCTCGCGCGCCTCGCGATCGAAACGCGGGTTGTCCGGCAACTGCTCCAGCACCACCACAAAGCCGGGTTGAGAACCTGCCTTGTGCACCAGGTCGGTCATGCAGTCGTAGAGGGCATCGAGGTTCTTGCCGAAATGCAGCGGGAACAAGAACGCCTCGGCGATGGTGTCGAGAACCTCTTGTTTCGACTGGGCCGTCGTCAGGTTGGCGTAGAGGAAATGCTGGTCGGCGTTTTGCGCGGCCAGCATCAGATCCTCGACGCGGTAAGCGCGTATCGATTGGACGATGTTCGATCGGACGGTCTGCAAGAGCATGAACTCGTTCCTCCAGTGGTCAAGTAACTCGCGCGCCGTTCACTGCACGATGCGGCTGAAGCTCGCGTAGTGATCGGCGCTGTAAAAACAGCTCTCAGGTGCCCGCCGTTGCTTCCCGCCGCACACGATGCGCCGGGCCCCTCTGTCCCGCACCCCGGGCGACGGTACGGTGTACTCGCGGTAAAAGCCGCGGGCATGGTCAGGCAACAAATGCTCCCGGTTGCCGAACACGGTGCCGTCCTTGCGGAACGGAAACGGCCCGCCGGAATGAATCAACACATGGGTTTGTCTCGCTTCCGGGGGCAGATATTTCAGTTCAATGACCGAAACTTTTGCCTCGGCGTCTCTGGCCCAAGACGTGCTGGCTGACAAACAAACGCTGACCAGACAAACCGCCATCAGCGAGCCGACGACAGACGCAAGGCGTTTCTGGGGAGCCCGAAACAGGCCAGACAAAACCACGGGTTATCCCTAAACTGTGAATGGGAGATGGTACCGAATTGGGCGCAAAACCTCAAGCCGGTGCATCAATGCGGGGCGCGAATATTTCGATATAAGTGTGCGCTCACAGTCTAGATGGTCGATTCCAAACCTTGGTCTGTTGAAGCGCAGGTCGGTCGGGCTGTGGCGCCGAAAGATGATCTTGAGATCGTCATAAAGCCCTTGGAAACACCTTTCGGGGCATTTGCTAACCGTCTCAGACGTGCGGACATGCCGCCCCTCAGGGCGGTGGCTGGCGGTTTTCTCGCCTCAGCGCGCCGCGTTGGCGTCGGCCACGGCCAGCGCCGTCATGTTGACGATGCGTCGTACCGTGGCCGAGGCGGTCAGGATGTGCACCGGCTTGGCCGCACCGAGCAGCAGCGGGCCGATCGCGATGCCGCCGCCGGCCGCCGTCTTCAGCAGGTTGTAGGCGATGTTGGCGGCATCGATGTTGGGCAGCACCAGCAAATTGGCTTCGCCGCTCAGCGTGCTCGTGGGCATCAGGCGCCGACGGTAGTCCGCATCGAGCGCGGTGTCGCCGTGCATTTCGCCGTCGACTTCCAGCCAAGGCGCGTTTTGTCGCAGCAGGGCCAGGGTGTCGCGCATCTTGACCGCAGACGGGTGGTTGCTGGAGCCGAAATTGCTGTGCGACAGCAAGGCCGCCTTCGGCCGCAGCCCGAGGCGCACCATCTCTTCGGCCGCCATCGTCGTGATTTCGGCGAGCTGTTCGGCCGTCGGGTCGTAGTTGATGTGGGTGTCCACCAGCATGATCTGGCGGCCGGGCAGCAGCAGGCTGTTCATGCAAGCGTAGACGTTGGCCCCCTCGCGCTGTCCGATCACCTGGTCGATGTAGCGCAGGTGCAGCGTGGTGTTGCCCCAGGTGCCGCACAACATGCCGTCGACCTCGCCCTTGTGCAGCAGCATGGCGCCAATCAAGGTCAGGCGCCGCCGCATCTCGATCTTGGCCATGGGCTCGGTGACGCCCTTGCGGGCGGTGAGCTGGTGGTAGGTTTGCCAGAAGTCGCGGTAGCGGTGGTCGTTTTCGGTGTTGACCAGGTCGTAGTCGCGACCCGCAGCGAGGCGCAGGCCGAACTTCTCGACCCGCGATGCAATGACCTCCGGGCGCCCAATCAGGGTGGGGCGCGCGAGGTCTTCGTCGACCACGATCTGCGCGGCGCGCAGCACGCGTTCGTCCTCACCTTCCGCATAGGCGATGCGTTTGCGTTGTGCGCGCTTGGCCAGGTTGAAGATGGGTTTCATCGTCGCGCCCGAGGCGTAGACAAAGCTTTGCAGCTTCTCGCGGTAAGCGGTCATGTCGCGCACTGGCCGCGTCGCGACGCCGGAATCGGCGGCGGCTTGCGCCACGGCGGGCGCAATGTTGATCATCAGCCGCGGGTCGAACGGCTTCGGGATCAGGTAGTCCCGCCCGAAGCTCAGGTTCGCGCCGACATAAGCGGCGGCCACCACCTCGCTTTGCTCGGCCTGCGCCAGCTCGGCGATGGCATGCACTGCGGCGATCTCCATTTCCACGGTGATCGTCGTCGCACCCGAATCGAGCGCACCGCGGAAGATGTACGGGAAGCACAGGACGTTGTTGACCTGGTTCGGGTAGTCGGTGCG
>JANMXL010000048.1:0-1765 GCA_031380885.1 Burkholderiales bacterium | reverse complement strand
CGGCTGGACGCACAGCTTCAATCATGTGGTGCGCCTCTACGGCGTCGAAGCCGGTGCGGCCAAGGTGGGCTGGCTCAACGGCAGCGGCGGCGAGAGCTTCTTTTCGACTTCTTCGCACAGTGCTGGCGACATCGCGCGCGGTGCCCTGCTGGTCAATTCGGCCGCTGTCGAAGTGCAGTTCACCCGATTGTCTGGTGGCCCCGACGACGGCAAGTACCGCATCCGCGAGCGCAACGGCACGGTCTATTTGTTCACTTCGGCCACCGGCCCGACCGTGGTGCCTTCGGCCAGCAGTGCGGTGGTGGCACGGCTCGAATCGATCACCGACCGCAATGCGAACCGGCTCAGCCTGAACTACGTCGGCTCGGGGGCTGCGGCGCAGCTCAGCACCGTCACCGACAGCATCGGCCGCACGGTGCTGAGCTTTACCTACAGCGCCAGTCGCATCAGCCGCGTCACCGACGTGACGGGCCGTCAGGTGAGCTACGCCTACAGCGACGGCAACGGCAACCTGACGCAAGTCACCGACGCCTTGGGCCAAGTCCACCGCTACAACTACTACAGCGCGGCCGATGGCCCCAAGCTCAACCACCGCCTGAAGCGCCACACCCTGCCGCGCGGCAACGGCATGGCGTTCGAGTACTACAGCGGCGGGCAGGTGTTTCGGCACACGCCGTTCGATGTGCAGGGCGCTGCGATCGATTCCGCTGCCACCACGTTTCAGTACAACTTGTTTGCCCGCCAAAGCTGGAGCGTCAACGAGCGCGGCTTTGAGCACCGCTACACCTTCGACGCCGCAGGCAATGCGGTGCGCATCGTCGAGGGCAACGGCGCCGAGCACGAGTACGCCTACGACCCCACCCGCCCCCACAACCGACTCAGCGACACCGATGCGGTCGGCCGCCGCACGGCCACCACCTACAACGCGCAGAACCTGGTCGAGACGGTGACCCTGCCCTCGGGGGCGGTGACCGAGTACCGCGACTACAACGCGTTTGCGCAACCGCAGCGCATCAGGGATGCACGGGGGAATTGGACGTGGCTGCGCTACGACGCGCTCGGCAACCTGACCGACAGCATGGCGCTGCGCAGCGGCGTGGTGCCGGTGGCCGGTGTGCAGCCTGCGGCTGCCGACATCGTGGCGTGGCGCAAGACGGCCTACGACGTGTCGGGCAACCCGACCCGCACGACGCACGTCAAGGACTTTGCAACAGGCGCCGGCCCGTCGATCACGCAGACCTGGGACGCCAGTCGCTTCAATGTGCTGAGCTTCACGCGCAGCGGGCTGCGCAGCGACGGGGTCGGCGGGCTGGTCTCGGTGTCGCAAACCACCTCGCCCGCGTTCGCCTACGACGCGGCTGCGCGCCAGACCAGCGGCGTCGATGCCCGCTGGTACCCGGCCGACACCGGCTACGACGCGCTCGACCGCATCACGAGCAGCACCGACGCCATCGGCAAGGCCCGCAGTACCCGCTTCGACGCCAACGGCAACTTGGTTGCCAGCGAACTGATCGACGCTGGTGCCCGCATCGACAGCAGCGCCCACACCTACGACGACCGCGACCGGCTCATTCGCAGCCTGGACCACGCCGGCAACCTGAGCGCCACCGACTACGACGAAGGCGGCAACCCGACTCGCCGGGTCTCGCCCGACAACCACAGCATCGGCATCGAGTACGACGCCAACAACCGCGCCGTGGCGGCCTTCGACGAGGCCGGGCACCGCGTCTACACCGAGCTCGATGCGCAGGGTCGGCCGCAGACG
>JANMXL010000002.1:0-2700 GCA_031380885.1 Burkholderiales bacterium | reverse complement strand
CGCACCGGCAGGAACGGGATGCCGTAGGCGGCGGCGCGCAACTGCTGCACCACCGTGTAGCAGCAGCTGTCGGCCACCTCGGCCGCACCGGACTCGCAGGCGCGGCGATAGTTCGGTGCCATGCCGAAATCCTGCTCGAAGCCGACGTAGCTTTCCAGCGATTTCGCGACCGCGCCGGCACCGCAGAGCAGGTCGATGTCGATGCCATGGGCCGAGCCGACCACCTGCAGACGGCTGCGTCCGGCGCGGATCAACGCGCGCAGCACCGCTATCGGCTCGCGCGACGAGAGGCCGCCGCCCACCGCGACCAAATCGCCGTCGCGCACATGCGCGGCGAGTTCATCGAGCGCGACGCGCTTGTCGCTGGCGGAGTAGGTAGCGCTCATGCGTGCACCTTGAGGTCCTGTTCGCGAACGTCGATGCATCCGGCCCAGGGGCCCATCGCCAGGGCCTGGATGCGCATGGTCATATCACCCGCGTGGGTCAGCTGGCAATCACCGCCACGACCGTGCCGACCGGGATGGTCTGGCCGGCGGGGCAACAAATCTCCTGCAGCTGGCCGACCCACACCGACTCGATGTCCATCGATGTCTTGTCGGTCTCGACGCAATACAGCAGGTCGCCCTTGGCGACAGCGTCACCCACCTGCTTGTGCCAGGTTGTGACGGTGCCCTCTTCCATGGTTTCGCCCAGGCGCGGCAGTTTGATGCGATAGATCATGCCCTCGATGCCTCCGTCACAGCGATGCGCGCACTCGCCGCGTCGCCTCGCCCATGGCCCGCAACTTCCCATAAGCGACGCTGCGGCTGAAGTAGCCCAGGCCGCAGTCGGGCGACACCAGCAGGCGATCGGGGGGCACCACCTGCAGCCCCTTGCGGATGCGGTCGGCAATCAGCTCGGGCGACTCGACCATCGTGCTCTTGGCATCGATGACACCGATGCCGAGCACCTTGTTCTTCGGGAACGCGCGCAGGGCGTCGAGTTCGACGAAGCCCATGTTCGCGGTCTCGACGTGGATCACATCGGCCCTGGAGCGGTGGAACAGCGGCATCATCTCCTTGACCTTGCCCTCGAACACGTCGCGCTGGCCGTCGACGCTGCCGTAGCAGACATGCCAGAACTTGATCGCGTTGACGCCGTCGAACAAGATGTATTGCGCCTCCATCTGCCAGTCGTCCTGGGTGTAGGGCGCGAGCACGTCGATCATCTGCACCGCCTCCAGGCCCATCGAGACGAGGTACTTCAATTCCTGATTCAGCGCTGCCGCCAGCGCAAAGGCCAACTTTTGCGACGAGCCGTAGTACTGGTCGTCGCAGATCATCGCCTGCTGCGACGGGCCAAGGAAGGCCACCTTGAACGGCTTCTTGGTCGCGTTTTGCATCGCATAGACGACCGGCTCGAAGATGGGGCGCTTCCAGGTGACGGGGCCGGTGACCGAGGCCTTGTAGAAGGGCTTGTACTTGGGCCCGTCACCCGGCGGGCCGTAAGGCACAAAGCCGCCCAGGTTTTCGGGAACGAAGTGGAAGATCGGTTCGAGCTGAAACCCCGGCGCTTCCCATTCGTAGTACTGGGCGCCGTCGGTCAGGATGTCGAGGCCCGCGGCTTCCTGCTCGTGGGCGCAGAGCTTGCACGCATCCTCGTAGGTCACGCGCAGGTTGTGGCTGCGGTAAACCGGCTCGTGCAACGAGCCGAGGATCCGACCTTGCAGCCAGTGCGGACGCGGAAAGGCTGACACCGCCGACAGCGGCAGCAACACCTCTTGACCTCGAATTTCCATGGCCTCTAGCCTCCCCGTTGGTCGGTTTTTACATGGCTGCCTTGGCACAGCGCGGTGACGGCAGCGACGACACGCGCCGGTGACACGAGCACTTCTGCTTCGAGCTCCGAGGCGACCGGCAGGGGCACGTTGCCGCCGCTGACCCGGATGACCGGCGCCCTCAGATGCCCCCACGCTTCCTCGGCCAGGATGGCGGCGATCGCTGCGCCCCAGCCGAGCTGTCCCGGGTTCTCTTCGACGATGACGACGCGCCCGGTCTTTTGCACCGAGCGCAGCACGCTGGCGGCATCGAGCGGCACCAGGCAGCGCAGGTCCAGGATTTCCGCGTCGATCCCCGCCGCGGCCAGTTGTGCTGCCGCCTTGACGCAGATCCCGACCGTGATCGACAGTGCCACCAGCGTCACGTCGCGTCCCGCGCGCACAGTGCGCGCCTGGCCGAGCGGAATCAGCTGCTCGCCAGGCGGGCAGTCTTCCTTGCTCGCGTACAAGGCCTTGTGTTCGAACATCAGCACCGGATCGTTGTCGCGGATCGCCGCGGCCAGCAGCCCGAACATCTCGACTGGCGAGGCGGGCGAGACGATCTTGAGCCCCGGCACGCACATCGCCCAGTTCTCCAGCGACTGGCCGTGCTGCGCGCCGAAACCCATGCCGCCAGCGCCGTTCGCGCTGCGCAGCACCAACGGCATCGTCACCTGGCCGCCGGTCATGTAGCGGGTCTTGGCGATCTCGTTGGCCACCTGATCCCAGCAGGTGGCGTAGAAGTCGGAGAACATGATTTCGGCGACCGGCCTCAGGCCAGCCATCGCCGCGCCCATGGCTGCGCCGGCAATCGCCTGCTCGGAGATCGGTGTGTCCCAGACGCGCTCTGCACCAAAGCGCTCATGCAGCCCCACGGTGGTCTTGAAGACGCCGCCGCAGGCCAC
>JANMXL010000259.1:0-9717 GCA_031380885.1 Burkholderiales bacterium | reverse complement strand
TCCGGCCGCGGGCATGTGGATGCGGTGGTAGTCGCGCGGGCTCAGGTACAGCGTCGCGAAGTGGCCATCTTGAAATTCACGCGCCAGCGCGGCATCACCACTGAGCAGCGCGGTGGCGGTGTAGCTGTGGCCCTTGGCCTGCACCAGGCGCTCGCCATCGAGCGGTCCGATCTGGCTGATCGCGCCATCGACCGGACACAGCCAGCGGGCCTCGGCCAGCGGGCGCGCATCGGGCTTGAGCGCGCGGGTGAAGAAGGCATTGAAGCTCGGGTAGCGAGCGATGTCGGGCTCGGCCGCCTCGGCCATGTTCACGCCATAGCGGCCGACGAACCAGCGGATCAGCCGCGTCGTGAGCGCGCCGCCCTCGGCGTTGGCGATGCGGCCGGCCAGGCGCGTCATGGCTTGCTTGGGCAGCAGGTATTGCGGCAGTACCGCCAGTCGATCCGACATCAATGGAGAGGAGATAGGTAGGCTGCCGACACTCAGTGAATGCGGCCCATGCCGTTCAGCGCATGGATCGCACCGGCACCGATCGACGCGCCGAAGCGCTTGGCCAGCCGCTCAGCGACGTTTTCCTTCGGCGTGTAGTCGATGATGTCTTCGGCATGCACCACCTCGCGCGCCACATAGTCGAGGTTGCCGAGGTGGTCGGCGAGGCCGAGCTTGATGGCCTCTTCGCCGTTCCAGAACAGGCCCGAGAAGGTGTCCGGCGTTTCTTTCAGCCGATCGCCACGGCCTTCCTTCACCACCGCGATGAACTGCTGGTGAATTTGGTCGAGCGTGGCCTGCAGGTAGGCGCGCTGCGGCTCGGTCAGCGGCGAGAACGGGTCGCCGATGCCCTTGTTGGCGCCTGCAGTCAACAGCCGCCGCTCGATGCCGTACTTTTCCATCACGCCGGTGAAGCCGAAGCTGTCCATCAGCACGCCGATAGAGCCGACCACGCTCGCCTTGTCGGTGTAAATGTCGTCAGCCGCGGCGGCGATGTAGTAGGCCCCCGAAGCGCACATTTCCTCGACCACCGCATACACCTTCTTCTGGTGCAGGGCCTTCAGGCGCTTGATCTCGTCGTAGACGATGCCGGCCTGCACCGGGCTGCCGCCGGGCGAGTTGATGCGCAGCACCACCGCCTGCGCGCCTTTGTCCTCGAAGGCGTTTTTCAGCGCGGAGACCAACCGCTCGGCGCTGGCGTCGGTGTCGGCGGCGATCTCTCCGCGCACTTCCACCAAGGCGGTGTGCGGGCCAGTGGGGGTGCTGGTATGCAGGCGGTCACTGAGGAAGGTCCAGGACAGGACAGCGAACACTGTCAGCCAGAGCAGCCGGAGGAACACACGCCAGCGGCGCTCGCTGCGCCGATCCTGCAGGTATAGGCGCACGAGCTGCTCGGCCGCGTGGTCCCAGCCGCTGCGGGCAGGCGAGCCTGCAGCCGGGGCACGCAAGGCGGACAAATCGTCGTCGGAACTCATGAGGGGCTTTCGTTGCTGACACCAGCGGCATCGCCGTCGCGAGGCTCGGGCACCGACGCGGGTTTGGTGTCTGAGGAGGGATACCAATACACCTGCGCATCGCGTTCTTCGACGCGCAAGGCGGTGAGCCGCCCGCCGACGCACGGGCCACCGACACAGCGCCCACTGAGCGGATCGTAAGTGGCGCCATGGATCGAGCAGATGATCAGCTCACGGTCGGCATCGAGAAACTTGCCGTCCTGCCAGTCCATCTCGGTCGGCACATGAACGCAGCGGTTCAGGTAGGCGACCACCCGGCCGTCGAACCGCATCACGAAGGCGCTGGTCGTCTGGCGCCACTGCTGCACCTCGAACACGACGGCATCCCCGCGCTCGACCAGCGCCTCCGATGCACACAGGGGCACGGGCGCGGCGGCTGGTTCGATGTCGGGCATGACGTTCGGGCGCGCCGGTCAGGCCGACTGCGTCAGCCAGGCGTCGAGCTCGGCCACCGAGTGCGCGATGTGCAGGGGTGAGAACGCCGCGAACGCGGCCGGTTCGTGCGCGCCATAGCTGACGCCGACGCTCGGCACGCCTGCGTGCATCGCCATCTGCAGGTCGTGGGTGGTGTCACCGATCATCAGCGTGCGTTCGGGAGCGATGCCAACTTCGGCCATCAGCTCCTGCAGCATCTGTGGATGCGGCTTTGAACGGGTTTCGTCGGCGGTGCGGGTGGCGTCGAACAGGCCTTTCAGCTGCACCGTGTGCAACACATCGTCCAGGCCGCGCCGGGTCTTGCCGGTGGCGATGCCCAGGCTGTGTTGGCGCGCCCTCAGCGCATGCAGCATCGGCAGCGCGCCGTCGAACAGGCTCAGGTCATGTTGCCGGGCCATGTAGTGGTGCTTGTAGCGCGCGCTCAACTCCGGGTAGCGCTCGGGCACCAGGCCAGGTGCAGCGTGCTGCAAGGCTTCGGTCAAACCCATGCCGATCACATAGCTGGCGTCTTGCACGCTGGGCACCGGCAGTGCCAGATCGGCGCACGAGGCCTGGATGCAGCGGGCGATCAACGCAGTCGAGTCATACAGCGTGCCGTCCCAGTCGAAGACGATCAAATCAAAACGGCGCGGTCGGGTCATGGTGTCGGTATCGCGATCTTCGGCCGAGGCGTCAGCGCTTGCAGCAAAGCCGCGCATTCTGGGGGCAGCGGCGCCTGCAGTTCGATGACCTCGCCGCTGGCGGGGTGCTGGAACTTCAAGCGCCGCGCATGCAAAAACATCCGGCCGAAGCGCACCCCAGGGATCGCCGCGCCGCGGGCCAGCGCCCGGTTGGCGTCGAAGTCGCCGTACTTGTCGTCGCCGACGATGGCGTGGCCTTCATGCAACAGGTGAACCCGGATCTGGTGGGTGCGGCCGGTCTTGATCGTCACATCGAGCAGCGTGTGCGCGGTGTAGGCCTGCACCACCTTGACCAGCGTGATCGAACGGCGGCCATCGGCATCATCAGCATCCACCACGCGCACGCGGCGCTCGCCCTCGGTCGACAGGAACTTGTGCAGCGCCACATCGATGACCTTCTTCGACACCGGCCAGGCGCCCAGCACCAGCGCCGCGTAGGTCTTGCCGGTTTCACGCTGGCGAAACTGTTCCTGCAGCGCCAGCAGCGCCGAGCGCTTCTTGGCGATCAGCAGCAGGCCGGAGGTTTCCTTGTCCAGTCGGTGCACCAGTTCCAGGAACTTGGCCTCGGGCCGCGCGCGGCGCAGTTGCTCGATCACCCCGAAGCTGACCCCGCTGCCGCCATGGACCGCGACGCCGGTCGGCTTGTCAACGGCGATCAGGTGCTCGTCTTCAAACACGATCGGGAACTCGCGCGCCGGAACCGGGGCGTCATCGCTGCGATCGGCAGCGTGTTCCGAGGTGCGCACCGGCGGAACGCGCACCTCGTCGCCCAGCGACAAGCGGGTGTCGGCCGCTGCGCGCCCCTTGTTGACCCGCACCTCGCCGGAGCGAATGACCCGGTAGATGTGGGTCTTGGGCACGCCCTTGAGCAGCTTGATCAGGAAATTGTCGAGCCGCTGGCCTTCCGACCCCTCATCGACCCGCACGCGGGACACCACCGGAGCCACCGACACCGGAGCGGCAGAAGCCACCCCGCGCCCGTTTTTGGCCCCTATAATGGTTTTGTCCACGTTTGCGCTGTAAGTGTTTGATTTTCTTGAGTTTACCCGCGCACTTTCAGCGCGCCGTGGCGGTCGGAACATGAGTTCCGGCCATCCAGTGATGCAACGCACTCCAAGTGCGACGGGCCCCGTCCCCGAGTGACCGGGCAGTCCAGATGGGTTGCGGCAGAGAAGGCAAAGAACGAGCCCCCGAGGCACTGCTTCGGAATAAATCAAGGTTTTCAGGTTGCAGACCGGTGTAAGCCGACCCTCAGGTCGGCCCCATTCGGGCTGTGGCCCGCGTCCAGTGACCCTGCGGATGTCGATCTCCTACAACCCTTCCTCGCGCAAGATGCGCCGTTCTGCGATGGCCCCGGTATCGGGCTGCGGATCGGCAGCCCTGCGGCGAGACTGGGCGGTGGGTGTTCGACCGGCCCCGCTGGCCCACGCGCTTGCGCCCCACGGCGCACAGCCCGGCGGTCAGCCTCAGGCTCCGCAGTAAGCACTGACACGCAAGCGCCAACGCTGCACCGACGGCCCTTGTGGTCGTTCGCAGTCCAGGGCGATTCCTGTCGGGCTCTCTGAGGTTTCTCGTGCATCGATGAGTCGACACCGATGTTCGGTGCCGGCATGTTGATAGAAGCGCCGGCCCGTGGGTCGGCGGCACAGGAGCACCCATGAAACGCATGCTGATCAATGCGACGCAACCCGAAGAGCGTCGCCTGGCCATTGTCGATGGCCAAAAATTGCTGGACTTCGAAACCGAAATCGAAGGGCGCGAACAGCGCAAGGGCAACATCTACAAGGCCGTCGTGACCCGCGTCGAGCCTTCGCTCGAAGCCTGTTTCGTCGATTACGGCGAAGACCGCCACGGCTTCCTGCCGTTCAAGGAAATCTCACGCAACTACTTCCGCGAAGGCGTCGATGTGCGTACCGCGCGCATCCAGGACGTGATCCGCGACGGCGACCAGCTGCTGGTGCAGGTCGAAAAAGAAGAGCGCGGCAACAAGGGCGCGGCGCTGACGACGATGGTCAGCCTGGCTGGCCGCTACCTGGTGCTGATGCCGAACAACCCGCGCGGCGGCGGCGTGTCGCGCCGCATCGAAGGTGAAGACCGCGAGGAACTGAAGGAAAACCTCGACCAGCTCGAATACCCGAAAGGCATGAGCCTGATCGCCCGCACCGCCGGCATCGGCCGCAGCGCTCCCGAGCTGCAGTGGGACCTGAATTACATGCTCAAGCTCTGGACCGCCATCGACGGCGCGGCCACGGCAGGCAAAGGTGCGTTCCTGATCTACCAGGAGTCATCGCTGGTGATTCGCGCGATCCGCGACTACTTCACCGCTGACGTCGGCGAAATCCTGATCGACACCGACGACATCTACGACCAGGCGATGCAGTTCATGACCCACGTGATGCCCGAGACGGCATCGAAGGTCAAGCGCTACCGCGACGACGCGCCGCTGTTCAGCCGCTTCCAGATCGAGCACCAGATCGAAACCGCGTTCTCGCGCACGGTGAACCTGCCGTCCGGTGGCGCGATCGTCATCGACCACACCGAGGCGCTGGTGTCGGTCGACGTCAACTCCGCCCGGTCGACCCGCGGTTCTGACATCGAGGAAACCGCGACCCGCACCAACCTGGAAGCGGCCGACGAGATTGCGCGCCAGATGCGGCTGCGCGACCTGGGCGGCCTGATCGTCGTCGACTTCATCGACATGGAAGAGTCGAAGAACCGGCGCGAGGTCGAGACCCGCTTGCGCGACGCGCTGCGTCCCGACCGTGCCCGCGTGCAGGTCAGCGCGATCAGCAAGTTCGGCCTGCTCGAACTGAGCCGCCAGCGCCTGCGCCCCGCACTCAGCGAAGGCAGCCACATCACCTGCCCACGCTGCAACGGCACCGGCCACATCCGCGACACCGAATCCAGCGCGTTGCAGATCCTGCGCATGGTGCAAGAAGAGTCGATGAAAGAAAACACCGCCGCGGTGCACGTGCAGGTGCCGGTCGAAGTGACCAGCTTCCTGCTCAACGAAAAGCGCACCGAGATCACCAAGATCGAGCTGAAGCAGCGCGTCACCGTGCTGCTGGTGCCGAACAAGAACCTCGACACGCCGAACTATCGGCTCGAGCGCCTGCGCCACGACGACCCGCGGCTGGAAAACCTGCAGGCCAGCTACACGATGATCGAAGAGGCGAGCGAGGAACCCGCCGTCACCCGGCGCGAGAAGACCGCCGCGAAGCAAGAGCCGGTGATCAAAGGTGTGCTGCCCGAGTCGCCGGCGCCGGTCGCGATTCCGAAGCCTGCAGCGGCTCCGGTCGCGCCCGTCACCACGGCGGCGCCGATCGCTGCCCCCCGGGCCGTGGCAGCGCCTGCCGCCGGTGGCGGCTTCTTCGGTTGGGTGTCGCGTTTGTTCGGCGGCGGCACCCCAGCGCCGGTGGTCAAGCCTGCGGTGTCAGCCACAGCAACCGCCGCAACGCCTGAAGCTCGCGGCGAGCGCTCCGAACGGGGCGATCGCGGTGGGCGTGGCGGACGCGGCGGCAGACGCGGTGAGCGTGGCACTGAAGGTCGCCCGGAAGGCCGTGGTGACAGCCGTGGCGGACGCGGGGGTCGAGGCGAACGCCCTGACGATGCGGCAGCCACCGAAGCCAGCGCCCCGCGTGAGGCCCGCGGCCCGCGGCCCGAGGGTCGCGGCGAGCGGCCGGAACGAGGTGATTCGCGCCCTGAAGCGCGCGGAGAGTCGTCTGCCGAAGGACGCGACGGCGGTCGCCGTGGTGGCCGAGGCGCTCGCGGAGAGCGCCAGGAGCGCGATGCGCGCGCCGCGCCGACCGGCAACGATGTGCCGACCGATGAGCTGCCATTGGCCGCAGCGGCCTTCGTCGATTCGCAGCCCGGCGTGGCAGCACCGGGTGCCGATGCCAGCGAGGGGGCCGAAGCACGCGAAGGCGGACGTCGGCGTCGCCGGGGTGGCCGCGGCGGACGTGATCGCGATCCGATGCGTGCAGAACAAGCCCATGGTGAGCCAGGTGCCGAGCCCGACACCACGGCAACCGCGGACGCCGAGGCAACACGGGCCGAAGGCGACGAGCCGATGCCGGTTGCTGCCGATGACGCACCCGATGGCGGCCAGCGTGATGGCCGCCGTCGCGGCCGCGGTGGGCGCAACCGCCGCGACCGCGGTGACCGCGAAGAACCCCGCGCCGACGGGGAATCCGGCAGCGGTGGTGTCACTGCGGCGGAGTCGGTGGAAGGTGACGTTGCCGAGGCGCCACTGACCCGCTTCGCTGATGTCACACCCCCCGCCGCACCCCCCGCCACACCCGCTCCCACCTGGGCCGCTGCGCCGGTGGCCGCGTCCTACGACGAGGCCCCAGCGCCGGTGACCGAGGTGGCGCTCGCAGCCAGTCCGGTGGTTGTCGAGGCCACACCAGACCCTGTGGCAGCGGTGATGCCCCAGCCCGTTCGCGCACCCGACCCCGCGCCGGTCGTGGTCGCCGCCCCGGCAGCAACCGCCGCCCCGGCGCCGATCGCCGCCTCCTTCGTGCTGGAAACCGATGCGCTGCAAGCGGTGGCGGAAAGTGCCGGCCTGCAGTGGGTCAATTCCGATGTCGAAAAGATCCGCGCGACACAGCAAGCGATGGTCAACGAGGCCCGGCCGGCACATGTGGCACGGCAGCCGAAGCCGGTCGCTGCGATCGACGACGGCCCGCTGGTGCTGGTCGAAACGCGCCGCGATCTGTCGCAGGTGAAGCTGCCGTTCGAGGTGCAGGACAGCACGCCACCGGCAGTCTGATCTCGCTGTAGACGTGAAAACGGCGCACCGTGAGGTGCGCCGTTTTTTATTCACGCCATCACACGGTCAAGGCAGGCGTTCCAGCGCTCGCTGGTACACCGGGTCGTGCATCAGCTGGTCCCAGGTTCGTGGCGCAATTTGGGGCAGCAGCGCCAGCCGACGCTGTTCACTGTCCTCGTCGGCCTGCCAGTGGCCCTGAGCGTGTGAGGCCAGCAGGCCGTCGAGCAAGGCATCGACGGCAGCACCGCCGTCCACCGACTGGTTGCACAGCAGCACCAGATCACAGCCGGCGTTCAGTGCCACCTCGGCCGCGTCGGTGTAGCTGACCTCGACTCCCGCGATGCGGCGCGCGCCGGCCATGCTCAGGTCATCGCTGAACACGGCGCCCGTGAAGCCGAGCTGCTGCCGAAGGATCTCCTTCAGCCAGCGCGGTGAGAAGCCGGCCGGGTTCGCATCCACCTTGGGGTAGACGACGTGCGCCGGCATCACGCTGGCCAGGCTCGTGCTCAACCACTCGTAAGGTCGGGCGTCGTCGGTGAGGATCGCTTTGAGCGAGCGGTGGTCGACCGGGATCTCGGTGTGGCTGTCGGCCTTCACATGGCCGTGCCCCGGGAAGTGCTTGCCGCAATGCGCCATGCCGGCCTGCAGCAGGCCGTGCATCAGGCTCTTGGCCAGCAGCGTCACTACGCGCGGGTCGCGGTGGAATGCCCGGTCGCCGATCACACCACTGGCGCCGAAGTCGAGGTCGAGCACCGGCGTGAAGCTGAGGTCGACGCCGCACGCACGCAATTCGGCCGCCAGCACGAAGCCGCTGGCGGTGGCGGCATCGGTGGCGCCCAGCGGGTCGTGCATCCACTGCTCGCCGAGCACGCGCATCGGCGGCAGGTGCGTGAATCCATCGGTGCGGAAGCGCTGCACGCGGCCACCTTCGTGGTCCACGCAGACCAGCACATCCGGGCGGATGGACTTGATCTCGGCGGTCAGCTCGGTGAGCTGCCGGCGGTCTTGCCAGTTGCGCCCGAACAGGATCAAGCCGCCCGTCAGCGGATGGCGCAGGCGTCGCTTGTCGTCAGCGTTGAGCTGCAGGCCTTCGATGTCGAGGACGACGGGCGCGTGGGCGCTGGGCAGCGCAGGCATGGATGTCGCGCGCAGGCTGGCCTTGGCGGAACGGTTCTTCTTCATGGGGGGGCCTCGACGACCACGAAGCTGGTCGCGTAATCGGTTTCATCGGTGATGCTGACATGCGCCTTCAGCCCGCGCGCATCGAACCACGCCGCCAGTTCGCCGTGCAGCACGATGTGCGGCTGGCCGCTGGGCAGGTTCAGGATTTCGCAGGAGCGCCAGGTCATCGGCATGCGCAGGCCGAGACCGATCGCCTTGGAAAAGGCTTCCTTCGCCGAGAAGCGTGTGCCGAGGTAGCTGATGCCCCGCGCCTCGACGCGGGCGCGCCGGGCGCGAAACACCTGCAGCTCCTGCGGACCCAGCACCTTCTCAGCGAAGCGCTCACCGCGCCGCACCAGCGTCGCGCCCATGCGCCGCAGGTCACAGAGGTCAGTGCCGATGCCGTAAATCATGTGGAGGCCTGCGCCCGATGAATGCAACGCAGGTAGTCGCGCACGGTTTCGCCCAGGCCCAACTCCAGCGCATCGGTGATCAGCGCATGGCCAATCGACACCTCCTGCACGCCGGGCACGGCACGCAGGAAGGCGGTCAGGTTGTCGCGGTTCAGGTCGTGGCCGGCGTTCAGTTGCAGGCCTTCCATCAGCGCCGCATCGGCCGTCGCGGAGAAGCCAGCCAGCACAGCGGCGTGCTCGGGCGTGCCATGCGCTCTGGCGTAGCTTTCGGTGTAAAGCTCGACACGCTCGGCGCCCAGCTCGCGCACAGCGCGCATCGCAGCGGGCAGCGGGTCCATGAACAGGCTGACCCGCACGCCGAGCGACTGTGCCTCAGAAATCAGCGGCGCCAGCACGGCGGCGTCCTGCGGAAACTGCCAGCCATGGTCGGACGTGGCCTGGTCCATCGCATCGGGCACGAAGGTGCACTGGTGCAGGGGCAAGCCACGCCGCTTCACCTCTCGGATCACCTCCATCAGGTTGTGCAACGGGTTGCCTTCGATGTTGACTTCGGCCTGCGGCCAGTCCTGCATCAACGCGGCCAGATCGAACACATCGTGGGCGCGGATGTGGCGCTGGTCAGGCCGCGGGTGCACCGTGATGCCGTGCGCGCCGGCCTGCAGCGCCAGTGTGGCGGCGCGGGTCACGCTCGGGATGCCGAGCGCGCGCTGGTTGCGCAGCAAGGCCACCTTGTTCAGGTTGACCGACAGCGCGGT
>JANMXL010000258.1:0-4699 GCA_031380885.1 Burkholderiales bacterium | reverse complement strand
GACACGTGGGTTCATCTCGATCACCACCATGCGGCCATCGACCGGGTTGATCGAGAACTGCACATTCGACCCGCCTGTGTCCACACCGATCTCGCGCAGGATCGCAATGCTGGCGTTGCGCAGCAGTTGGTACTCTTTGTCAGTGAGCGTTTGCGCCGGTGCCACGGTGATCGAGTCGCCAGTGTGGATGCCCATCGGGTCGAGGTTTTCGATCGCGCAGACGATGATGCAGTTGTCGGCGCGGTCGCGCACCACTTCCATCTCGAACTCTTTCCAGCCGATCAGCGATTCCTCGATCAGCAGTTCCTTGCTCGGCGACAGGTCGAGCCCGCGCTTGCAGATCTCTTCGAACTCTTCCGGGTTGTAGGCAATGCCGCCGCCCGTGCCGCCCAGCGTGAAGCTGGGGCGGATCACCATCGGAAAGCCCGCCTTCTCGGTCGAAGTGCCAACCTGAGCGGTGATGCTGATCTGCACCGCCAGCGCCTCTTCCATCGAATGCGCAATGCCGCTGCGCGCCGAGCCCAGGCCGATGCTGGTCATCGCGTCCTTGAACTTGAGGCGGTCTTCGGCTTTCTCGATCGCCTTTTCATTCGCGCCGATCATTTCGACGCCGTACTTCGCGAGCACCCCATGCTTGTGCAGATCGAGCGCGCAGTTGAGTGCCGTCTGGCCGCCCATCGTGGGCAACAGCGCCATCTTTTCATCCGGAAAGCTCTGCTGTTCCTTGGCGATGATTTTCTCGACCACTTGCCAGGTGATGGGCTCGATGTAGGTCGCGTCCGCCATGTTCGGGTCGGTCATGATCGTCGCCGGATTGCTGTTGACGAGGATGACGCGGTAGCCCTCTTCGCGCAGCGCCTTGCAGGCCTGGGCGCCGGAGTAGTCGAACTCGCAGGCCTGGCCGATGATGATCGGACCGGCGCCGATGATCAGAATGGATTGCAGGTCGGCGCGCTTAGGCATGCTGGCCTCCCATCAACGCGGTGAAGCGGTCGAACAGGTAGCCGATGTCGTGCGGGCCGGGCGAGGCCTCGGGGTGGCCCTGGAAACAGAACGCCGGGCGGTCGGTGCGCGCCAGGCCTTGCAAGGTGCCATCGAACAGGCTCACGTGGGTCGGTCTCAAGTTATTCGGCAAGGTGGTCTCATCGACGGCAAAGCCGTGGTTCTGGCTGGTGATGCTGACGCGCCCGCTGTCCAGGTCTTTCACCGGATGGTTGGCGCCGTGGTGGCCGAATTTCATCTTGAAGGTCTTGGCGCCGGAGGCCAGCGCCAGGATCTGGTGGCCGAGGCAGATGCCGAAGGTCGGGATGCCGGTGTCGATCAGCGTGCGGGTGGCAGCGATGGCGTAGTCGCAAGGCTGCGGATCGCCGGGGCCGTTGCTGAGGAAGATGCCGTCGGGCTTCAATGCCAGCACCTCGTCAGCCGCCGTCTGCGCCGGCACGACGGTGACTTTGCAGCCGCGGCTGGCCAGCATGCGCAGGATGTTGCGCTTGACGCCGAAGTCGAGCGCGACAACGTGAAAGCGCGGTTCAGCGAGCTGGCCATAACCAGAACCAAGCGCCCATTCGGTTTCGTTCCACACACTGCGCTCGATGCTGCTGACCACCCGGGCCAGGTCCAGCCCGGCCATGCTGGGCGCAGTGCGTGCGGCGGCCAGCGCCTGGGTGAAGTGGGCCTCGGTCAGTGTCGAACCGACCTCCAGTGTCAGGATGCAGCCGTTTTGCGCGCCGGTCGTGCGCAGCAGGCGCGTCAGGCGGCGGGTGTCGATGTTGGCAATCGCCACCGTGCCTTCGCGCTGCAGGTACTGCGGCAGCGTCTCGGTCATCCGGAAATTCGACGGCAGGACCGGCAAGTCCTTGATGATCAGACCGGCGGCGTGAACGCGATCGGATTCGACATCTTCCGCATTGACGCCATAGCTGCCGATGTGCGGATAGGTCAGCGTGACGATCTGACGGCAGTAACTGGGGTCAGTCAGGATTTCCTGGTAGCCGGTGAGCGCGGTGTTGAACACCACCTCGCCGCAGGTCTCGCCGGGCGAGCCGATGGAGGTGCCGATGAACCGGGAGCCGTCTGCGAGAACAAGGATGGCGGGGGGCAGGACGGGCAGCAAGGAAATCTCCGTTGATGCACCCAGCTCTGCCCCGCAGCGCGGGCTGCGAGTCGGAATCCGGACGGAAACTGTGAAGGTTTCGCTGGGGGCGGGTGTGTTCGGGTAAACCTTCGGATTGTAAGCGGTGGGAGCCTCCCGAGGCTTGAACCCATCGCCAGTGACTCAGGTGCCGAGCGTCGCCACACCCGCCTTGGCGATCTGCGCATCTTCGCTGCTCTTGACGCCGCTGACGCCCACCGCGCCGAGGCAATGCCCGTCGGCCATCAGCGGCACGCCGCCTTCGAGCAGCCCGTCGATCTCGGGCGCACTGAGAAACGACATCCGACCGCCGTTGATCATTTCCTCGTAAACGCGGCTCTCGCGGCGACCGAGTGCTGCGGTTCGCGCCTTCGCCGGGGCGATGTGCGCTGAAACGGGCGCCGCACCATCGAGCCGCTGGAACCACAGCAGGTGGCCGCCGTCATCGACGATGGCAATCGACACCGCCCACTGGTTTGCCAGCGCCTCCTGCTCGGCCGCTGCCGCAATGCGTTTCACGTCGCTCAAGGTCAAGGAAGGTTTCGAGATCATGCGTGCTGCCGAGTGGTGTCGAAACTTCGACTGTAAGGCGCCGGATCGAAGCCCGAGCACCGGGTTGAGGGTGTGGCGCGGACCCGTGGTGTCCGTTTCATTTGAAGCCAGCCGACCGCAAAGCCAATGCTGACCAGGGATCTGAGGGATTCGTCGGAGTCCGCGATTTGCATTTCGGATCGCCGATTTCCGATGCTCGCGGGTGTCAACGACCCGGGGTCGCGCATGAACGTGGGCAAGACGTTGTTTGCGCTGGTGATGGAGAGCGGCAGACGGCGGCGCTCAGAGGTACAGCGCGACCACCTCGGTCACCTACCCTTCCCACACCACCGGAATGGCGAGCAGGGCCACAGCGCCGATGACGGCAGCGGCAGTTGCGCGCCGGCGAGAAAGGTGACGACGTGAAGGCCGCGCTGCCAGGCCAGGCCCGGCAACCCCATGCCTCGCGGAAGTACGGCAGCGCGATCGCGCAGCTGTAGCCGGCCTGCCGTGCGGCGTCCGCACGGCGGAAATCGGCGCCGTTGAAATCAGGCAGCAAAACGGGTCGCCGCTGGTCAGCCACAGCTCGGCCGCTTTGATGAAGGTGGATGGCATGCGGCCCCCGTGAAGTTTCAGGGCAAGCCGCAAGTTGCGGGCCAGACGCCGCCACGGCGCAGCCAAGCAGCAACGTCATTTGATGCCCAGCCAACCGAGCCAGATCGCACGGCGCATCCACAGCAGCGTCGCGCAGGACAGCCAGACGCCACAGGCCAGGGCGAACAGCTGGCCACCGTCGCTGCTGCCGTCGGTGTTGATGACCGCCACGCCCAGCGGGGTGAACAGGTGGAAGAAGATCGCCCCGCTGATCACCCCCAGGCCCAGGGCCGCACCCAGCACCTGCACCGTGCGCTGGCTGGAGATCGCAGCACCCGCCAGCACCAGGATCGATGCGATCAGCTCCATCGTGCCGACCACCTTGGCCGAGAAGATGCCGCCCGGCGCAAACACGCCCGGAAAACCCAGCGACGCAGCCCAGGGATCGAGCTTGCCCTGAAAGATGTAGACGGTCTCCGGAGAGCCGGTGAACTTGAAGAACAGCGACTGGATGAACACGAATGCGATGAAGATCGTGAGCAGCCAGTGTCCGTTGCGCTTGAGCCAGGTCATGGGGAATCCTTTGATCGATGGAGAACGGTGCCAGACCTGTCATTGCTTCAACAGCGTCTGGAATTTCGAGTCGGCCGACTTGATGAAGCCGATCGGATTCTTGAGCCACTTCTGCTGCACATCGCCGTCGTAGTTCAGGTACAGCTTGCCGTCGATGATCCTGAACTTGTCGGGCTCAATGCTGACCAGGTTGTCGACAGCCACGCCATAAGCGCAATAGCCACCGTACTGCGGCGCGTATTTCTCCGGCGTGGCCTTGAAGAGGTCGAGGTGCGCCTGCGACGCGAACTTCCACTTCGCGCCCATCCAGGTGGCCACAAAGCTGTCGGAGCCCTTGACGGGCTTGCCGTCGGTGAAATAAGCAACCGTGTCGTACCCAAGGACCGCGGTGTCGCTGGCACCGCCGAAGAAGCCGCCGGTCAGCGTGTTGATCGGTGGCTGGGCAGCGCGTGCGGCCGTGCTGGCGACAAGGGCGGACAGGCCCACGCCGAGCAGCGTGCGGCGAGTCAGGCGGCGGTTTGAGACGTGGGACATGCCAATTCCTTTTTTTGGGTATCGGAAGTGATCTCGGCGTTGGCACCCCGGGCATGCGCCACGGTGGATGGCGCCCGGCCGAAGTTGGGATCGGTGGCGATGCCGTGCTGTTCGCAATAGACCTGCAGCAGCGCATAGTGGTGGGTTGCGTGGCTGGCCAGGAACACCAGCTCACGGCCAATGCTGGAGCCAATCGCGAAATCGAATTCGCCGGCTGGGCCGCCCTGCCCATGCACGCGCAATGGCTGCTCCAGCATCGCGTCGGACCAGTCGGCGAGTTGCTGCTTCAGCGCGCTCAGCCGCGCCCGGGCGAGGCCGGCATCGCGTTCCAGCGCG
>JANMXL010000047.1:0-1555 GCA_031380885.1 Burkholderiales bacterium | reverse complement strand
CCTGGAGTTGTCGGTGATCGGCACGACCGACAGGCTGACGATCAACGGCTGGTACTCGAGCCCAGCCAATCAGATCGAAAGCTTCAAGCTCGCCGACGGGCAGGCCTTGCTGGCCTCGCAGGTGCAGCAACTGGTCAATGCGATGGCAGTTTTTGCGCCACCAGCGGCGGGGCAAACGACCTTGCCGGCGAGTTACGCGGCTGCGTTGAACCCTGTGATCGCGCCGAGCTGGGCTTGAGACTGAGGTCAGCGTGCGGCTCGCCTGGGCGCGCCGCACGCTGACCCGGTTCACGTGGCTGTGGCAGCCGTCGCGATCAAGGCATCGACCTGCTGCGCCATGCGCCGCGCGGCGCCGCGGTGTCGGCTGGCGAATGCCAGGGCGCGATCAGCGCTCGGGAACGACGCATTGGCTGGCGTCGATGCCTTGCGATCATCTTGCCCTGGCGTGGCCAGCACCTCGACTGCCACACGCACCGCCGCATCGATATCGGCCACCCGCATCGCGGCGCCTTCGCGCTGCGCCAGTGCGGCGGCATCGGCGAAGTTGAAGGTGTGCGGGCCCATCAGCACCGGGCAGCCGCAGGCGGCGGCTTCGATCAGGTTTTGCCCGCCCAGTGGCTCGAAGCTGCCGCCGAGCAGTGCCACCTGCGCGCAGCTGAAATAGGCCGCCATTTCGCCGATGGAGTCGCCCAGCCACACATCGGCTTGCGTGGCCTCTGGCGGTGGTGCGTCGCCCCAGGCGCTGCGGCGCACGGTGGTGAAGCCACTGCCTGCGATCAGCGCGGCCACCTCGTCGAAGCGCTGCGGGTGGCGGGGCACGATCAGCAGCAGCGGGCGTGGGTGCGGGTCCGTTGCGGGCTGCTGTTGGCACCTCAGCTGCCACGCCGACAGCAAGGCGGCCTCTTCGCCTTCGCGCGTGCTGGCGGCCAGCACCACCGGGCGGCCGATGGCTTGCCGCCAGGCTTGGCCGAGCGCGAGCTGTGCGGTGTCGGGTGCCATGTCGAACTTCACATTGCCGCTCACCTCCACACGCGGTGCGCCCGCGGCGCGCAGGCGCTCGGCATCCTCGGGCGTTTGCGCCAGCACCAGCGCGACACTTTCAGCGGCAGGCCGGAACAGCGCGGGGAATCGATCGGCCTTGCGCGCGCTGCGCGCGCTGAGCCGCGCATTCGCCAGCACCATCGGGATGCCGCGGCGCTGCGCCGCATGCAGCAGGTTGGGCCAGATCTCGGTTTCCATCAGCACGCCGACGGCGGGGTGAAAGTGATTGAAGAATCGCGACACCGCGCCCGGCGTGTCGAACGGCAGCCAGACCTGGCGGTCACCGGTTTGCAGCAAGGCAGCGCCCGCCGCGCGGCCGGTGGCGGTGCCGTGGGTCAGCAGCAGGCGCATGGCGGGCCGCTGTTCGCGCAGCGCCGCGACCAGCGCCGCGGCGGCCCGCGTTTCGCCGAGCGACACCGCATGCACCCACACCCAGCCGGATGACCGTGCAGCGTTGCGATACCAACCAAAGCGCTCGCCGATCGCATGGCGATACAGCGGCTCGGCGCGCCCG
>JANMXL010000237.1:0-2157 GCA_031380885.1 Burkholderiales bacterium | reverse complement strand
CTCGAACTCGAACACACCGATCGGGCCGTTCCAGACGATCGTGCCGGCCGACTTCAACGTGTCGGCCAGCGCCGCCGCGGTCTTCGGGCCGATGTCGAGGATCAGGTCGTCGGCCGCCACGTCGGTGGCCGCCTTGGTGGTAGCGGGAGCGTCGGCCGCGAAGGTCTTGGCGGTGACCACATCGACCGGAATCGGCACCTCGGCGCCACGCGCCTTCATGGCCGCGATCACCGCCCTGGCCTTGTCGACCAGGTCGGCTTCGGCCAATGACTTGCCGATCGGCAGGCCAGCCGCCAGCATGAAGGTGTTGGCGATGCCGCCACCGACGATCAGCCCGTCGACCTTGGCCGACAGCGCCTCCAAGATCGTCAGCTTGGTGCTGACCTTGCTGCCGGCGACGATCGCGATCAGCGGCCGACGCGGGGCGGCCAGCACCTTCGTGATCGCGTCGGCCTCGCCCGCCAGCAGCGGCCCGGCGCAGGCGATCGGGGCGTATTTCGCGATGCCGTGCGTCGAGGCCTGTGCGCGGTGCGCGGCGCCGAACGCGTCGTTGACATAGATGTCGCACAACGCGGCCATCTTGCGGCTCAGCGCCTCGTCGTTCTTGGCCTCACCGACATTCAGGCGACAGTTCTCCAGCAGCACCAGCTCGCCCGAGGCGAGGGCCCGGCCGTTCACCGTCACGCCATCGACCCAGTCTTTGACCAGCGGCACCGGGCGGCCCAGCAGTTCGCTGACATGTGCGGCGATCGGTGCCAGCGAGTCTTCGGCGGTCCAGTGACCTTCGGTCGGTCGGCCCAGGTGCGAGGTGACCATCACCGACGCGCCGGCTTGCAGCGCGGCCTCGATGCAGGGCAGCGACGCGCGAATGCGGGTGTCGTCGGTGATGCGGCCGACATCGTCCTGCGGGACGTTGAAATCGACGCGGATGAACACCCGCTGCCCCGCGACCCGGTTCTTGGCGATGAGATCGGTGAATCGAATGGCTTTCATGGGGGGGAGGGAACCTTCGGGTCGTTTGAGTTTAAGGGTGCTTGTCGGCGCGGCCCGACTCACCAGCCGCAGATCAGCCGCAACGGCAGGTACGCCGCCAGCCCCGCCAGCAGCGGCCCCAGCACGCCGGGCCGCCAGGCGTACCAGACGGTGGCCACCAGCGCTGCGGGCAAGCGGGCGTCGTGCCAGGTGCTGATCAAGTGGCCCTGCGTCATCACGATCTCGGGCACGATCACCGCCGACAGCGCAGCCAGCGGCGCCACCTTCAAGCCGCGCTGCAGCCAGTCGGGGATCGGCACCTCGCGCTCGGGGAACAGGAAGAACCCCCGTGAGACGACGGTGATGACCGCGAGCCCGACGATGGTCACGGTGGTGTGGGCGGCGTCATTCATGGTGTGCGGTCAATAGAGCAACATCAGGCCGGCCGCTGCAGGCGCCGGGCCGCGTTCTGCGCCTGCTCGATCAGCAGGCCTGCGGCCACCGCGGCGACGATGGCGACGATGATGTTGAGCTTCAGCGGCAGCGCAAATGCCGCCACCGCCGCTGTGCCGGCGACCCCGGCGACCACCCAGGTGCTGCGGTCGGACAGCAGGCTGTAGGTGATGCCGACCATCGCCAGCGTCCCGGCAAAGCCCAGGCCCCAGGCATCGGGGATCACATTGGCCAGCGCGATCCCGATCAGCGACGGCACCTGCCAGGCCACCCACAGCAGCAGCGCGCCGCCGACGAAGTACGGCAGCTGCCCGGGCGCTCGTCTCGCGCCCTGTTCATCCGCGGGGTAGGCACGCTGGAAGGCGATCAGGCTCAGGTCCACCGCCAGGTAGCCGAGCAGCAGTCTGTGGCGGCGTGGCAGCGGCGCGAACACCGCGCGCCAACGGGCGCTGTAGATCACGAAGCGCAGGTTGACGCAGAACCCGGCCGCCCAGACCACCCACATCGGCGCCCCGGCCGCCAGCAACGGCAATGCTGCCAACTGGGCGCTGCCAGCGTAGACCAGCAGCGTCATCAGCGCCGCCAGCGGCACGCTGAGGCCGCCCTTGACCATCGCGATGCCAGTGACCAGCCCCCAGGCGCCGATGCCGACTGCCAGGCTGCGCATCTCGCGCACGCCGCGGCGGAAGTCGGGGTCGCGCAGCAGCGACCGGAGGGCGGAAATCATGGAAC
>JANMXL010000194.1:0-1682 GCA_031380885.1 Burkholderiales bacterium | reverse complement strand
GCAACCGCGCCGCGAGTCGCGCAAGGGCGACGAGCTCTCAGCCACCGTCTGGTTCGCGCCCAGCCTGCAGTACCTGCCGGTGCGCATCCGCATCCAGCAGGACGCCGAAACCTACATCGACCTGATGATCAAGCGGCGCCCGCAGTTGGTGCAGTGAACTGACTACAGTCTTGCCCAAGCCCCACTGTCCACGGAGAACCGCCATGCCCCACGAATTCATCATCACCGACACCGTGGGCGATGGCCCGCTGAAGACCGGGCTGATCACGCTGAACCGGCCGAAGCAACTCAATGCGCTGAACGACGGCCTGATGAGCGAGCTGGGCGCTGCGCTGCAGGCCTTCGATGCCAACGAGGGCATCGGCTGCATCGTCATCACCGGCAGCGAGAAGGCCTTTGCGGCGGGTGCCGACATCGGTGCGATGGCAACGCTGACCTACATGGAGGCCTACAAGGGCGACTTCATCACCCGCAACTGGGAAGCGTTGCGTTGCATCCGCAAACCGGTGATCGCCGCAGTGGCCGGCTTCGCACTCGGCGGCGGCTGCGAGCTGGCAATGATGTGCGATTTCATCATCGCGGCCGACAGCGCGAAGTTCGGCCAGCCTGAGATCAAGCTGGGCATTATTCCCGGCGCCGGTGGCACGCAGCGCCTGCCGCGCGCGGTGGGCAAGGCGAAGGCGATGGACCTGGTGTTGACCGGCCGGATGATGGACGCGGCCGAGGCCGAGCGGGCCGGCCTGGTGTCGCGCGTGGTGCCGGCGGCGGAACTGCTGACGGTGGCGCTGGCCGCCGCGCAAGGCGTCTGCGAGCTCAGCGGCCCGAGCGTGATGATGGCCAAGGAGTGCGTCAACCGCGCCTTCGAAGGCACGCTGGCCGACGGCGTCAGCCACGAGCGCCGGATGTTCCATTCACTGTTCGCGACCGAAGATCAGAAGGAAGGCATGGACGCCTTCGTCAACAAGCGCAAGCCGGTGTTCAAGCAGCGCTGAGCCCGGTCACAGCAGCTTCAAGTGCCGGGGTTGCGCTCCGACGACGGCCGACAACGCGATGCCACGGTCGAAGGTCGTCAGGCAACCCTTGTGCTTGACGGCAAGGGCGAGCAAGTACACATCGGTGACTTGCTGGTGGCCGTGCACCCGCGTGAAATCGACGGCCGCGTCGTCGCGCAAAGACACATCGTCGGGCCAGAACTCGTGGTCGAGTTCGTTGCAGGCCTGCCGCAGGCGATCACGCACCGCCATCAGGCCGACCGCGCCGCGGCGACCGTAGCTGGGCAGGTTCATCACGCGGATCACCCCGTTCTCGATCAGCGGGCACGTCGCGATCTTCAACCCTGGCGTGGCGATGAAGGTGTTGGCTTGCGCCGAGAACAGGTGTGCGTCGTCGAACAGCGCCACCCAGACATTGACGTCGAGCAAAGCGCGCACGGCGGCGCCCTCAGATGCCTTCGCGCTCCATCAGCTCGCGGATGTGCTCTGGGGTGACGATCTCATCGCGCTGAGGCAGCAGCGCAAAACGACCGCGCAGCGGCAGCGCCTTGGCTTCGACGGTGGGCTGTGCGCCGGCACCGGCTCGCACCAGCTTCGAAACCGCTGCGCCCAGCGAGATTCGCTCACGCGCTGCCACTTGCTGGGCGACCAGCAGGGCATCGTCGGAAAAATTGAGGGTGGTGCGCATGG
>JANMXL010000186.1:0-15996 GCA_031380885.1 Burkholderiales bacterium | reverse complement strand
GTCTTGTGCGCGCTGCCCACCGGCCAGACGAAATGGGCCGCCGCCGCCGATTTGAGTGCAACGCAGATCACGCGCGGACGCAACTGCGGCACCCCGAAATCCGACGCATGCAGCAGCTTCCATTGGGCGATGTAGCCCAGCTTCGAGAGCTGGGCGTCGATCTGCGCGCGATAGTCCGCAAAGGCGGGGCCGAGCAGACCACGCACGTTTTCCAACATCACCGCCGCCGGGCGGGCCTCGCCCACCAAGCGCAGCGCTTCGGGGAATAAATCACGCTCATCGTCGGGGCCGAGCTGCTTGCCCGCAACCGAAAACGGGGGGCACGGCACCCCACCGGCCAGCAGGTCGATGCCCCGGTACGCCGCAGCGGAAAACGCCCGCACATCACCTTCAACCACATTCCATGTCGGTCGGTTGAAGCGCAGCGTTTGACAGGCGCCATGGTCAAGCTCGACCAAGGCGCTGTGCTCGAATCCGGCAGCTTCCAAGCCGATGGCCTGACCGCCCGCGCCGGCACAAATTTCGAGTGATGTCAGCATGGCCGCGCCCCTGAAAAGCATGTATGAATGTACAGCCTCAACGGCGGCGTGTCACTCGCTTCACTGCTCGACGAAGGCCCGCTCGATCACGTAGTCGCCGGGCTTCGAGGTGTTGCCTTCCTTGAACTGACGCAGCTCCAACATCCCCTTCAAGTCGCGCAGCATCTCGGGGCTGCCGCACAGCATCACCCGGTCGTGCTCGGGGTCGAGCGCGGGCAGGCCGAGGTCGGTGGTCAGCTTGCCGGTGTCGATCAGCGTGGTGATGCGGCCCTGGTTGACGAAGGGCTCGCGCGTCACCGTCGGGTAGTACAGCAGCTGGCTGGACACCATCTCGCCCAAGAACTCGTGCACCGGCAGGTCTTCGTTGAGGTAGCTGTGGTACGCCAGCTCTTTTACCTCACGCACGCCGTGGATCAGCACGACCTTCTCGAAGCGCTCGTAGGTGTCGGGGTCGCGGATGATGCTCAAAAAAGGCGCCACGCCGGTGCCGGTGCCGATCAGGTACAGCCGCTTGCCGGGCAGCAGGTAATCGATCAGCAGGGTGCCGGTGGGCTTCTTGCCGACGATGACGGTGTCTCCCACCTGGATGTGCTGCAGCCGCGAGGTCAGCGGGCCGTCGGGCACCTTGATGCTCAAGAATTCGAGCGTGTCGTCATGGTTCGGGCTGACGATGCTGTAGGCGCGCAGCAGCGGCTTGCCGTCGACGCGCAGGCCGATCATCGTGAAATGGCCGTTGGAAAAGCGCAGGCTCGGGTCGCGGGTGGTGGTGAAGCTGAACAGCCGATCGGTCCAGTGGTGGACGCTCAGCACGCGTTCTTCGTTGAATGCACTCATGGAGGAAACGGTTCGATAAAGCGCGTATTTTCCACGCCCTGACCTTGCTCTCCTGTTGGCAGATTGATCGGAGGGTTTCAAAGGCATCATCAAGCGGCGCGCCCGCAGCGCTTTGCCGGAGCTTCAGCATGACCAACGCCCGATTCCAGTGGGAAGACCCGTTGCACCTCGATGCACAACTGTCCGACGACGAACGCGCGGTGCGCGAGGCAGCCGCCGCCTACTGCCAGGATCGCCTGGCCCCGCGCGTACTCGATGCCTTCCGCCACGAAACCACCGACGTGGCCATCTTTCGCGAGATGGGCGAGCTCGGCCTGCTCGGCATCGTGATCCCGCCCGAGTACGGCGGCGCGGGCATGAACCACGTCTGCTACGGCCTGGTGGCACGCGAGGTCGAGCGTGTCGACTCCGGCTACCGCTCGATGATGAGCGTGCAGAGCGCGCTGGTGATGCTGCCGATCCACACCTTCGGCACCGAAGCGCAAAAGCAGCGCTACCTGCCCAAGCTGGCGACCGGCGAGGCGATCGGCTGCTTCGGTCTGACCGAGCCGGATCACGGCTCCGACCCGGGCAGCATGGTCACTCGGGCGCGCGCCGTGCCGGGCGGCCATCGCCTGACCGGCACCAAAACCTGGATCACCAACAGCCCGATCGCCCACGTGTTCGTCGTCTGGGCGAAAGACGATGCCGGTGAGATCCGCGGCTTCATCCTCGACCAGGGCACGGCCGGCCTCAGCGCACCCGCGCTGCACGGCAAGGTCGGGCTGCGCGCCAGCATCACCGGGCAGATCGTGATGGACGGGGTGTTCTGCCCCGAGGAAAACGCCTTCCCCGACATCCGCGGGTTGAAGGGCCCGTTCACTTGCCTCAACAGCGCGCGCTACGGCATCGCCTGGGGCGCGCTCGGCGCGGCCGAAGACTGCTGGCTCCGTGCGCGCCAGTACGTGCTGGACCGCCAGCAGTTCGGCCGGCCGCTGGCGGCCAATCAATTGATCCAGAAGAAGCTCGCCGACATGCAGACCGAGATCGCGCTCGGCCTGCAAGCGTGTTTGCGGCTGGGCCGGATGAAAGACGAGGGCACGGCCGCACCGGAGATCACCTCGATGCTCAAGCGCAACTCGTGCGGCAAGTCGCTCGACATCGCACGGATGGCGCGCGACATGCTGGGCGGCAACGGCATCAGCGACGAATACGGCATCGCGCGGCACCTGGTCAACCTCGAAGTCGTCAACACCTACGAAGGCACGCACGACATCCATGCGCTGATCCTCGGCCGGGCGATGACCGGGATCGCGGCCTTCGCCAACTGAGCGTCCGGCACGCATGGCGTTCATCCAGAATTAAGGCCCGGCCGCCAGCATCGATTGTTTGCAATCGGCTCCCGGCGCGCCAGCTGCGCTGAATGGCTCGCCTTCCCCTCCCACGCCCCCTGGTCACGATCATGCGTTCATCAACCAGCACGCCACAGGGCGCGCGCAAGGCCTGGACGCTGTCGACGGAAGCGCTGGCGCTGTGGGTCAGCGTGTATTTCGTGGCGGTGTGCAACCGCTCCTTCTGGGCCAGCGCGCTCGCCGATCGATCGCCCAGCGACCCGGGCACCTGGCGCTTCGGCGTCGGCGTGTTCGTGCTGCTGGTGATGGCGCACTTCCTCCTGTTGTGCCTCGTGGTCAGTCGCCGCACCGCCAAGCCGGTGCTGATCGGGCTGCTGGTGTGCACCGCCTTCGCGACCTACTTCATGGGCAGGTACTCGGTGTTCCTCGACCCGACGATGCTGCGCAACCTGGTGCACACCGATGTCGGCGAAGCGCGTGACCTGCTGGCCTGGGACATGCTGACGCACCTGGCCTGGCAGGCTGTGCTGCCGGCCGGGCTGGTGTGGTTCGCGCAGGTGCGCGAGCGGCCGTGGCGGGTGGCGATCCCCTGGCGCCTGGGCGCATTCGTCGCCGCGGTGTTGGTCGGCATCGGCGCGTTCATGGCGGTGTCGCAAGACCTGTCGTCGCTGATGCGGTCGAACAAATCGATGCGCTATCTGGTGACCCCGGCCAACTATGTGTATTCGCTGGCCCGTGTCGCCACGGCCGACGCGGTCAAGGCGACCAAGCCGCTGGTGCCCATCGGCGTCGATGCGGTGCCCGGCCCGGCCTGGGCCGGGCGCAGCAAGCCGCTGCTCTTTGTGCTGGTCGTCGGCGAAACCGCCCGCGCGATGAACTGGGGGCTCAACGGCTACGCGCGGCAGACCACGCCCGAACTGGCCGCGCTCGATGTCGTCAATTTCACCGATGTGGGCAGCTGCGGCACCAACACCGAAACCTCGCTGCCCTGCATGTTCTCGCGCATCGGCCGACGCGACTACGACGAGGAGCGCATCCGCGGTGAAGAGTCGCTGCTGCATGTGGTGCACCGCGCCGGCTTCGGCGTGCAGTGGCGCGACAACCAGTCGGGTTGCAAGGGCGTGTGCGCCGGGCTGCCGACGCAGAAGATGGCCGACACGGCCGACCCCGCGCTGTGCAGCGGCCCCGAATGCATGGACGAGATCCTGCTGAAGGGGCTGGAGGCCCAAGTGGCCGATGGCAAGGGCAACCACCTGATCGTGTTGCACCAGATGGGCAGCCACGGCCCGGCCTACCACCGGCGCGCGCCCGAGAAATTCAAGCGCTACACGCCGACCTGCGACACCGCCGAGCTGCGCAAGTGCACGACGGACGCAGTCGTCAATTCCTACGACAACTCGATCGCCTACACCGACCACTTGCTGGCCGACGCGATCCGCTTCCTGCAATCGCAGAGCGCGCGCTACGACACCGCCTTGCTGTATGTGTCCGACCACGGCGAGTCGCTGGGCGAGAACAACCTGTTCCTGCACGGCCTGCCCTACGCCATCGCGCCGATCCAGCAGACGCAGGTGCCGATGGTGATGTGGCTGTCGCCGTCGTTCGCCGACAGCCGCCAGATCGACCTCACCTGCCTGCGCACCCGCGCGACCCAGCGCGCCACGCACGACAACCTGTTCCACACGATGCTGAGCCTGCTCGACGTGCAGACCAGCGTCTACGAGCCGGCGCTGGACCTGGTCAAAGGCTGCCGCGCGCAGGCGCATTGACGCGCCGGCGTTGGCTTGACGCAAAAGCCGGCGCGCCACCGCACGAACGGCAGGAAAATCAGGGCTTGAACCCGTTGGCATCGTCGGTGCACAACGCTCCCGCCTCCGCCCGCCGTTGAAGTTTTTGAAAAGAGCCCCCATGCCCAGCCCGACCATGCGCATCGCGCCCAGCCTGCTGTCCGCCGACTTCGCCCGCCTCGGCGAGGAAGTCACTGCGGTGATCGCCGCCGGGGCCGATGTGATCCATTTCGACGTGATGGACAACCACTACGTGCCCAACCTGACGGTGGGGCCGCTGGTCTGCCAGGCGATCAAGCCCTACGCGGTGAACGGCGGCCAGCCGGTGCCGATCGATGTGCATCTGATGGTCAAGCCGGTCGACGCGTTGATCCCGATGTTCGCGCAGGCGGGCGCGGCCATCATTTCGTTCCACCCCGAGGCCAGCGAGCACGTTGACCGCACGGTCCAGCTGATCCACTCGTTCGGCCTGAAGGCGGGCCTGGTGCTGAACCCGGCCACGCCGCTGAACTGCCTCGACCACGTGCTCGATCAGCTCGACCTGGTGCTGTTGATGTCGGTCAACCCCGGCTACGGCGGGCAGAGCTTCATCGAGCATGTGCTGACTAAGATCGATGCGGTGCGCAAGCGCATCGATGCGACCGGCCGCGACATCTGGCTCGAGGTCGATGGCGGCGTCAAGGCCGACAACGCCCAGCGCGTCGGCAATGCCGGTGCCGACACCTTGGTCGCCGGCTCGGCGGTGTTCAGCGGCGGGCGCTACGCCGAATCGATTGCTGCGATCCGCACCAATGCGCTCGCGGGTGCGCGGGCCCGACGAGCCTGACTGCGGCACAGCCCGAGTGGCCGACCTCCGCTCCATCCGCGCTGTCGCCTTCGATCTCGACGGCACGCTGATCGACAGCGCGCCCGACATCCTCGCCGCATGGGCCGCGAACGCAGGACACGGCTCATGACAGGGGGATTGCGCTGTGCGACGGCTCGGCCAGAATGGTGTGCATGACCCCGTTCAACGTGTGCCCGGCGTGCGTCCGGCTGAATCTGCCCGACGCCAGCATCTGCACCACCTGCGGTGCCTCGCTGCCGCTGGGCACCGAAGAGCACTCCGAGACCTTCGTCAACCTGACCGAGATGGAGCTCGACACCGACACCACGCCGTCGGTGCACCTGGACGCGCCGGAACTGCAGCGCTGGTTCAATTCACGCACCGGCGGGCTCGATGGTCATAGCGAGCCGACCCATCCAACCCACCCAGCCGAGAAACCCGAACACGACAGCCCGCCGCCACCGTTGACGCTGCGCGAGTTCGAGGCGCCGTCGGCCGCGAGCAACGACGAAGCGGCAACCGCCGACCCGCGGCCTGCGGGCCTGACCCAGTCCGACCCGCAATCAGCGGCGCCGTACCTGTGGCCCGAGGCTCCCGCTGCGACAGCAGCGCCGTCACCCCACCGCAGTGCCATACCCTTAGCCCCCGGAAGCACGCCACCGGTCGTGAAAGCGGCCACCAAGGCGCTGCGGCGCGCGGAGGTGCGGCGCAGCCTGCAGGCCAACAAGCTGCAGCCGGAGGCTGCGGCCGCACCCGCCGACGTGCTGGTGCTGGAGAGCGAAGACGCAGCCCGCGAGCAGCTGTGCGCGCTGCTCGAAGCCTTCGGTTTTCGCACACACCCGGTGCAAAGCACGATGCAGGCGGTGCGCATGCTGGCCGCCAAGCGCTATGCCGTGGCCTTCCTGAACATCATCTTCGACGGCTCGGCCGCCCCGGCCAGCCAAGACCTGTGCGGCCGCGTCAAGGCGCCGCCCACCCACGCCAACGACACGGTGTGCGTGCTGATCGTCGTCACCGGCGCAGCGCGCCCGCTCGAACGCGTGCGCGCCGAACTGGCCGGCTGCGATGCCTTCCTGCGCAAGCCGGTGAGCCGCGGCGCGGTCGCCCAGGCACTGGAAGGCTGCGGGGTGGCGCTGCCGATCGATGCGCGGCGGGTCTGAAGTCCGCCTCAAAACATCCTGGACGCAGCGCGTCGACTGACCAGACGGAAACCATCTATGGCCATCACCATCGCCTGCCATCCTTCTTTCAGGATCCTCCCATGATCGTTCGCATTGAAATCGACACCCCGGCCGGGGGCCTGTTCGACTACAGGGTCACCGACGAAGGCGAGACGCTGTACGCCGACGCCGAACTGCCGTCGCTTGCCGACGCGCTGGTCGCGGCGGTGGAGGGGCTGGCGCCCGAAGTGGTCGGCGCCGAGGTCTGGTTCCGTGGCGTGGTGTCGGGCACCTACCCGTTGCACGTGATCGCGGTCAACCACGCGCAGATTGCCACCCACGCGGTCAACACCACCGCCGCGATCTTCGAAGGTCTGGCGGGCGCGGCCTGAGGGCGCGTCGGGGATCAGGCGGCGTTCGTCGGGCGGTGGCTGAGGTCAGCCACGCAATCCATGCCGGTGGTCGGCGCGGCGTCGAACGTGCCGCTGGCGGCGCACACCCGGTTGCGACCCTGCCGTTTGGCCTGGTACAGCGCTGCGTCGGCGCGCTCGACGGTGTCGCAGAACGGCTCGCCGATCTCGAGGACCGCCACGCCGATCGACACCGTTGCGGTCAGCGATCTGCCGTCCGGCAGCGGGTGACGGTGCCTGGCCACCGCATCGAGCACCTTGTCGGCAACCCGTGTGGCCGACGCGATGTCGGCGCTTGCCAGGCAGACCATGAACTCCTCGCCGCCCCAGCGCAGCACGTTGTCGCCCTTGCGCAGTTCTCTGCGCAGCAGGTCGGCCATACCGCACAGCAGCAGGTCGCCGCAGGCGTGGCCGTGGTTGTCGTTGACGCGCTTGAAGTGATCGATGTCGATCATCAGCACCGCGGCCGGTGGGTCGAGCGGGCTGCTGCGCAGGATCGGCCGAGTGACCACATCGACCGCATGCCGGTTCAGCAAGCCGGTCAAGGCATCGGAATAGGCGGCCTCGCGCAGCAGCGTGCGCTCGGCGGCCACCGACAGCACCGAGCTGAACATGTCCGCCAGGGCCTCGAACAGCCCGATGCCCACCTGTTGAAAGTAGTCGGGCACATCGGCATACAGCGCCAGCAGACCGCGGTCGGTATTGACCGTCGAGGCCAGCGGCAGCGACACCGCGCTGCGGATGCCGTGCATCGCCGCCGCCTCGCGCCACGGGCCGTACAGCGACATCCGCGACACGTTGAAGGGCAGTACCCGCTTGCCCGCCAGCGTGCGGAACGCCGGCCCGATCTCGGTGAAAAAGCTGCGATCTATCTCCAGCTTCTGGGCGTAGGCCGATGCCGGCCCGACGACGACCTGCGGCACGATGGATGGAGTTTCGACCGGGCCGAACCAGGTCCAGGCCAGGCGCACATGGGGCGTGGCGAGCGTCAGTGCCTCGCACACCCTGAGGATGATGTCGCGGTCGTTGCGCTGCTCCAGCAGGCGAGAAGCGCTGCGCACCAACGATTCGGCAACGCAGGCCTTCTCCCGGTTGGCGTCGAAGCCGGTCGTCTCGGCGGTGTGCTGCTGGAAGGGCAGGCGCAGCTTCATCGGAAAGCGGTCATCATGGCTGCGGTCGTGCCACGTGGGAACGACATTGAATGTGGGCTGCAAGGCAGCATTGCGGAGGCTTCGGTTGGTTGATATCGGCACTTTCCCGTCTGACCCAATGGGCGGGCGCATTTTGTTGGTCGCCAGATGAGGCCTTTTCCTGGCGTGGTGCGCTTTCTGACGCACCGCCGTTCGTTGGGCGCCACGCTGGCCGCCGTGCTGCTGCTCGGCATCACAGCAACCGCGTCGGCACAGTCTTCGTCCCCGCTGGGCGAGCTGACGCTGTATGGCGTGCGTCTCAAAGGGGCCTCGACCGAGGCCTTCATCGCGGCGGCACTGAAGGCGAGGGTCACGCCGCTGACACAGCGCACCGACGGTCCCCCGAGCTTCGACACCCGGGCCGCCGGGGTGCCCGCACTGCAGCGCCTGATGGTGGTGAGTGACGCCGCCGGGTTGGTCAGCGCGCAATTCGTCATCAAGCCGTATGGCCAGGAAAACGAGGCGCTGCGCCAGTTGCTGGTCAGCAAGTACGGCCTGCCGACCACCGCTGAGGGCGCGCGTCGGCCGTTCCCCGCCTTCGCTGCCCGCTTTGCGCCGCGCGGCAGCTTCGACTGGGATTTCGCCGCCGGCATGAAGCTGATCTACCGCCAGCCGGCGCTCGGCGAGGCCACGCTGTCGTACACCGATGTCGAGCGGGCGCAGCGTCTGCCCGCGGCCACCCCGTCGTCCGGGGCTTCAGCCGCAGGGCCGCTGGTCAACCGGTTCTGAACCCGGCACTGCGGCTGTAGAGTGAGCACGATGATGAACACCGCGCCGCTGTTCCTCGACCTGCTGACAGGCTTGCATCACCGGGCGTATTTCCTCGATCGCCTGAGCGAAGCCGCCGACGCCGCACAGACCGGAGGGCAAGCGCTGGCGCTGTTGCTGGTCGACCTCGACAATTTGTTCCTGATCAACATGGAACGCGGCCGCGACAGTGGCGACCGGGCGCTGGTGGCGCTGGCGGTGACGCTGCAGCGCTCGGCGCGGCCGGGCGACACCGTGGCGCGGCTCGGTGGCGATCAGTTCGCATTGCTGCTGCCAGGCACCTCGCTCGCCACCGCCACGCAGTTCGCCTGCGGCATCCGCAGCCTGGTCGGCCGGGCGCACGATGTGCATCCGGACATCGGCATGATCGACGTTTGCATCGGCGTGGCAGCACGCCCCGACCGGGGGCCGTGGCGCGCCCTTGATCTGCTGGCGCTGGCCGACCTGCGGCTGAACTCTGCCAAGCGCTCGCGCCACCGGCCAGGCTCGACGCAGCAGGTGTGGGCCGGGCCCCCTGATTTGCCGGACGAGGCCGACGGCGACGGCTGACGCGCCGGGGGGTCTGGAAACCTCAGGCTCTCAGTGGGCGACCGGCAGCTGCCAACGGGCCATCGCTGCTTCGCTGATTTCGCTGGCCCGCACCAGATCGCCAAGAAACAGGTGCGCGGCCTGGTCGATGCAATCGCGCAGTTCCTTCGAATCGACATACACATGGCGGTCGGGGTCGATCGCCAGCGTGCGCAGGGCGGTGCGCTTGAGCAGAAGGGTCTGGATGTGGCGGCAGACGACGTACTCGAAGACGAACGACTGGTCGATGTCCACCTTCGCGGCCACGGCAAAAACAATGTGCTCAAGTTTCATGAAGACTCCTGTTGGCGCTGTCGGTCTCGGATCGATGCGGCAGCAGCCGCCATGAGAGACATATCGGTCAGCAGGTGCGGACGGTGAACCCCTTTCTCCGCGTGGTTTTCACGCGTGACGCGGGCCAGCGACCGCGACGCACGTCGGTCAGCGTGTGGGCGAGGTTCATGCGGCGATCACCCGGGCCGACAGGGTGCCGCGCAAGGCGTTGCACACCATGATGGCCTCGGCGCGAGCCAGGTCGGCGGCGCTCAGGCTGCGCTCGGTGGCCTGCCACGACGGATCGGCCAGCACCAGGCCGCGCATCACGCCGGGCAGCGCGCCGTCGGCGACCGACGGTGTGCACCAACCGCCGTCCAGTTTCAGGAACACTGACGTGCGCCCGCCTTCGACCAACCGGCCATCTTCGGTGAAGAACAGGCTGTCGAACGCACCGGCCCGCTCGGCCGCGTGCACGCCGTCGTCGTAGGGCTGGCGCAGCGTGGTCTTGTGGGCCGCCAGCGGTTGCTCATTCGGCAGGCGATGCGGTGCGATCAGCAGCGACACTGCCGCGCCGTCGGGGCCGGGTGGCAGATCAGGCAGGTCGCTCAGCGCGGCCTGCGTCAGTTGCAAGCGGCCATCGTGGGCCAGCGACAGCCGCAGCCGCTGGTGCTCGCGCGGGTCGTCGGCCAGGCCGCGCAGCTGCGACTCGACCCGCCGCTGCGCCGTGTCGCGATCGAAAGCGAAGCCCAGCGCCTGCGCGCTGCGGCCGAGTCGATCCAGGTGCAAGGCCAAGTGGGCGACGCCCTGGCCACGCGTCACCCGCATCGTTTCGAACAACTCGAAGCCCAGTGGCAGCCCGGTCAGGAAGCGCGCCTTCAGGCGGCACTCCTCGAACTCTTCGTCAGCGCGGCTGTCGAGCACGATGCCTGCGCCGATGCCCAGCCGCGCCGGGCGCAGGCCATGCGCCTCGGCGCCGAGGGTGATCGTGCGGATCGCGACCGACAGGCAGAAAGCGCCGAGCTTGTCATCGCCACGCGGCGCATCGACCCAGCCGATCGTGCCGCAGTACAGCCCGCGCGGCGTCGATTCCAGCTGGGCGATCCAGTCCATCGTGTGGTGTTTCGGCGCGCCGGTGATTGAGCCGCAGGGGAACACCGCGCGCAGCAGCGCCGGAAAGTCCACCTCGGGCCGCACGCGCGCCTGCACCGTCGAAGTCATCTGGAACACCGTCGAATAGGGCTCGATCGCGAACAGCTCGGGCACCCGCACCGAGCCGGTCTGCGCGATGCGGCCGAGGTCGTTGCGCAGCAGGTCGACGATCATCAGGTTCTCGGCCCGGTTCTTCACATCGAGTGACAGGTGGCGTGCCGTCTCGCTGTCGGCTTCGGGCAGGCGCGTGCGCGACGCGGTGCCCTTCATCGGCCGCGCAGTCAGCAGCCCGTCCTCGTGGCGCAGGAACAGCTCGGGCGAGCACGACAGCACATGCGTGGTCGCGTCCTCGCGCGTGTCCTCGCCGATCGGCAACTGGATGTAGGCACCGAACGCCACCGGCTGCAACGCGCGCAGGTGGCGGTACAGCGCCACAGGCGAGCCATAGGCCTGCCCGTGCAGCCGGTAGCTGTAGTTGACCTGGTAGGTCTCGCCAGCGCGGATGGCTTCGTGAATCCGGTGGATGGCTTGCGTGAATGTCGGCGGGTCGATGCTGGCTTCGAGGTTCATCACGCCGGCGGCACCATGCACGCTGCCTGCGTTGGCGATCTCCGCGTCAAGATGCACCAGCCACTGGTCGGCTTCGACGCGAGACAGCTTTGCGCAGTCGGCAAACATCAGCACCCGCAGCGCCGCGCCGTCGCCCGTGGGCAGGGCTTGGTGGCCCGCCTGCAGCAGCTTGGCGCCCCACTCGTAGTCGGCCAGCAGCAGCGCATGCAGCCCGCCGTGCAGGTCGGCATCGACGGCGGCCCAGGTGGACGAAAGCGTCGCAGGGTCTGCGCAGCGGTGCTCGCGCACGAAACCGCTGTAGGCCCGGCTGGTTGGCCGCTCGGGTGACGCGTCGCGGTCGTCGAGCAGCGCGACGCAGCGGAGCCCGCTTTGCTGTGCAGCCAGCGGCGCGGCCGTCGGCACGCTCAGTGCGCCTCGGTGGCCAGCGCCCGACCCAGCAGGTCGATCATGGACTGCATCATGGTCTGGTGCGTCGCCCAATGCGCGCGGGCGAGTTGGCGATGGTGCAGCGCGGCGTTGATGTCGCCCAGCGCCTCGAACACCTGATCGAGCCGCCCGCAGGCGATGGCCAAGTCTTCGACATACATGCCGGGATCGATCAGTGCCGCGGCGGCGTTCGCGTCGGCGCGAGCCCCGTTCGCGTCCCCGGTGTGAAAGCGGCACCAGGCCTGATCGGCCAGGTGCACCGCACGCATATGCGCCAGACCCTGCCGGTCGGCGTCGGCCAGGTGGGCTTCATACAACGCGAGGGCTTGTGCATGCTGCTGTTCGGCCGAATACAGCTGCGCGCGCAGCGTGCAGACGAAGCTGTCTTGCGGCGCCGACCCGACCCACTGATCGAGGTTGAACGAGGCATCGAGCCAGGCCTGTGCGCGGTGGGCTTCGGCACCGTTGACGCCGCCGAAGATCGATGCCCGCGACGCATGGTTGCAGCGGTGACAGGCCATCATGAAAGTGACGATGCTGAGCAGTGCCTCGTCGGCATCGGCCACCGCATGTTCTCGGGCGCGGGTGTACCAGGGCTGCGCGAGGTCGAGGCGATTGGCCCAGTGGTAGCCGGAGGCGGCGACCAGCGCGGCGCGCGCCCGCGCGGCATGGTGATCGGGTGCGGCGAGTTGCAGCGCCAGCGTCAGGTACTTCGCCATGTCGTCGAAGTCGTCCTGCATGTAGCCGAGGTGCGCCAGCCAGGCGGCGCTCAGTGCCTGCAGCGGCTTCAGCCGGGCGGCCGCGCTCAGCGCCTGGGCGCGCCGCATCTTGTCGCGGCCGACGGCTGGGTGACCGCTGTACTGTTCGATCCAGGCCTCGACGATGCAGATCCACACCGTGACCACCGCTGCCGGCCGCTCGGCGAAATCGCGCCGCAGGGTTTGCAGCTCGGCGTGGGCGTCGTCCAGGCTGCCTTGCCGCGCCAGCAGACCCGCCCGCTCGGCCCGCACACATGCCGCATCGACCGGATGCCTGGAGGCAGCCAGCGCGGCATCGAGCCGCGCCATCATCGGCGAGGTGGGCGGCTTCATCGGGTCAGGCGGTGCAGGGCTTCCCGGTAAGTCGCCGCGGTGTGTTCGACCACCGATGCGGGCAGGGCCGGTGCCGGGGCCTGCTTGTTCCAGGGCTTCCCATCGACGACAGCGTGCTCCAGCCAGTCGCGCACGAACTGCTTGTCGTAGCTGGGCGGGTTGCGCCCGTCGCGCAACGCAGCCGCGTAGCCTTCGAGCGGCCAGAAGCGCGAGGAGTCGGGCGTCAGCACCTCGTCCATCAGCGTCAGGGTGCCATCGGCATCGAGGCCGAATTCGAACTTGGTGTCGGCAATGATGATGCCCTGGGTCAGCGCATAGGCGGCGGCCGTCTGGTACAGCGCGATCGCCACCTCGCGCACCTTGGCCGCGAGTGGGGCGCCGATGATCTCGGCCATGCGCTCGTGCGAAATGTTCTCGTCGTGGTCGCCCATCTCGGCCTTGGTGGCCGGCGTGAAGATCGGCTGCGGCAGCTTCGCGGCGTTGACCAGCCCGTCGGGCAGCGCCACGCCGCACACCGAGCGGCTGTGCTGGTATTCCTTCCAGCCGCTGCCGGCCAGGTAGCCGCGCACCACCGCCTCGACCGGCAGTGGTTTCAGGCGCTTGACCAGCATGGATCGGCCGACCACCTGCGCACGCTCATCGGCGGCCACAACGCTCTCCGGCGCGTCGCCGGTCAGGTGGTTGGGCACGATGCCCTTGAGGCGTTCAAACCAGAACAGCGCCATCTCGGTCAGCAGCTGGCCCTTGCCCGGGATCGGCTCGCCCATCACCACATCGAAGGCGCTGAGGCGGTCGCTGGCGATCATCAGCAGCCGATCCGCGCCGACGGCGTAGTTGTCGCGGACCTTGCCGCGCGCCAGCAGGGGCAGGCTGTGCAAACGGCTTTCGAGCAAGGGGTCAGTCATGGCGCGGCGTATTCGTCCGGGGGTTCAGAAAGGCATCACAGCGTCAGACCACGGTCTGTGCCAGCTCGCCCTTGGCGTAACGCGCGGCCACCACCGACAGCGTCTGCGGCTTGATCTTCGCCGCCTGGCCTTCGCAATTGAATTCGAGGTAACGCTGCTTGCAGATCTGCTTGGCGGCCTCGCGTGCGGGCTTGAGATAGTCGCGCGGATCGAACTTGTCCGGGTTCTCGAACAGGTACTTGCGGATGGCAGCGGTCATTGCGAGCCGGACGTCGGTGTCGATGTTGATCTTGCGCACGCCGAACTTGATCGCCTCCTGTATCTCGCTGACCGGCACACCGTAGGTTTCTTTCATGTCGCCGCCGTACTGGCGAATGATGGCCAGCAACTCCTGCGGCACGCTGGAGCTGCCGTGCATCACCAGGTGGGTGTTCGGGATGCGGCGGTTGATTTCCTTGATGCGGCCGATGGCCAAAATGTCGCCGGTGGGCTTGCGGGTGAACTTGTAGGCGCCGTGGCTGGTGCCGATGGCGATCGCCAGCGCGTCGAGTTGCGTCTTCTTGACGAAGTCGGCCGCTTCTTCCGGGTCGGTCAGCAGCTGGTCCATGGTCATCGTCGAATCGGTGCCGTGGCCGTCTTCCTTGTCGCCCTTCATCGTTTCCAGCGAGCCCAGGCAGCCGAGCTCGCCTTCGACGGTGACGCCGAGCCGGTGCGCCATGTCGACGACCTTGCGCGTCACCTCGACGTTGTAGTCGTAGCTGGCGATGGTCTTGCCGTCGGCCTGCAGCGAGCCGTCCATCATCACCGAGCTGAAGCCCAGATCAATAGCGCCCTTGCACACATCGGGGCTCTGCCCGTGGTCTTGGTGCATCACCAGCGGAATGTGCGGCCAGCTCTCGACCGCCGCTTGGATCAGGTGCTTGATGAACGGCTCTCCGGCGTACTTGCGTGCCCCGGCGCTGGCCTGCAGGATCACCGGCGCGCCGACTTCGTCGGCTGCGGACATCACCGCCTGCACCTGTTCGAGGTTGTTCACATTGAAGGCAGGGATGCCGTAGGTGTGCTCTGCGGCGTGGTCGAGCAGCTGGCGCATGGAGACGAGTGGCATGGTCGGTCCTGGGGGAGGGATGAAAGAGGTTGAAAATTTGTTTGTCGTGGGTCAGGCCACGCGGCAGACCTTCAGCATGTTGGTGCCGCCGGGATAGCCCATCGGTTCGCCGACGGTGATCGCGTAGGTGTCGCCTGGCTTGAGCACGCCCTGCTCGACCAGCAAGCCCTCGGCGCAGGCCAGCGCCTGGTCGCGGTCGGTGAAGTTGGGCATCAGCAGTGGGCGCACATTGCGGTACAGCGCCATCTTGCGCTGGCTGGTGACCTTCGAGGTCAGGCCGTAGATCGGCACATGGACCTTGTGGCGGCTCATCCACAGCGCGGTCGAGCCCGACTCGGTCAGCGCCAGGATCGCCTTGCAGCCCAGGTGGTGCGCGGTGAACAGCGCGGCCATCGCGATCGACTGGTCGATGCGGCCGAACAGCTTGTTGGTGAAGCCGGCATCGAGCGAGATTTCCTCGGCGCGCTCGGCCTCGAGGCAGATCGAGGCCATCATCTCGACCGTCTCGACCGGGTACTTGCCAGCCGCCGTTTCGGCGCTGAGCATCACCGCGTCGGTGCCGTCGAGCACCGCGTTCGCCACATCGCTGACCTCGGCACGCGTGGGCACCGGGTTGACGATCATCGACTCCATCATCTGTGTGGCGGTGATGACGATGCGGTCGAGCTCGCGCGCCATCTTGATCATCTTCTTCTGCAGTGCGGGGACCGTCGCATTGCCAACTTCCACCGCCAGGTCGCCGCGCGCGACCATGATGCCGTCGCTGGCCTTCAGGATGCTTTCCAGCACCGGAATCGCCTCACTGCGCTCGATCTTCGCGATCAGCGCCGCCTTGTGCTTGTAAGGCTCACCGGCCAGATTGGCGAGCTGGCGCGCCATTTCCATGTCGGTGGCGCTTTTCGGGAAGCTCACCGCCAGGTACTCGCACTGGAAGCTCATCGCGGTCTTGATGTCTTCCATGTCCTTGGCTGTGAGCGCGGGTGCGGTCAGGCCACCGCCCGCCTTGTTGATGCCCTTGTTGTTCGACAGCTCGCCGCCGATCACCACCGTGGTGTGCAC
>JANMXL010000082.1:0-18331 GCA_031380885.1 Burkholderiales bacterium | reverse complement strand
GCGTCGAGCAGCATGCGCTCGTTGCCGTCGAGCTCGACCTCGAGGGTCTGCATGCGCGGCTTGGCATCGGTGTCGGGGTCGTAGCGGTAGATCTGAAACACGCGCTTGGTCATGACTTGTCTTTCTTCAATTCGAGCCGGTCCGGTCAGAAGGTGCGCACGACGGGCGGGATCGAGTCCACCGTCAGCGGCTTCAGGTTCACCGGCTTGTAGTCCATTCGATTGCCCTCGCTGTACCAGAGCGAGTGCTTCATCCAGACCTCGTCGTTGCGGCCGTTAGGGTGCGCCGCGGTGTTGCCGGAGTCGTCCACCGTGTGGGCGCCACGGCTCTCGCGACGCGCGGCCGCCGAGATCATCGTCGCCATCGCGGCTTCGATCAGGTTGTCGACCTCGAGGGCTTCGATGCGTGCGGTGTTGAACACCTTGCTCTTGTCGGCGAGGTGGATGCCCTTCACGCGCTCGGCGAGAGCCTTGATCTCGACCACCCCGGCGTCCAGCGCCTTCCGAGTGCGGAACACGCTGGCGTGCAGTTGCATCGACTGACGGATGTCGTTGGCGACGTCTTGGGCGTATTCGCCACTGGTGCTGCCATCGAGCCGTGCGAGGCGCGCGAGCGTGAAGTCGGCGGCATCCGACGGCAGCGGTTTGTGGGTTTTCGCTTTCAGCGCGCTGTCGACGATGTGGTTGCCGGCCGCCTTGCCAAATACCAGAAGGTCGAGCAGCGAGTTGGTGCCGAGGCGGTTCGCGCCGTGCACGCTCACGCACGAGCATTCGCCGACCGCGTAGAGGCCGTTCACGATCGCGCTCGGGTTGCCCGCTGATGGCGCGACCACTTGCCCGTGGATGTTGGTCGGCACGCCGCCCATCTGGTAGTGGATCGTCGGCACAACGGGAATCGGCTCCTTCGTGATGTCGACGTTGGCGAAGTTGTGGCCGATCTCGAACACGCTGGGCAGACGCTTGGCGATGGTTTCTGCGCCGAGGTGGGTCATGTCGAGGACGATGTAGTCCTTGTTCGGCCCGCAGCCGCGACCTTCCTTGATTTCCTGGTCCATGCAGCGCGAGACGAAGTCGCGCGGCGCCAGGTCTTTCAGCGTTGGCGCGTAGCGTTCCATGAAGCGCTCGCCGTCGCTGTTGCGCAGGATCGCACCCTCGCCGCGGCAGCCTTCGGTGAGCAACACGCCGGCACCGGCCACGCCGGTCGGGTGGAACTGCCAGAACTCCATGTCTTCGAGCGGGAGGCCCGCACGCGCCGCCATGCCGAGGCCGTCACCGGTGTTGATAAAGGCGTTGGTCGAGGCAGCGAAGATGCGCCCTGCGCCGCCGGTTGCCAGCAACACGGTCTTGGCCTCAAGGATGAACACCTCGCCAGTTTCCATTTCGAGCGCGGTCACGCCGACCACATCGCCATCGGCATCGCGGATCAGATCGAGCGCCATCCACTCGACGAAGAAATTGGTGCGCGCTTTGACGTTCTGCTGGTACAGCGTGTGCAGCATTGCGTGGCCGGTGCGGTCGGCCGCGGCGCAGGCGCGCTGAACAGGTTTCTCGCCATAGTTCGCGGTGTGGCCGCCGAACGGGCGCTGGTAGATCGTGCCGTCGGGGTTGCGGTCGAACGGCATGCCGAAGTGTTCCAGCTCGTAGACGACCTTCGGCGCTTCGCGGCACATGAATTCGATCGCGTCCTGGTCGCCCAGCCAATCACTGCCCTTGACGGTGTCGTAGAAGTGGTAGTGCCAGTTGTCCTCGGACATGTTGCCCAGGCTCGCGCCGATGCCGCCTTGCGCGGCCACGGTGTGCGACCGGGTCGGGAACACCTTCGACAACACCGCGACATTCAGGCCGGCACGCGCCAGCTGCAGCGAGGCGCGCATGCCCGAACCCCCGGCACCGACGATCACCACGTCGAATTTCCGCTTTGGAAGGGAGGCGCTCAACGCACTCATTGCCGACGTACCCATCTGCATCACAGTCTCCACAGCACTTGAATCGCCCATCCCGTGCACCCCACCAACCAGGCGATGGTGAACACCTGAAGCGCCAGCCTCACACCGACCGGCTTCACGTAATCCATCCACACGTCACGCATGCCCACCCAGGCGTGGTACAGCAGCGAGACGATGACGACGAAGGTCAGCACCTTCATCCACTGGGCGGCGAAGATGCCGGCCCACTTGTCGTAGCCCATCTCGCCGGGCAACAGCACCTGCACGATGACCACGATGGTGAACAAGGCCATCAGGCAGGCGGTGACCCGCTGCGACAGCCAGTCGCGCAAGCCGTAGTGCGCACCGACGACGATGCGCTTCGATCCGAAATTCTGTGCCATGGGTCGGGAGGGTCAGAAAAAGAGCTTGGCGCCGAGCAGCACCGTCAGCACAACGCTGAGGCTGAGCGTCACCAATGCGGAGTTGTGGCCGAATTCCTTGGTCACCGCATGCGTCATGTCCATCCACAGGTGGCGGATGCCCGCGATGAAATGGTGCAGAAAGGCCCAGATCAGGCCGAGCGCGATCAGCTTGAACAGCCAGCCGGGCAGGAAGCCCACGCCGCTCGAAAAAACCGAGGTGAATCCGGCATAGCTGATCTCGGAGGTGACGCTGGCGTCGAACATCCAGATGATGAACGGCATCAGCAGGAACATGCCAACGCCGCTGACGCGGTGCAGGATCGACACGATGCCCGCAGGCGGCAACCGGTACTTGACGATCTGGCTGACGTGGATGTTGCGGTAGGTGGGCCGCGGCTTCAGGGTGTCTGGCATCTCCAACTTTCTCGTGTCCGCTCGAAACGACCACCGGAGTTTATTGCAATGCAGCACGCGGGAATGTCTGCGGCCCTCTGAGGCCGTGCCGCAGGCGCGTTCCACAGCGCCTGGCCGCGCGCCTCAGCTGAGCGCATTCCGGTAGTGGTAACCCGCGGTGTTGTACAGGCCGTGGCGGAGTTCGACCGGCTTGTCGTCATAGGTGAAGGACAGGCGCTCGACGCTGAGCAGCGGGTGCCCAACCTCGACGCCGAGCGGAGGCGCTGACTCGGCATCGGCCGCGACGGCGCGGATTTTTTCGTCGGCACGGATCATGTGCACGCCGAACTCGCTCTCGAACAGCCCGTACATCGGCCCCTTGTAGTCGCTGAGCCGTTCGGCGGTGAGCCCCTTGAACAGCAGACCCGGCAGCCAGATGTCGTCGAACACCACCGGAGTTCCATTGAAAGTCAGCACGCGCCGCACATTGACCACCGCATCGCCCGACTTCAACGCCAGCGACCGCGCCACGTCGGCGGGTGAACGCAGCCGACGGCAGTCGATGCAGCGGCGCTGCACCCGGCCCGCCTCGTCGCCGTCGGGCATCAGGCGCAAAAAACGGTACTGGTTCTGCTGCTCGGCGTGCGTCGCGACGAAAGTGCCCTTGCCCTGGCGGCGCACCAGCAGGTTCTCGGCCGACAGTTCCTCGATGGCCTTGCGCACTGTGCCCTGGCTGACCTTGAAGCGCACCGCCAGCTCCATTTCGCTGGGAATCGCTTCGCCCGGGCGCCACTCCCCAACACGCAGACTGCGCGTCATCAGCGTCTTGATCTGCTGGTAGAGCGGGCTGAACGCCGGAGAAGCGCCTTCGTCCGCACGGGCCGCGGCCGGGGACGACTCAACAGCGGAAACGGCGACGGTCTTCATGTGGAGATTGCAGCACAGGAAGGGCGCGAACGTCCAGCCAATACCGCTGATTTTTGTCAGACATCTTATGTAAGACATAAGACTTTTGACTCGCCTCGGGTTCACCCCTACACTTGGGCCACTGGGTGAATACAATTTCGGCGCGTTGCCGTTTTGTGGTTGTCCCACGCCCGAGCGCCCCGCTGCGCCCCTTTACGCCCCCTATCCCCGGAGATTCCTCATGAGCAAGTCCCCCGTTCGCGTTGCCGTCACCGGCGCTGCAGGCCAGATCGGCTACGCCCTGCTGTTTCGCATCGCCTCTGGAGAAATGCTCGGCAAGGACCAGCCGGTGATCCTGCAGCTGCTGGAGATCCCCGACGAGAAGGCCCAGAACGCGCTGAAGGGCGTGATCATGGAGCTCGACGATTGCGCCTTCCCGCTGCTGGCCGGCATCGAAGCGCACAGCGACCCGGTCGCCGCGTTCAAGAACACCGACTACGCCTTGCTGGTCGGCGCTCGCCCCCGCGGCCCCGGCATGGAGCGCTCGGATTTGCTGGCTGCCAACGCACAGATCTTCACCGCACAGGGCAAGGCGCTGAACGCCTCGGCCTCGCGCAATGTCAAGGTGCTGGTGGTCGGCAACCCGGCCAACACCAATGCCTACATTGCGATGAAGAGCGCGCCCGATCTGCCAGCGAAGAACTTCACCGCCATGCTGCGCCTGGATCACAACCGCGCCGCCAGCCAGATCGCTGCGAAGACCGGCAAGCCGGTGTCGAGCATCGAGAAGCTGGCGGTGTGGGGCAACCACTCGCCGACGATGTATGCCGACTACCGCTTCGCCAGCATCGATGGCAAGCCGGTCAAGGCGCTGATCAACGACGACGTCTGGAACAAGGACACCTTCTTGCCAACCGTGGGCAAGCGCGGTGCGGCCATCATCGCCGCGCGTGGCGTGTCGTCGGCCGCTTCGGCTGCCAATGCCGCCATCGACCACATGCGCGACTGGGCGCTGGGTACCCAGGGCAAGTGGGTCACGATGGGTGTGGCGTCGAACGGCGAATACGGCATTCCGAAGGGCGTGATGTTCGGCTATCCGGTCACCACCGCTGGCGGTGAATACAAGATCGTCGAAGGCCTGGAGATCGACGCCTTCAGCCAGGAACGCATCAACATCACGCTGAAGGAACTGACCGACGAGCAGGACGGCGTCAAGCACCTGCTTTGATCCCGGCTCCTTGTTGCGCCATGCGCCACGCGCAGAAAGCCGGCCACCGCTGCGGAGGTCGGCTTTTTTCATGCAGTGCGCCCTTTCATCGATCACCCTGAGATTGCGAATCCATCCCATGGCACCGTCCTCGTTCCTGCTCACCGGCCTGAGCCTGGCCACGCTGTTCATCGCGCCAGCGGCCTTCGGCGCCGATGCGGCCGCGAAGCCCGCCGCCACGGCGGTCGCGACCGCGGCCAAGACCACGCAGCAACCCACCCGCAAGGCAGCCACTGCCTCGGCAAAGGCAAAAGCCAGCGCTCCGGTGGAAGTGGCCCCTGAGCCAGCGACCGCAGAGCAGATCAGCGCTTCAGAGCGCGTCTACTACGGCGAATACGACTGCGACTTCAAGCAGGTCGTGCAGATCACGGCGAGTGAGCGCCACCCCTCGTACGTCGAATTGCGTTTTGCAAAGAACAGCTACCTGATGAAGCCGGTGCTGTCTTCCACCGGCGCCGTGCGGCTCGAAGACGTGAAGGGCCAGACGCTGATGATCCAGATCGCCAGCAAGTCGATGCTGATGAATGTGAAAACCGGCACCCGCCTGGTCGACGCCTGCGTCAGCCCCAGCCAGCGCGTCGCCATCGACGCCGCGAAGGCCACCACGTCGACCGACAACGCCCTGCTGACGGCGCCCCGCCCCTGATTCGCCTGACCGTGGTGCGCTGACCTTGTTCAGCGTCTGCCGCAAGGCACACCACTTGCATCCCCACCGACTTTTCGAAGGAACCGCACCATGCTTGAAGCCTACCGCCTCCACATCGCCGAGCGCGCCGCCCTGGGCATCCCGCCGCTGCCGCTGTCTGCGGCGCAGACCAGCCAGCTGATCGAGTTGCTGAAGGCGCCTCCGGCCGGTGAAGAGAAGGTGCTGATCGATCTGATCACCCACCGTGTGCCGGCCGGCGTTGACGACGCGGCCTGTGTCAAGGCCAGCTACCTCGCAGCGGTGGCGCACGGCAGTGAAAAGTGCGCGCTGATCAGCCCCGAAACCGCAACCCAGCTGCTCGGCACGATGCTCGGTGGCTACAACATCAGCCCGCTGATCGACCTGCTCGACAGCCCCACGGTGGGCGCCGTCGCTGCGGCCAGCCTGAAGAAAACGCTGCTGATGTTCGACCAGTTCCACGACGTGAAGGACAAGGCCGACAAGGGCAACGCGCACGCCAAGGCGGTGCTGCAAAGCTGGGCCGATGCCGAGTGGTTCACCTCGCGGCCTGAAGTGGCGCAATCGATCACCGTGGCGATCTTCAAGGTCGCTGGCGAGATCAACACCGACGACCTGTCCCCCGCGCCCGACGCCTGGAGCCGCCCCGACATCCCGATGCATGCGCTGGCGATGCACAAGAACCCGCGCCCTGGCATCGTGCCGGAAGAGGAAGGCAAACGCGGCCCGGTCGGGTTCATCGAGGATTTGCGAGCGCGCGGAAATCTCGTGGCCTACGTCGGCGATGTGGTCGGCACCGGCTCCAGCCGCAAGTCGGCCACCAACTCGGTGCTGTGGTTCACCGGAGAAGACATTCCGTTCGTCCCGAACAAGCGTTTTGGTGGCGTCTGCCTCGGCGCCAAGATCGCGCCGATTTTCTACAACACGATGGAAGACTCGGGCGCGTTGCCGATCGAGTTGGACGTCAGCCAGATGAACATGGGCGACGTGGTGGAGCTGCGTCCCTACGAAGGCAAGGCGCTGAAGGACGGCCAGGTGATCGCCGAGTTCAAGGTGAAGAGCGAGGTGCTGTTCGACGAGGTGCGCGCCGGGGGTCGCATCCCGCTGATCATCGGCCGCGGCCTGACCGCCAAGGCGCGCGAGGCACTCGGCCTGCCGGTCAGCACACTGTTCCGCCTGCCGCAAAACCCTGCCGACACCCAAAAGGGGTTCAGCCTCGGCCAGAAGATGGTCGGCAAGGCCTGCGGTCTGCCGGTCGTCAACGGCCAGCAGGTCGGCGTGCGCCCCGGCACGTATTGCGAACCGCGCATGACCTCGGTCGGCAGCCAGGACACCACCGGCCCGATGACCCGCGACGAGCTGAAAGACCTCGCCTGCCTGGGCTTTTCCGCCGATCTGGTGATGCAGTCGTTCTGCCACACCGCGGCCTACCCGAAGCCGGTCGACGTGAAGATGCACCACGAGCTGCCCGACTTCATCAGCCACCGCGGCGGCATCGCGCTGCGCCCGGGCGACGGCGTGATCCACAGCTGGCTCAACCGCCTGCTGCTGCCTGACACCGTCGGCACCGGCGGCGACAGCCACACCCGCTTCCCGATCGGCATCAGCTTCCCCGCGGGCTCCGGCCTGGTGGCCTTTGCGGCGGCCACCGTCGTGATGCCGCTGGACATGCCTGAGAGCGTGCTGGTGCGCTTCAAGGGCACGATGGCCGATGTGACAAAGCGCGGCGTCACGCTGCGCGACCTGGTCAACGCGATCCCGCTGTACGCGATCAAGGCCGGCCTGCTGACGGTCGAGAAGAAGGGCAAGAAAAACATCTTCAGCGGCCGCATCCTCGAGATCGAAGGGCTGCCTGATCTGAAGGTGGAGCAGGCCTTCGAGCTGAGCGACGCCTCGGCCGAGCGCAGCGCCGCGGGCTGCACGGTGCACCTGAACAAGGAACCGATCATCGAGTACATCAACAGCAACATCACGCTGATGAAGTGGATGATTTCAGAGGGATACGCCGACGCACGCACGCTGGCGCGCCGCATCGCCGCCCAGGAAGCCTGGTTGGCCGACCCGCAGTTGTTGAAGGGCGACGCCGATGCCGACTACGCCGCGGTGATCGAGATCGACCTGGCCGACATCCATGAGCCGATCGTCGCCTGCCCGAACGACCCGGACGATGTGAAAACCTTGAGCGACGTGGCCGGTGCCAAGATCGACGAGGTGTTCATCGGCAGTTGCATGACCAACATCGGCCACTTCCGCGCGGCCAGCAAGCTGCTCGAGGGCAAGCGCGACATCCCGGTCAAGCTGTGGGTCGCGCCACCGACCAAGATGGACGCGAAGAAGCTCAGCGACGAAGGCCACTACGGCGTGCTGGGCAGTGCCGGCGCGCGCATGGAAATGCCGGGCTGCAGCCTGTGCATGGGCAACCAGGCGCAAGTCAAGGAAGGCGCGACGGTGTTCTCCACCAGCACCCGCAACTTCCCGAACCGCCTGGGCAAGAACAGCAACGTCTACCTCGGCTCTGCCGAGCTGGCCGCCATCTGCTCGAAGCTGGGCCGCATCCCGACCCGCGAGGAGTACCTCAAAGACATGGGCGTGCTGACCGCGGCCAGCGACACCGTTTACCAGTACCTGAACTTCGACAAGATCGAGGAGTTCACCGACGCTGCGGAGAGGGTGCCAGCAGCGGTGTGATCGGCCGGTAACGCAGCCAGGTTCTGCTGGTCTGCCGTGCCTTTGTCAGCGGCCAGCATCACCTCGAACTCAGCGGCCTGCTTCAGCGGCCACAGTCGTCGCCGGCACTGGCACTGGCACCGTCCACCCGCCCCCCAGCGCCCGATAAACCGCGACCAGCGAGGTGGCGTTCGCCGTGTCGGCCTGCGCCAGCGCGTCGCGCGCTGACAGCAGTTCACGGTCGGCATCGAGCACCGCGAGGAAGTCGGTGACACCGGCTTCGTAGCGCAGCCGTGCCAGCCGTGAGGCTTCGGCCGCGCTGCGCTCGGCCCGCGCCAGGCTCTCGCGCCGCTGCGCATGGCGACTGAACTGGGCGAACGAGCCTTCCGCTTCTTCGAGAGCAGTGGCCAGCGTCTGCTCGTAGGTGGCCAGCGCCTGCAGCGTGCGCGCCTCGCTGGCATTGATGCGGGCGCGGACGCGGCCGAAGTCCAGCAGCGTCCAGGAGATGCCCGCACCGGCCGAGTAGCGCCGCGATTGGCTGTCGGTCAGGTTGACGAGTTTCGTCGAGGCCAGCCCGAGCAGGCCGCTGATGCTGATGCTCGGGTACAGGTCGCCCTCGGTCACGCCGATCTCTGCCGTGGCCGAGGCCAGCTGGCGTTCGGCTGCGGCAACGTCGGGGCGCCGTGCCATCCACTGCTGCGGTGTGCCAAGGGGCAGTGCGGCGAGATCGGTCACGGGCAGGCCGGGCAGCGGTGCCGGTGTCGCCAGCCGCGTGCGCAATTCGGCCGGTGGCTGGGCACTGAGCGTCGCGAGGCGGTAGATGCCCAGGTCGATCGCCGCCTGCAGGCTGGGCAGCGCGGCTTCGGTGCTGGCCGTCAGGCCGAGCGCGCGCTCCAGGTCGAGCTGCGTGCCGCGGCCGGCATCAACGCGGGCCTGCGCGATGATCAGCGACTCGCGCTGGTTGTCCAGCGACGCCTGCGTGACGGCATGGCGCAACTGCAGTCCGCGCACCTCCAGGTAGTTGCGCGCGACTTCGGCCGCGACGCTGGTCTGCGCCGCACCCACGCTCGCCAGGCTGGCACCGACCAGCGCATTGGCCGACTCCTTCGCACGCTGCTCGACGCCGAAGAAGTCCAGCTCCCAGTTCGCGACGAAGCTGGCATCGAAATTCGCACCGGTGCGCTGGCTGCGGGTCGACCTGAATATCGACGAGGGTGGCGAAATCGATCGCTTGGCGTTGGCTTCGAGGCTGACGCTGGGCAGCGTCTGGGTGTCGATCTCGCTGCGGTTGGCGCGCGATTCCTGCAGCCGTGCCTGCGCGATGCGCACGTCACCATTGGCCTGCAGCGCACGCTCGACCAGCGCACTCAGCTCGGCATCGTTGAAGCCGCGCCAGAAGGTTGCAATGTCGGCGGCGACCGGTTCGCTGTTGACCTTGGCAACACCGGCGCCGATGAAGCCGGCGCCCAGCTTCGCAGGAGGCGCCTGGTAGTCGTGTCCGACCCAGGCGCAGCCGGAGACGAGCATCGCGAGCGTCAGCGCAGCGGAGGCTTTTGCGCAAGACATCAGCCTGAAGGCGGGATCACGCATGGCTGTCTCCGGTGGCACCCGCAGGCAGGGCCGGCGGTGGATCCGTGGGCGAGCGACCCGCATGGTGCAGCTTGCCAGGCGACAGCTTGCGCAGCAGCACGTAGAACACTGGGGTCAGCACCAGGCCGAACACGGTGACACCCATCATGCCGCTCATCACCGCGATGCCCATGGCCTGTCGCATTTCAGCGCCGGCACCGCTGGAGAGCACCAGCGGAATCACCCCCGCGATGAAGGCGATCGACGTCATCAAGATCGGGCGCAGCCGCAGCCGGCAGGACTCGACCACCGCCTGCACCGGCGTGCGGCCCTGCAACTCCAGCTCGCGCGCAAACTCGACGATCAAAATCGCGTTCTTGCACGCCAACCCGACCAGCACCACGAACGCGATCTGCGTGAAGATGTTGTTGTCGGCCGGCATGCCCAGCAAGCCGCTGAGCCACACCCCGGTGACTGCACTCAGGATGCACATCGGCACGATCAGGATGATGGCCAGCGGCAGCGTCCAGCTCTCATAAGTGGCGGCCAGCACCAGGAACACCAGCAGCACGCACAGCGGGAAGATGTAGATCATCGTGTTGCCAGCGATTTTTTCCTGGTAAACCAGTTCGGTCCACTCGTAGGACATGCCGCGCGGCAGCGTTTCTTTCAGGATCTTCTCCATCTCGGCCTGTGCCTCGCCCGAGCTGAAACCAGGCTTCGGGGCACCGTTGAAGTCGGCGGTGTAAAGGCTGTTGTAGCGGCCTACTGCAGCCGGGCCGAAGGTCGGCTCCACCGTCATCATCGCGCCCAGCGGCACCATCGCACCCGCGCTGTTGCGAATCTTCAGGTTGCCGATGTCCTCGGCCTTGGCGCGGTAGTTCGCGTCGGCCTGAACGATGACCTGGTAGGTCTTGCCGAAGCGGTTGAAGTCGTTGACGTACAGCGACCCGAGGTAGGTCTGCATCGTGTCGTAGATGTCGTTCAGGTTGACGCCCATCTGCTTGGCTTTGGTGCGGTCGACGTTGGCGAACAGCTGCGGCACGTTGATCTGGTAATTGCTGAAGGCCTGCGTGATCGCGCTGTTCGGGTTGCCGTAGATGCGTCCCATCAGCTGCTGCACCACGCCGTTGAGCGCCGCCTCGCCAGCGCCTTCTCGATCCTGCAGTTGCAGCTTGAAACCCCCCGCATTGCCCAGCCCGCTGACTGGCGGCGGGTTCAGCACGAACAGGAACGCACCCTGGATGGCGCCGAGCTTTTGATTCACCTGCCCGACGATGGCGTTGGCGCTGGTCTGCGGCGACGTGCGGTTCTCGAACTCGTCGAGGCCGAAGAACACGATGCCCGAGTTCGACGCGGCGGTGAAGCCGTTGATGCTAAGGCCCGGAAACGCCACCGAATCGCGCACGCCGGGGATCGACAGCGCGATGTCGCTCATCTGGCGGATCACCTTGGTCGTGCGCTCCAGGCTCGCGCCGTCGGGCAGCTGTGCGATGCCGATCAGGTACTGCTTGTCCTGCTGCGGCACGAAGCCCGGTGGCACGCGGGTGAACATGAACACCGTCAGCCCGAGCAGCACGGCATAGATCACCAGCGCGATCGATTTGCGCTTGACGACGGTGTGGGTGACCACGCCGCTGTAGCGGCCGGCGTTGCGGTTGAAGAAGCGGTTGAACCAGCGGAAAAAGCCGCCGAAGACCCGGTCGATGCCGCGCGTGAGCCAGTCCTTCTTCGCGCCGCGCGGTTGCAGCAAGATGGCGGCCAGCGCGGGTGACAGCGTCAGCGAATTGAAGGCCGAGATCACGGTGGAGATCGCGATCGTGACCGCGAACTGCTTGTAGAACTGCCCCGTCAGCCCGCTGACGAAGGACAGCGGCACGAACACCGCGCACAGCACCAGGCCGATCGCGATGATCGGGCCTGACACCTCCTGCATCGCCTTCACGCTGGCGTCGTGCGGGCTCAAGCCGGCTTCGATGTTGCGCTCGACGTTTTCCACCACGACGATCGCATCGTCGACCACGATGCCGATCGCCAGCACCAGGCCGAACAGCGTCAGCGTGTTGATCGAAAAACCCAGCAGCAGCAGCACCGCGAAGGTGCCGACGATCGACACCGGTACCGCCAACAGCGGGATCAGCGACGCGCGCCACGTTTGCAAGAAGATCACGACGACGATCACGACCAGCAAGATCGCCTCGATCAGCGTCGAGATCACCTTCTCGATCGAGGTCTGCACGAAGCGCGTCGGGTCGTAGACGATGGAATAGCTGACGCCCGCCGGGAAGTCGGCCTTCAACCGCTCCATCGTTTCGCGCACATCGCTCGAGAGCTGCAGCGCGTTCGAATTCGGCGCCTGGAAGATCGCCAGCGCCGCCGCCTCCTTGTTGTTCAGCAGCGAGCCCAGCGCATAGGTGTTCGGGCCCATCTCGACGCGGCCCAGGTCCTTGATGCGGATCACCGAACGGTCGGTGGTGTCGGCCTTGACGATGACCTCGGCGAACTGCTGCTCGGTGACGAGTCGGCCCTGCGTGTTGATCGCCAGCTGGAATTCGGTGCCGGCGGGCGCCGGTGTCGCGCCGACCACGCCGGCAGCGACCTGCGCGTTCTGCTCGCGCAGCGCGGCAACCACGTCGCCCGAGGTCAGGTTGCGGGCTGCGAGCTTTTGCGGGTCGAGCCAGATGCGCATCGCGTAATCGCCCGAGCCGAAGGTCTGCACCGAGCCCATGCCGGGAATGCGCAGCAGCTGGTCGCGCACGTTCAGCGCCGCGTAGTTGCGCAGGTACAGCGCGTCGTAGCGGTTGTCCGGCGACACCATGTGCACGACCATCGTCAGGTTCGGCGAACTCTTTTCGGTGGTCACGCCGACCTGGCGCACGATCTCCGGCAGGCGCGGCAATGCGCGCTGCACGCGGTTCTGCACCGCGGTCTCGGCCACTTCGGGGTTGGTTCCGATCTTGAAGCTGATGGTCAGCGTCATCGCGCCGTCGGCGGTGGCCAGGCTGTTCATGTAGAGCAGGCCTTCGACGCCGTTGAGCTGCTCCTCCAGCGGCGTGGCCACCGTCTCGGCAATCACCCGCGCGTTGGCGCCGGGGAACTGTGCGCGCACCACCACCTGCGGCGGCGTGACCTCGGGGTATTCGGAAATCGGCAGCGTGAAGATCGAGATCGCACCGACCAGCGTGATGACGACCGACAGCACCGCCGCGAAGATCGGTCGGTCGATGAAGAAGCGGGAGATGTTCATGCGGGGGCCCCGGTCGCCTGGCGGTTCACGGCTTGGCCGCTGGGGCCGGCACCGATGCGGCCGAGGCCGCAGGCGCTGCGCCCGGCGGGCCGCCAGCCGGTGGCGTCGCGATCGGCATGCCCCGCTCGTCGGTCTCGACCTTGATCGGTTGCACCGGCGCGCCCGGGCGCACCCGCTGCAGGCCGTCGACGACGACCAGGTCCCCGGCCTTCAGGCCCGAGGTGACGACGCGCATGCCGTCGATCAGCGTGCCCAGGCGCACTTCGCGCGGCTGCGCGACATTGCCTTCGCCGATCACGAACACCAGCTTCTTGCTCTGGTCGGTGCTGATCGCACGCTCGGGCGTCAGCACCGCCGGGTAGGCCGCGCCGCCGGCCAGTTGGATGCGGGCGAACAAGCCCGGCGTGAACTCGCCCTTCGGGTTGTCGAACACCGCACGCATGCGGATCGAGCCGGTCTGCGGGTTCAGCTGGTTGTCGATGAAATCGACCTTGCCTTCGTGCGGAAAGCCGGTCTCGTCGGCCAGGCCCATGTGCACCAGCCGCTGACCCGGATCGCCCTTGCGCAAGCGCAGGAAGGTCTGCTCGCTGCCGTCGAAGTAGGCGTAGACCGTCTGCGTGGCGACCAGCGTGGTCAGCACGCTCTGGTCATTGACGAGATTGCCCTCGGTGATGATGGCGCGCGACAGCTGGCCGGCCAGCGGCGCGCGCACGCTGGTGTAGCCCAGGTTCAGCTGGGCCACGCGCACCGCCGCCTCGGCGGCGGCGATGTCGGCGCCGCTGGTCGCAGCCCCCGAGGTGAGCTGGTCGAACTCCTGCGCCGACACCGCTTTTGAATCAAGCAGCTTTTTGGCGCGGGCCAGATCAGATGTGGCCAGCGCGGCGCGTGAACGGGCAGCGGTCAGCTGCGATTGCGCCCGCGACAGCTCGGCCTGAAACGGCTTCGGATCGATCGTGAACAGCATTGCGCCCTGCGCCACGCGCTGTCCGTCACGGAAATGCACCTTGTCGATCGTGCCGCCGATGCGGGGACGCACCTCGACCGAGCGCGGCGCTTCGAGCCGGCCAGTGAACTCCTCGATGTCGGTGACGCTGCGTTGCACTGCAGCTGCGACCGATACCGGCGGTGCGCCAGGTGGTCGCCCGCCTGCGGTGTCACCGGGCCTGGAGCAGCCGCCGATCAGCAGCAGGGGCAAAACGACGGCAGAGAAGACGGTTGCCAGCGCAGGGCGCGAGGTCGAAGCCGGTGTGGTCATGGGGTCGCTCGGTACTGGTGAGAACCCGAGTACGTTAACGAACATCCTGTTTTCACGTCCGATAGCGCACGCGAAGCTTGCCAACCCGGTGTCAGAGGCGGCGAAACACCACGTCCCAGACACCATGGCCGAGCTTGAGTCCGCGGTTCTCGAACTTGGTCAGCGGCCGGTACGCTGGCTTGGGTGCGTAGCCATCGCTGCCTTGCGCAGCGGCGTTGGACAACCCCGGCTCTGCCGACAGCACTTGCAGCATCTGAACGGCATACGGCTGCCAATCGGTTGCGCAGTGCAGGTAGCCGCCGGAGGCCAGCCGCGAGGCCAGCAACGACACGAACGTGGGCTGGATCAGACGCCGCTTGTTGTGCTTGAGCTTGTGCCAAGGATCAGGAAAGAACACATGCACGCCGGCCAGCGAACCGGGCGCGATCATGTGTTCGAGCACGTCGACCGCATCGTGCCGCACGATGCGCAGGTTGGTGAGGCTGCGTTCGCCGATCAGCTTGAGCAGCGCGCCCACGCCGGGGCCGTGCACCTCCAGGCCGAGGAAGTCGGTGTCGGGCAAGGCGGCGGCGATGGTGGCGGTGGCATCCCCCATGCCGAAACCGATCTCCACAATCAGCGGCGCGCTGCGACCGAAGACGGCCGCGGTGTCCAGCGGCTGCGGCGCATACGGCACCAGGAACCGTGGCCCCCAGTCGTTCATCGCCCGCGTCTGACCAGGGCCCATGCGCCCGGCGCGCAGCACGAACGATTTGATCGGACGATGCGGCACCGTCTCGTCGGTGTCGAGGCGCGGCGAGGGGACCGTGGAACTCATGGGTGGGCGTGTGTCGTGCAACAAAAACGGCCCTGAGAGGGCCGTTGTCGGGAGTGAAGCGCTGGAGCGGGTGAAGGGAATCGAACCCTCGTATGAAGCTTGGGAAGCTGCCGTTCTGCCATTGAACTACACCCGCAAAGTGCTTTCATTCTAACGTGAGGCCCCGTGCGGACAGCGCCTGCCAGCGGTCGAAAGCAGCCGCCTGCCCATGGCACACACCGTCCTCGTCGATCAGGTTCCAGACCACCGCCTGCTCGATGCGAAAGCGCCGCCCGATCGATGAGATGCGCACGCCGACGTAGTCGGTGATGCAGCCATCGCTGGCCATCTGCGCCAGCAGCCGCACCCGTTCGTCCCACCCGGTGCGGCGCCGATCGCCGCCACAATCGCAGTGCCACCGATGGCGAGGACGAGAGCGATGAGCGACGCGAGCTTGCATGTGCTGCACACCGGCCTGGCCCAGGCGGCTGCGGCATGGGAAAGCGCCGCAACCCCGATCGATGGTCATGGATTTGGCCGGTTCGCCACCGCGGCCTGCACCGCTGATGATCTGTGGCCGCGGCTCGCCGCGACACCGGTCGATGTGCTGGTGGTCCACGGCGGCTGGGACGGCTGGGTCCGCTGTGCCTCCGACGTCGCCGTGATCATCGTCGCCGACGCGCCGACAGCGGCCGACTGTTTGTGCTGGTTGCGCGACGGAGCGCAGGACATCGTCAGCACCGACGAACTGGCGCAGCCCGGCTGGCCGCGTCGGCTGCGCGCGGCGATCGAGCGTCAGCGGGTGCGGGCGGTCACCCGACAGGCCTTCGCGACCGATGTGCACACCGGCTTGCCGCACGCCGGTCAGCTGATCGAACACATGAGCCACCTGCTGGCGCTGCGCGAGCGAGAGCCAGCGCCGATGGCGCTGCTGGTGCTGCGCATCGAGGGTCTGGCCACGACGATGGCGCGCCTCGGGCCCGAGGCCGCAGGCACGCTGCGCCGCAAGGTCGCGGTGCGGCTGCGGGCCGGCGTGCGCGCCAGCGATGTGGTGGCCTCGGTCGGTGACGATGCGTTTGCCGTGCTGTTGTCGCTGATCGACACCCCGGCCGATGCCGACCGTGTCGGCCGCAAGCTGCTGGGCTCGCTCGGTGAAACCTTCAAGGTCGGCGGCGTCGATCTGGCCGTGGCCACTGCGCTCGGCATTGCATCGTATCCAGCCGATGGCACGCAGCCCGACATGCTGTTGCGCCGCGCGGCCGGCCTCGCGGCGTCGGCGCAAGCCACCGGCCGCGCGGGCTACGCGAACCGACTGGAGCGCGGTGCCACGGCGGCGGCGAACGATGAAGAGCCGCGCTGACCATGCTTCCTGACGGTGCTCAGCGCATGCAGGCGCCGAGCGTGATCACCAGAAGATGGCCCACACCAAGCCCGCAATCGCCAGCCACTTCAGCACGTAGTAGGCGAGGCGGTTGCCGCGCTTGAATTCCTTGGCGGCGGCGCGCAGCTTGTAGGCGTGGGCGAACGCCTTGTTGAGGCCACCGATCGGCTCGCCGTTGACGTTCTGCGTCGACGCTGCCGCCATGAAGTGCTTGGCGAACAACCGGTTGAACGCGCGCAGCGGGCTGCCCCACAGCGGCCGCTCGATGTCGCAGAACAGGATCACGCGCTGCTGGTCGGTGGTGTTGGCGGCGGTGTGGATGTAGGTCTCGTCGAACATCACCGCTTCGCCATCGCGCCAGTGGTAGCGCTCGCCGTCGACGTCGATGTAGCAGCCCGGGTCGTTCGGCGTCTGCAGCCCGAGGTGAAAGCGCAACGAGCCGGCATAAGGGTCGCGGTGCCGCACCAGCCGTGCGCCGGGCGGCAGTGAGGCGAACATCGCCGCCTTGATCGACGGAATGCCCCGCAGCAGCGCCACCGTCTGCGGGCACAGCGCCTGTGCCGACGCCAGATCTTTACCGTACCAGCTCAGATAAAAGCGCTTCCAGCCGGTGCGAAAGAACGAGTTGAAGCCGATGTCGGTATAGCCCGCCGCAGCGCGGATATAGCCCTCGTCGTTCAGGCGCAGCGCCTCGTCACGGATGGTGGGCCAGTGCTTCTGCAGCTCGACGAGTTCAGGGAACTGCGCCACGTCGATGTAGGCACTGCGCGGGATGCGCGAGAAGGCGTACATCAGCATGTTGATGGGCGCCAGCAGCACGGTGAAGTCGGTCAGCGCGCGCGCCAACTTGAAGCGCACCCGGCCTCGCAGGTGCGCATACAGCGCCGAGCCGACAAACGTCAGCAGCACCCAGTGGCGGATTTCGAGCGTGGGGAAACTCATGCGTTGCGTGGGGGTGGCTCAGCGCTGGATGTCGCCCAGGCACAAGTACTTGATCTCGACGTAGTCATCGATGCCATGGTGCGATCCCTCGCGCCCCAGGCCCGACTGCTTGACGCCGCCGAACGGCACCTCGGCGGTGGAGATCATCCCGGTGTTGACGCCGACCATGCCGTACTCGAGCGCTTCACCCACGCGGAAGATGCGGCCGATGTCGCGGCTGTAGAAGTAGCTGGCCAGGCCGAACTCGGTCGCATTGGCCGCGGCGATCGCTTCGGCCTCGGTGTGGAAACGGAACACCGGCGCCACCGGGCCGAAGGTTTCCTCGCGGGCGCACAACATGTCGGCGGTGGTATCGGCGAGCACCGTCGGTTCGAAGAAGCGGCCGTCCACTTTGTGGCCGCCGACCAGCAGCCGGGCACCCTTGGCCAGCGCGTCGGCGACATGGCTTTCGATCTTCGCGATCGCGTTCGCATCGATCATCGGGCCCTGCGTCACACCCGCCTCGAAGCCGTTGCCGACCCGGATGCCGCGCACCTTCGCGGCAAGCTTGTCGACGAAGGCGTCATAGACGCCATCCTGCACGTACAGCCGGTTCGCGCAGACGCAGGTCTGGCCGGCGTTGCGGTACTTGCTGATCAGCGCGCCCTCGACCGCGCTGTCGATGTCGGCATCGTCGAACACGATGAACGGTGCGTTGCCGCCGAGTTCGAGCGACAGCTTCTTGACCGTCGGCGCGCATTGCTTCATGAGGATACGGCCCACCTCGGTCGAGCCGGTGAACGACAGGTGGCGCACGGTGTCGCTAGCGCACAGCACGTTGCCGATGGCGATCGACTGCTCGCTGTCGGCGGTGATGATGTTCAGCACGCCGGGCGGCATGCCCGCACGCTGCGCC
>JANMXL010000081.1:0-2694 GCA_031380885.1 Burkholderiales bacterium | reverse complement strand
CCCGGGCCTCAAAGGTGAAGTTCGAGCAGGCGCTGGCGCAGGTGCCGGAGGCTGATCCTGTCGAAGGATCGGCGTAGCCAACCCGGCTTGCAGGCGACCTCGATGTGAAAACGAACAGGCCTCGCAATGCGAGGCCTGTTTTCTGAGCGCGTTGCGACGGCATTGCGAGCAGGTCAGTGGCCTTTGCGACGGCGCACGACAGCGAGTGCGCCGAGGCCCAGCGCCAACATCGCGCTGGTTGAGGCTTCGGGGACGGGGGGTGCAGTGGTGCTGAGATATGTGAGGAAGCCGGCGGCGCTTCTTCGCTCAAAGTCGTTGCCGAACGTGAGTATGAATTCCGAGTCTTGAAATGACGAGAGCGCCAGAGCTGAAGGCAATACGTTGCTGTTGAACACTGTGCCGCTGGGATCAAACAGGAGAGCGCCAACAGCTATGGGAAGAAAACCGTCGAGGCTCGGTCCAATGACAGGGGCGAGTGGGAAATTGAGGCCAGATATCGCAGCAAAGCCATCGGTGCCGTTTAGGTTGTTTTGCACCTGAATGCCGCCGCAGGCAGGGCAGTCCGATGCGCTGGTGCTGCTGGAAAACGAATAACCATTCACTGTGGCATCGATCGCAAAGCTTGCGTCATAGATACCGAAGGCGGCGTTCGGAGAGACATCGATAGCGGTCGTTTCATACGTGAACGAACCCGTGAAGGTATCCCCGATCGCCAGCGGCGGCAGGCCGCTGGTTGAAAGCGCTCCACCAAAGTAGTAAGTCACCGCCGCCGCTTGCGCGGTCGTCGTGGCCGCGGCGGCCACCATCAAAGCGCAGGCCACAGCCAGCGGCGCGTATCGAATCTTCATGTGCTTCCCCAAAGTGATGTGCGCCGAAAGACTCGGCCGGTGCGTTGCTGCATCAATGCAGCAAACGGCATGAATCATGCTTGGGGGGGTAAATTTGCAACCCCTTGTTCACGGGGTTTTGCGAGCACCAGCGCTCAGTTCAACAGACGGCTCGGATCGACATCGAGCTGGGCCAGCGCGGTGCGTGTGGCGCGCACCGTCAGCGACTCATCTTGCACCGGCACCAGCAGGCCGGCCTGCAGGAAAGCCGCGAGCCGCTGCTGCTGGAACAGGATGCCTCGGCCGTGCGGTGTCACGAACAGCGACAGCTGTCGGCGCATGCCCTGCCACGCCAATTGCACCGACTCGTTGCGGTCTCGGTAGTCCAGCATGTACCAGCCGCCGACTTGCAACTCGCGCGCCCAGGCCGCCATCGCCGGGGTGGGCATCGAGCCGCCGGCGTTCACCACCTCGAGCTCGTTGCTTTCGTGGCCCGACAGGTCGAGCACCAGCGACTCGTCGATCTCCATGTCATCGGCATCGGGCAACAGCTCTTCCAGCGTTTCGAGCCGCGCCATCAGCTGTTCGAGGCGATCCTTCGGGATCGCCGCGGTGCGCGCGGTGAATGCCGCGGCCAGCGAGGTGTTCAGCCGCTGAATGTGCTCGTCCTGCGCGGCCGAGGCGACGCCCGCGCCCTGCATGCCGTCGCGCAGAATTTTCAGCAGCGGCGGCAGGCGGCGGATCACGTCGGCGCGCTCGTCACGCGACACCTTGGCGCTGGCCGACCAGATCAAATCGGCGGCCGCGCGCTTGATTTCCTTGGTTTCTTCGCTGCCCGGGCCGGATTTCACGGCGGTCATCGCCAACACATCGGCCCACACCTGAAACAGGAATTCGCGCACGCCCTCGGGCACCGGCACCTCGTTGAGCATCTTGCGCAACTCGATCGTGTACTGGATGGCCAGCGTCTCGCGCTGCTCGACCTGCTGCGCCAGCGAGACGCCTTTGCGCGAGGCCTCGTTCTCGTTCTTGAAATAGTGTTCGAGGAAGCGCTCGAATTCGGTCAGCACCGTCTGGAACACGCGGCGGCCGGTGTCCGGGTAGGCCTCGACGACCTGCACCACGCGCTTGATCTCCTTCTCGACCGCGCCGCCCGACACCCGCGTGCTGTGCGCGTCGAAACCCATCACGCAGGCCCCCATGCGGTCGATCAGGCGGCGCGCCGGGTGGTCGGTGGTGGCAAAGAAATCGGGCTCGCCGACCGCCACCCGCAGCACCGGCATCTGCAGCCGCGCGAACCAGACGCGCACGGCCGGCGGAATGCGCTCTTCGGACAGGATGCTCTGGAACATCAGGGCGACGATTTCGATCGTGGCCTTTTCCGTCGACGTCGTGGCCTTCTTCTTGAGCTCGCCGGTACGGTGGCGCAAGTCCTGCGCCACACGCTCCACGGCGGCGTCATCGTAGACAACGATATCGCCCTCGTAGGCGACGCCGGTGTGCTGCTGGGTCGCCTGCACCTGGGTTGCCTGCTGCGACATCGCTTCGGCCAACGCGGGCGACGGCCGCGTAGGGTGCCCGGAATCGAAGCCGGCGACACGTTCGCTCAGCAGGCGGCGCAATTGGCCCAGTACCCCTGTTGCCCGCTGCTTGGCGCGCGCCAGTGGGGTGCCCGACGTCATCAGACGCGTTTCATCGGCGACGCCACCAGTTCGTGTCGGGCCGCCGCCTAGGCCGGCTCCGCCGGAATTGCCGCCGCTTCGACTGCCGCCGCCACCCTGGGCGGCTTGACCACCACCGCCTGAGTCGCCCTGGCCACCGCCCCCCGTTGGCGACTCGCCACCCGGCTGGCCGCGTTCGCCCTGAC